>NZ_CP095554.1:2003333-2344166 GCF_023078375.1 Roseomonas gilardii subsp. gilardii | reverse complement strand
TGAACTGCTGGAAGACCATGCCGGTATTGGCGCGGAAACGGGCAAGCTCCCGCCGCCCCGGCAGGCGCTGCCCGGCCGCGAAGTCGAAGCCCTGGCCGCCGATCCGCACCCGCCCGCCATCGGGCACGACGAGCAGGTTCAGGCAGCGCAGCAGGGTGGACTTGCCGGAGCCGGAGGGGCCGATCAGCGCCACCACCTGCCCGGGCTCCACCCGGAAGTTGATGTCGCGCAGCACGGTGTTGTCGCCGAAGCTCTTGCGCAGCGCGGCGACGTCGATCTTGGGTTGGGATGCGCTCATCACGCCCTCCTCAGTCGCTGCGCGCCATGCGGCGCTCCAGGTGCTGCACCAGCAGGGTGAGCGGGAAGAGCACGGCGAAGTAGATCACCGCCACGAGGGAGTAGGTCTCCAGCGGCCGATAGGTGTCGTGCGCGATGGCCTGGCCCTGGTAGAGCAGGTCGGGCACCGCCAGCACCGAGACCAGCGAGGTGTTCTTGAACTGAATGATCGACTGGTTCATCAGCGGCGGCACCATGCGCTTGATCGCCTGCGGCAGGATGATTCGCCGCATGGACTGGCCGGGCGTCATGCCCAGCGCCTCCGCCGCCTCCCGCTGCCCCGCATCGATCGAGACGATGCCGCCGCGGATGATCTCGGCATAGAAGGCGCCGCCATAGAGCGAGAGCGCCAGCACCGCCGCCGAGGTCGCCGACATGTCGATGCCGGACAGGATGGGCAGGGCGTAGTAGAACCAGACGAGCTGCACCAGCACGGGGGTGCAGCGGAAGACCTCGATATAGGCCTGGGCGATCCAGCGGATGACCGCATAGGGCGCGAGCCGCCCCAGCCCGGCCACCAGACCCACCGCCAGCCCGATCAGCACGATGCCGACGGTGAAGGCGATGGTGACACCGAGCCCCTGCAGGAAGAGCCAGCGGTAGCCCCAGATGAAGTAGAAGTCCCACTCGTACATATGGTCTCTCTCGTGCCGCCCGCCCGGCCCGGAAGGCGGGGCGGATGGCCGGGCCGCGGCGCGGTCCGGCCCTTCCCCCAGTCCCTTCCCCTCAGCGCGGGGCGGGCGGGGGCAGGACGCCGCCGCCGGCCGGGCGCGGGACCCGGGCGGCGGGGCGGCAGCGAAGCGGGATCAGAGCGTCAGGCCCGCCGGGAAATCGGATTCCTCGACGCCGACCAGCCGCATGTTCGACACGATCGCCTGCCGCACCACGCCCAGGCCACGGTTGTAGTCGATCCAGACATTGACGAAGTCGCGCCAGGTCTTGTCCGGCTCCCGCCGGAAGCCGGCATTGGAGGTGGTGAGGAAGACCGGCTTCGGCGTGACGATCTCGCCGAGATTGGGAACCTTCTTCTTCACGGTCAGGGCCAGGATGATCACGATGCACTGGGCCTCGGCCCGGCCTGTCTGCACCGCCATGGTGGCCTCGTCCGCGGTCTTGAAACGGGAGATGGTGGCCTTCGGGCAGAGGCGTGTGACCGCGCCATCCTGCGAGGAGCCGCTGTCCACCGCGATGCGGACCTCCGGCTTGTTCAGGTCATCCCAGGTCTCGAAGGTGAAGCCCTTCTTCGTGATGAAGGAGAAGGCGTTGTTGAAGCAGGGCACCGAGAAATCCACCGCCAGGGCGCGGCGCGGCGTCGGGTTCAGACCGAAGAAGACGTCGAGCTTGTTGCTCTGCAGGTCAAGCACCGCATTGCCCCAGGTGGTCTCGTGCAGTTCGAGTTCCACCTCCAGCTCCTGCGCCAGGGCGCGGCCGAGATCCATGTAGAACCCCTTCCACTCCCCCGTGGCGAGGTCCTTCACATAATAGGGCGTGGCCCCCGCGACGGCACCGAAGCGCAGCTTCTTCGTGCGCTTGATCCGGTCCAGCGTCGGCTCGCCGCTCTCGGCCGGGGGCGTCTGCGCCGCGGCGGAAGGGACCCCCAGCGAGGCACCGATCCCGGACCCCGCCGCGAGCGCCGCAAAGCCGCCGGTCCTGGCCATCAGGCGTCGTGAGATCATGGTCAAACTTCCCTTTCCTCAGGCGGCCCCTCCCCAGGGCAGGCGCCAGTCACGCATCGGTTATCCGCCCGGAGCCCGGCCTCCGCCAGCCCGTTCCCGCGACGAAAGCAGACCCAAAGGCGGCATCCGCGCATGGCGGCCGGCAGGGGCGCCGGGTGGGGAACCGGCGTTGCCCTAGCAGCATCCGGGCCAGCCGCCCCTCCGGAGCGCCGGGGGAGGGTGGGCTGAGCATCCCGATACCGCCCGAAGGTGGCTCCGGGGCGCGGAATCGCCTCATGGCGGGGCACAGGTCGCATTCTCTGCGCCGGTGACGGTTGCCAAGCGGCCCCGCCATTGCCACACACTCCGCCCGGAATGAGTCACCACGACACGCAGATGTTCGAGCCCCGGGTCAAGGCTGTCCTGGGGCCGACCAACACCGGCAAGACGCATCTCGCCATCACGCGGATGCTCGCGCACAGCTCCGGCATCATCGGCTTCCCGCTGCGCCTCCTGGCGCGCGAGAACTACGACCGGATGGTGGCCGCCAAGGGCGAGCAGCACGTCGCCCTGATCACCGGCGAGGAGAAGATCATCCCGCCCGAGGCGAAGTGGTTCGCCTGCACGGTGGAGGCCATGCCGCTCGACCGGAAGGTCGAGTTCCTGGCGGTGGACGAGATCCAGCTCTGCGCCGATCCGGACCGGGGCCATGTCTTCACCGACCGGCTGCTGCATGCCCGCGGCATGGTGGAGACCATGTTCCTCGGCGCCGAGACCATCCGGCCGCTGCTCCAGCGCCTCGTGCCCCGGGCGGAGATCGAGACCCGCCCCCGCCTGTCCCAGCTCACCTATGCCGGCCCGGCCAAGCTCACCCGCCTGCCGCCGCGCTCCGCCGTCGTCGCCTTCTCCGCCGGCGAGGTCTATGCCATCGCCGAGGCCATCCGCCGCCGCCGGGGCGGCTGCGCCGTGGTCATGGGCCGCCTCTCCCCCCGCACCCGCAATGCCCAGGTGGCGCTGTACCAGGAGCGGGAGGTGGATTTCCTGGTGGCCACCGATGCCATCGGCATGGGGCTGAACATGGATGTGGACCATGTCGCCTTCGCCTCGCTCACCAAGTTCGACGGCCACCGCTCGCGCGAGCTGAGCGCCCAGGAGGCCGCCCAGATCGCCGGCCGCGCCGGGCGCGGCATGCGCGACGGCACCTTCGGCGTCACCGCCGACTGCCCGCCCTTGTCGGACGAGATCGTCGAGAAGATCGAGAGCCACCAGTTCGAGCCTCTGCAGACGCTGGCCTGGCGGAACTCCGCGCTCGACTTCGCCTCGCCCGAGGCGCTGCTGGAAAGCCTGGCCGCGCCGCCGCCCTTCGCCGGGCTGGCCAAGGGCAACGACGCGGACGACCACATCACCCTCGCCGCCCTGGTGCGGGACGAGGAGGTCCGCCGCCTCGCCAACAGCCGCTCGCGCGTCAGCCTGCTCTGGGAAGCCTGCCAGATCCCGGATTTCCGCAAGCTGGCCGACGAGACGCACCAGAACTTCTGCGCCCGGGCCTTCAAGCACCTGGCCCAGGACGGGCATCTGCCGGAGGACTGGATCGCCTCCGGCATCGCCACCTGCAACAACATCGAGGGCGACCTCGACACGCTGATGGCCCGTCTCGCCTCGATCCGGGTCTGGAGCTTCGTCGCCGCCCGCAACGACTGGTTCCGCGACGCCAGCCGCTTCCAGGGCGAGGCGCGGGAGGCCGAGGACCGGGTCTCCGACGCGCTGCACGAACGCCTGACCGCCCGTTTCGTGGACCGCCGGGCGGCGCATCTGATGCGCAAGCTGGATGATGGCGAGGAGGAGTTGCTGTCCGCCGTCACCCGCCGGGGCGAGGTGGTGGTCGAGGGCCATCCGGTCGGCAAGATCTCCGGCTTCAACTTCGAGGCCGCGACCGAGGCCGGCGCGGGCGAGGAGGAGCGCAAGGCCCTGCTCCGCGCCGCCCGCCGGGCGCTGAAGGAGGAGATGCCGCGCCGCGTCTCCCTGCTGGAGGCCAGCAACGACGACGCCTTCGGCCTCACCCCGCTGCAGCGCGTCACCTGGACCCTGCCCGGCTCCCCGCCCCCGGCTCGCCGGGGCATGAGGCGGCCGAGGTCGCGCGGCTCAAGGCCGGGCCGAGCCCGGACAAGCCACTGGTCGAGCCGCTGAATTCGGAGTTCCTGGACAGCGCCCAGCGCGAGCGCGTGCGCGCCCGGCTGGCGACCTGGCTGGAGAACACGATCAAGAAGGCCATGGCGCCGCTGGAGGCCGCCGAGACCAAGGCGGCCGAGGATTCCAGCCTGCGCGGCCACCTTTTCCGGCTTCGGGAGTATCTGGGCCTGGTGCCCGGCGGCACGGAGCGGGAGATCACCCCGGAGCTCCGCGCCAAGCTGAAGGGCATCGGCGTGCGGGCGGGGCGCTTCGCCCTCTATCTGCCGGAGATGCTGAAGCCCAAGCCCATGTCGCTGCGCGCGCAGCTCTGGGCGCTGGCCGCCGAGAGCGCGGTGCCGCCGCTGCCGGTGGGCGGGCTGGTCTCGATCACCCCGCCCTCCAACTGGCCCGCCGGCTTCGCCGCGCAGATGGGTTGGGTGCTGGCGGGCGAGGTGATGATCCGCCTCGACGTCGCGGAACGCGTGGCGGGCGAGCTGGGTCACCTGACCCGGCGCGCCCCGGCCCTGTTGCCCGGGGACATCGCCAGCCGCCTGGGCGTGAAGGCCGAGGCCCTGGCCCCGGCGCTGACGGCCCTGGGCTTCCGCCTGCTGAATGCCGAGCCGCTGCCGGAGGAGATGTTCGGCCCGCCGGCGCCGTTGATGGTGGCGGCGCGGCGCGAGGACCATCACCGCCACGGACGCCACGACCATCGCGGACGGGGCCAGCCCGGCGGCCAGGGCGGACGGGGCCGCCAAGGGGGCGAGCGGGGCGCCCAAGGGGGCAACCAGGGGGCGAACCGTCCCGCACCGGACACCACGCCCGAGGGGGAAAACCCGCTCGCGGCCGAGAGCCAGGACGGGCAGCCCACCCCTGGAGCCCCGGGGAAGCCCCGCGCCCGCGCGACGAGAAGCCGCGCGACGGCCACCGGCAGGGCCGCCACGGCCATCGCGACGAGCGCCATGGCAAGGGCGGGCCGGGCAAGGGCGGACAGGGCGACAAGGAACGTGGCGAGCGGCCCCGGAACGACAGGTCCGGTGGTGACAGGCCGCGCGGCGACCGCCCGAGGGGCGACCGTCCCTTCTCCGACCGCGACCGGAGGGGTGGTGAGCGCGAGCCGAGGGTCTTCCAGATCGGCGGCAAGCGCGACTCCGGCCCCGATCCGGACAGCCCCTTCGCGGCCCTGGCCAAGCTGAAGCTCAGCAAGTGACGGCTTGAACGGCGCGGGCGGAGGGCCAGAGGAGGGCCGGGACTGGCAGCGGCTGGATACTTGGCTCTGGTGCGCGCGGGTGGCCAAGACCCGCGCCGCCTGTTCCCGGCTGGTCGAGGCCGGCGCCATCCGCCTGAACCGCCAGCCGGTGGAGAAGGCCCATGCCCGGCTGCGGCCCGGGGATGTGCTGACCCTGGCGCTCGGCGGGCCGGAACATGGCCGTATCCAGGTCTGGCGCGTCCTGACCCTTGCCCTGCGCCGTGGCCCCGCGGCCGAAGCCCGGACGCTCTACGAGGAACTCGTGGACTGAGGCTCCGCCGCGCACCCTCGCTCCGGCCGGGTGGCAGAGTTTCCTCCCGCGCCATCCCCTGTCCCTGCCCCGCAGCCTAGACTGCCCTCCCGCAGGCCGCGTGGCCCATGGCCGCCGGCAGTGTTTCCGCCGGATCGGTCTCATGTCGAACGCCACCCCCGCCACCCGCTTCCTCGACAAGGCCGACATCGCCTACGAGCGCCGGCACTACGACTACGCCCCGGGGGCGGAGCGCATCGGCCTCCAGGCGGCGGAGGCCATCGGCGAGCCGCCATCGCGTGTGCTGAAGACCTTGTTGGCCCTTGTGGATGGCAAACCCGTCTGCGTGCTGCTCCCCTCGGACCGGGAGGTAAGCATGAAGCGCCTCGCCGCCGGTTTCGGCGGGAAATCGGCGGAGATGATGCGGCCCGCGGAGGCGGAACGGCTCACCGGCTACCATGTCGGCGGCATCAGCCCCTTTGGCCAGCGGCGGCGCCTGCCCACGGCGATCGAGGTGGCCGCCCTGGCCGAGCCCTATGTCTTCGTGAATGGTGGCCAGCGCGGCCTGCAACTGCGCCTCACCCCGGCGGAGGTCCGCGCTGCGCTGGGGGCCATGGCCCTGCCCCTCACGGCCTGACGGCCGAGGAGGAGCGATGCCCCCTCAGGGCAGCCCGGCGGCATGGACGGCTTGCCGGAACGGCCCGTTCGCGCCATGTGACGCCGGAACTTTCGCCAGCGCGCCGGAAGAGATACCGGACAGGAGACTGCCGCAGTGACCTACGTCGTCACCGAGAACTGCATCCGCTGCAAGTACATGGACTGCGTCGAGGTGTGTCCCGTGGACTGCTTCTACGTCGGCGAGAATTTCCTGGTCATCCATCCGGATGAGTGCATCGACTGCGGCGTCTGCGAACCGGAGTGCCCTGCCGAGGCGATCCTGCCGGACAGCGACGACCGCGCGACCGCCTGGGCCGAGATCAACCGGACCTATGCCCAGCAATGGCCCAACATCACCCGCAAGGGCGAGGCGCCGGCCGATGCGGAGGAATGGAACGGCAAGCCGGACAAGGCCGGCCTGCTGAGCCCCAACCCCGGCAAGCCCTGATCTGCCTTCGGCGGCGGGCTTCCCACCCGCCCCCTCCTCCCGGACCCTCCACCGGCCACGCACCCCGCATGTGACGGGGGGCGTATTTTCTGCTATGGGGCCGCTCGTTTTCGGCCAAGGCATCCCCAATCTCCCGTGGCGGGCCCGTTCCGCCGCCCGGTCGGTTCCATTCGGACAGGGTGGGACCGGGGGAAGGACATGGCCCGATCCGGAGAAGGCAGCCCTCGCCGGGGGGCCGCGTTCATCCGCACTGGAGGTAGAGAATGAAGGCTCCCGCGCAAGCGCCAGCCCCCATCCCCCCCGTCACCCCCCTGTTCATCGCGGGGGCCGCTCCGGGCACCCTGTCCGGATGGAACCAGCAAGGGAGTGGCCGGGCATGAGCGCTGATCCGAAGCCGGAAGAGACCGTGGCCGCCCCTGCCGCCCCCGAGCCCCGTGCCGAGGAAAGCCAGGCCAGTTCCGTCCCCAGCGGCCCGATCCGTCCCGCCCCGCCGCCCAAGCCGCTCGGCAATCAGGGCAAGGACTTCAAGGCGGGCGACCATGTCGTCTATCCGACCCATGGCGTGGGCCAAGTGCAGGGGATCGAGGAGATCCCGGTCGCCGGCACGACCCTGAAGGTGATCGTCATCACCTTCGAGGAGAACCGGATGACGCTGAAGGTGCCGATGGCCAAGGCGCCCTCCTCCGGCCTGCGCAAGCTCGCCTCGCCCAAGGTGATGGACGAGGCCATGGCGACGCTGCGCGGCAAGGCGCGCATCAAGCGCACCATGTGGTCGCGCCGTGCCCAGGAATACGAGCAGAAGATCAACAGCGGCGACCCCATCGCCATCGCCGAGGTGGTGCGCGACCTGCACCGCAATGCCGGCCAGCCGGACCAGTCCTTCTCCGAGCGGCAGATCTACGAGCTGGCGCTGGACCGCCTGGCCATGGAGGTCGCGGCCCGCGACGGCACGGACAAGATCAAGGCGACGGCGAAGCTGATGGAGTACCTGAACAAGGCCGACAAGAGCGCCGACAAGGGGGAGTGACCCCCCTGCTCTCCCCCGGCATGGGGGAGGAGGTGGCATGCGGGCCGGGGGGCATCTTCCCCGGCCTTTTTCGTGCCTGCCCGCCGGCAGGGCGGCGGATATGGAAAAGGCCCCGGGACTCGCGCCCCGGAGCCTTTCAGCGCTCCGGCACCCCGCCTGGGCGGGGGCCGGGACGGATCAGTTGGACTGGTTCCGCACGCCCATGAACTGCAGCATGAACTGGAACAGGTTCACGAAGTTCAGGTAGAGGCCCAGCGCGTCGAAGACCGAACGCTTGGCGGCCTCGTCGCTGCCCTCGGCATAGGCGTACTCGATGTAGTCCGCCTTGATGCGCTGCGTGTCATAGGCGGTCAGGCCTACGAAGATCAGCACGCCCAGCACGCTGATGGCGAACTGCAGCGCCGTGGAGCCGACGAACATGTTGACCAGCCCGGCGATGATGATGCCGATCAGGCCCATCAGCAGGAAGCTGCCCATGCGGGTCAGGTCGCGGTTGGTGGTGTAGCCATAGAGGCTGACCGCCGCGAACATGCCGGCCGTCACGAAGAAGGTCGTGGCGATCGAGGTGCCCGCGTAGATGACGAAGAGGTTCGCCATGCTGGCGCCCATCGCCGCGGCGAAGGCCCAGAACAGCGCCTGCACCGTCGTCTTCTGCATGCGGTTCACGCCGAAGGACAGCACCAGCACGAAGGCCAGCGGCGCCAGGATCGCGGCCCAGCCCAGCAGCGTGGGCTGCGTGACGAGGTAGCCGGACTGGGTGCGGCCCACGGTGTAGAAGGCCTGGGACAGCGCGGTGTTCGCGATGACATAGGCGACGATGCCGGTCAGCGCGAGGCCCGAGGCCATCCAGTTATAGACCCGCAGCATGTAGGCGCGGAGCCCGGCATCCAGGACGGCGGCATCCGTGCTCGCCCGCCCCAGAGGCTGGGTCCACGCCGAGCCGCCGGTCGTGAAGCGGTTGTCGGGACGCAGTGCCATGGTGTGTTTAGGACTCCTCCTGGCGGGAATGAGGTTTGGGCCATCCCCGCGGTCACGGAACTATATGGACATTCTGTAATGCGGATCAATGGGCGAGAGCGGCCCGGCCCCCTCGGGCCGCCTCGCGCCAAGAGCCGCGATCGGGTTCCGCCCCCATCCTCCTCCAGGCAGGGACCGATGATATGAGGCGGCGCATGGGCAACGCTCAGCACATGTCCCGGCCGGATATCGCGTGGGCCGGGAATCGTGCCGATGGAGAGACCCTACACCACGCGTCCCGGTCTGGAAGGCCATATCGGAGCCCTGGCGTGACCGGGAAGCATCCTTGCCTGCGAAACCCGCCGGTCCGATCCGGGACATGCCGCTGCACCTCATCCTCCCCTGGAAAGATGATGCGCCAGCGAGGGAAGGACCATGGGCTTCGCATGTCCTGCGGATTGCAAATGGTGACGGATTGGCACCCCGGATGGCGGGTTCAGCGCATCCATGCCGGTTTCGCATCCGCGCCGCCTGCCGGAAGCCGTCCCGCCAGCGGCACAGGGTTCCGCATCCGCGCTCGCCCGGGCCATGCCATCACCGGCCCCGGCGCGGCTGGCGTCCGGGCGGCCCCATCCGGTGGTGCGGTGGCCCCCCAGATCGTGTCTGCCCAGCCGCTCCCCCAGACCTCCTCCGCCGTCTCGGTCCCCTGCCAGGGATAGCGCCCAGGGGCGTGGCGAGCGAGCCTGAACATGGAGGATCATCCAAAATATCGATATTTGTACTTTTAATGATATTTTCGTGCGGCGTCATTCCCTGATTCTGATGAAGGCACAATCGCGGCCAGGACCGCCGCCGGAGGGGGTGCCCCTCCGGCTCCCGTGCCAGGCCTCAGCCGAAGCCCATGAAACCCGGGCTCTCCCGCAGTGGCGCGGCGGCCTTGAGCTTCGCCAGGTCCGGCACCGGCCGGGCCGTGCGCGGGTCCCCGGCCAGCAGCCGCTCCAGCGCCGCCGCGACGGCCAGGACCTTCGCATCGCCGCCACGGGGCCCGACGATCTGCAGGCCGAAGGGCATGCCGTTGTGGTCCAGCCCCACCGGCAGGGAGATGGCCGGATGCCCGACCAGGGTCGGCGCATAGGCGAGCGCCAGCCAGTGGAAATAGGTCCGGGTCGGCTTGCCGTCGATCTCGGCCGGGTAGAGCTCGGTCCAGGGGCGCGGGCTGAGCGTCACGGCCGGGGCCAGGACGACGTCGTGCTTCTCGAAGAAGCCCTGCCAGCTCCTGTACATCGCCGTCTGCAGCTTCATCGCCCGCGACACGTCGAGCGCGCTGTAGCCCAGCCCTTCCTCCACATTCGCGCGGACATTGGGGCCGACCTGGTCCGGCGTATCCCGCACCTTCTCATGGAAGCCGGCGAGGAAGGACAGCGCGCGCAGCACCTCGAAGGATTCGTCGGCCCCGGCGCAGTCCGGCGTGGTGTCCTCCGCCCGGGCGAAGACATGGCGGAACAGGCCGGTCTTCTCGGCGAAGACCGCGCGGATGTGCTTCTCGGTCGGGGCGAAGCCGAAATCCGGCGTCAGCGCGACGCGCAGCGAGGCGAGGTCCACCGCCCCCGGCACGGCGAAATCCTCCGGGCGGCGCACCTGCCGGCCCTCGATGGTGGTGGCCAGCGGGTCGCCGGCATCGTCGCCGACCATGGTGGAGAGCAGCAGGCAGAGATCCGGCACGGTGCGCGCCATCGGGCCGAGCACGCCCAGCGCGGCCCAGCCCAGCGGCTTCTTCTCGTTCGGCACCAGGCCGGGCGTCGGACGGAAGCCGACGATGCCGTTATAGGCCGCCGGGTTGCGGAGCGAGCCGCCGGTGTCGGAGCCGGTGGCGATGGGCACCATGCCGCAGGCCAGCGCCACGCCCGAACCGCCGGAGGAGCCCGCCGCCGAACGCGAGGTGTCGAAGGGATTGCCCGTCGCGCCATAGACGGCGTTGCGGGTATTGGCGCCGGCGCCCCATTCCGGCGTGTTGGTCTTGCCGAGCACGATCGCCCCCGCCTTACGGGTATGGGCGACGATCAACTGGTCCTTCTCCGGCACATGGTCGCGGAACAGCGTGCTGCCATAGGTGGTGCGCAGCCCGGCCACATCCTCCAGGTCCTTCACGCCGATCGGCAGGCCGTGCAGGGCCGGCAGCGCATCGCCGCGCGCCACCGCCGCATCGGCCTCCTTCGCCGCCGCACGCGCGCGGTCGTCGTCGCGCGCCACCATGGCGTTCACCGCGTGATCCACCGCCTCGATGCGGGCGATGCAGCTTTCCAGCAGTTCGGTGGCGGAGAGCTTCTTCGCGCCGATCAGCGCGCGTGCCTCGACGGCGGAGAGATCGCAGGGTTCGGTCATCGGTGGTTCCTCGAAGTCGGGCGCCCGTGGCGCCGGATCGTGCCGCAGGCAGCCGCCATGCCAGGGGCCATGCGGAACCGGAGCGCCGGAGCCGGAGCGCCTCCAGCCCGGACAGGTTGGAAGCAGCGGGGCCGCCGCACAAGAGCCGGGGGGAGACCGGCCGGCGGACCCTGCTGGCGGGGCGGTGGTCCCGCCCCGCCGGAGAAGCCTCTCAGACCAGTCGCGGCGAGGCCGGCTGCCCCATGGGCCGGACCGGGGCGGAGTCCGCTTCCGGCGGCAGGGCGGGATCGATCGACATGTCGGTCTCCTTCGCCTCCACGCCGGACAGCGCCAGCAGGCAGAAGGCCACGGCGCCGACCGCCACGACGATGCCCAGCCCCAGCCCGTAATTCCCGCCGAAGGATGCCGCGAGCGCGGCCTGCACCGTCGCGTTGCCCGCCGCGAGCATGTTGCCGAACTGATAGGTGAAGCCGGGGAAGGTCGCGCGGGCCTCGGGCGGCGAGATCTCGTTCAGATGGGCGGGCATCACGCCGAAGGTGCACTGGACCAGGAACTGCATCAGGAAGGCCGTGGCGCCGAGCGCCACCACGCCGGAGGCGCTGGCCCAGAAGGGTAGCAGCAGCAGCGCCAGCCCGCTGGCCAGGGCGAGCTGGCGGCGGCGCCCGATGACCTGCGAGAGCGAGCCGCCGCACAGGCTGCCCAGGATGGCGCCGATGTTGAAGATCACCGCCAGGATCGAGATCTCCCGCGCGCCCAGGTGGTGCTGCTCCCGCAGGAAGACGGGGTAGAGGTCCTGCGTGCCATGGCTGAAGGTGGCCGCGGCCGTCATCAGCACGATGGCATAGAGGTAGAGGCGCCGGTGACGGCGCAGCGACTGGCCGAGGGAGATGCGCGTCGCGGCCCCGCCGGCCTGGCGCTGCCGCTCCCAGGCCGGGCTCTCCGGCACGGCGCGGCGGATGTAGAGCACCAGCAGGGCCGGCACGACGGCGGCCAGGAAGAGGCCCCGCCAGCCAAGCGTCGAATAGCCGATGCCGTAGAGCAGCGCCGCCAGCAGGTAGCCGGAGGAGTAGCCGGACTGGAGGATGCCGGAGACGGCGCCGCGCCAGCGGGCCGGGATGCTTTCCATGGTGAGGGAGGCGCCGATGCCCCATTCGCCGCCCATGGCGATGCCGAAGAGCGCGCGCACCAGCAGGAAGACCGTCAGGTTCGGCGCGAAGCCGGTGGCCACGGCGAGGAGCGAGAAGCTGAGGATATTCGCCATCAGCACCGGCTTGCGGCCATAGCGGTCGGCCAGGCGGCCGAAGACCAGGGCGCCGACGGGCCGCAGGCCGAGGGTCAGGGTGAGCGCCCAGGTGATGGTAGTGATGGAGGTGCCGAATTCCCGGGCGACGTCGCTCACCACGAAAACCAGGATGAAGAAGTCGAAGGCATCGATGGTCCAGCCCAGAAAACAGGCCATGACGACGTGCCAGGGCTTGGCTGCCTGAGGCATCCGCATTCTCTCCGTCCGTTTCCCTGCCCGTGGCATCGTTGTGCCCGGGACCTGCCGGAGGTTCCCACTTCCGGACGGCGGCACCAAGAGAAAGTAACCTTGTGGTTACTTAATTAACTTTCATCTCTAAAAGCTCCATATTTTGCTCCGCAAAAAAGTAACCGCCCGGTTCTTTTGAGCCGGAATTCCGTGCCGCCCCCGCGTCTCCGGCCGCTTCCACGCCTTGACCCGCCCGGGGGCGCGCCTAGGCTCGCCGCGCATTTCCGATGGGGCGCGACATGACTCTGGCGATGAGCTGGGACGAGTGGGCCAAGCATGACGCGGTGGCGCTGGCCGACCGTGTCCGGGCCGGGGAGGTCACGGCCGCCGAGCTCGCCGCCCAGGCCGCCGCCGGCATCGCCCGGGTCAACCCGGCACTCAGCGCCGTGGTCGAGATCTTCGAGGATCTGGTCGCCGAGCCTTTCCGGGACGGCACCGCCCCGGACGGCCCTTTCGCCGGCGTGCCCTATCTGATGAAGGATCTCGGCCCCACCCTGAAGGGCCGGCTGCAGGAGATGGGCTCGCGCCTCATGCGCGGGAACCGGGCACAGGCGGACAGCTTCCTCGCCGCCCAGATCCGGCGGGCCGGGCTGAACATCATGGGGCGCACCACGACTCCGGAATTCGGCTGCTGCTCCTCCGCCGAGAACCCGGCGGTGTATGTGACGCGCAACCCCTGGGACACGGGCTACACCACCAACGGCTCCTCCGCCGGCACGGCGGCGGCGGTGGCGGCGGGCGTGCTGCCGATCTCCCATGCCACGGATGGCGGCGGCTCGATCCGCATCCCCGCGGGCGCCACGGGCAATATCGGGCTGAAGCCCTCGCGCGGTGTCTTTTCCATCGCGCCCTATGCCTCGGACCTGACCGGTCTCGTCTCCATCCAGGGCTGCCAGAGCCGCACCGTGCGCGACACGGCGCTTTTCGTGGATTCCTGCCGCGGCGGCGCGCCGGGCGAGTTCATGCCCTACTGGAAGGCCGAGGAGCCCTATTCGGCGCTGATCCGGCGCGACCCGAAGCCGCTGCGCATCGCGCTGTCGCATGACTGGGGCGACTACCGCGCCGTGCCGCATTTCGTGGCGGAGCTGGAGCGCGTGGGCCGGCTGCTGGAAAGCCTGGGCCACCATGTCGAATGGGCACTGCCCCGGGTGGATTTCCGCGCCGCCTTCGCCGCGCAGACCACCTGCTACATCAGCAACTTCGCCCAGACGGTGAACAACCTGATCGCGCCGCTGGGCCATGAGCGCCCGCCGGCGGATCTGGTGGAGCCGGTCAACATCCGCATCTGGGAGGCAGGGATCAACACCAGCTTCACCGAGCGGGCGCGGATGCAGGCGGTGTTCAACAGCACCTCCCGCGCCTTCGGGGAGTTCCTCGAGGAATGGGACATCATCCTCACCCCGATCACCGCCCTGCCGACACCGGTGATCGGCACCACCGAATACCTGACCATCAGCGACAATCCGGATGTCCATGACTGGTTCGGCAATCTGTGGCGCAACTTCGCCTATACGCCGCTGTCCAACCTCTGCGGCATCCCGGCCATCTCCCTGCCCCTCGCCTGGCAGGAAAGCGGCTTGCCGCTCGGCATCCAGGCGCAGACGCGGCAGGCGGGCGACGGGCTGCTGCTGCAACTGGCGGCGCAGATCGAGCGCGCCATCGGGGGCCGCTGGAACGACGGGAAGCGCCCCGGCGTGCATGTGACGGCGGGTTGAGGCGGCCGGGGCGGGCGCGCCGCCCCGGCCCCTTCCGCTACTCGGCCGCCGCCCGCGTGGCGGCCTCGTCGCGGGCCAGCGCGTAGCGGGTGAAGGCGCTGCCATGCGCCGGCAGCGGCGCCACCTCCATCGTCCCCGCGGCGGGCCGCATCACCACCGTCGCGACCGTGGCGGTCAGGTTGTCATCGGCATTGGGGCGGATCGGGCGGCAGACCGAGAAAGGCGTTTGGTAGTCATCGGCCAGGGCGGCCTTCACATGCTCCACGGTGACACGCCCCAGATGCGGTCGCAGCAGGTCGCGCACCCGCAGGTCGCGGTAGAGGCTGTCGCCGAAGCCCTGCAGGCCGAGATCCTTCAGCTTCGACAGCGCCACCGCGCTGGCGAAGTGGTTGGCATGGACCAGCAGCCCGTTCTCGGGATGGAGCTGGAAGGTCTCGTCCGGCGCGCATTCGAAATCGATGCAGATGCCGCCCGAATGGCTGACCATCATGTTGTTGGAGGCCGATTTGCCGGTCGCATAGACCGCGCGCATGGCATGGGCGAGGTATTCCTGCTGCAGCACCTTGCGGCGGATCAGCGCCAGCGGCACGCCGGCCTCCCGATAGTCGCGGTCCGACATCAGGTAGTTGGCGGTGATCGCGATGCCGGCGGAATTCATGCCCGAGCGCGCCAGCCCACCCGCCTCGGTGAAGGTCAGGATGTCCGGCCCGTCCTCCCGCCGGATGCGCAGCACCACGGCGGTCTCCGCGCATTCCGCCTTCCAGTCCCAGTTCTGCGCATGGATCATCGCGCCATCCGCCGTGGCGCCGGGCATGACCGCGACGGCGGTGCAGCCATCGGCGCAGGCGGCGAGCTGCGCCCGCAGCGCGGGCTTCTCGGCCAGTTTCAGGATCTCGGTGCGCGCGTTCAGCAGCAGCACCTCCTCGAAGGACAGGCCGGCACCCTCGGCGATGCCCCGCATCTCCGGGATGTAGCTCTCGTCGAAGTCCTCGATGATCGGCAGGTAGAGCCGCACGAGGTCGCGGACCTGCGCCGCCCCGAGGCCCAGGCGCCGCAACTGCGCGCCGTAATGGCCGATGCCCTTGCGGATGCGGGCCTCGGCCTGCCGGCCGTATTGCCGCCCGCGCTCCCCGGGGTCGCCGGAGACGTCGATCAGGGGGAAGGCTTCGGGCATGGGCTCTCTCCGTGCATCCAGCGTGGCGTGCGGCAGGGTGCACCTTCCGGGCCGGGGCGCGAAAGGCCCCGGCCCTGGGGGCGCGAGGACTACTCGTTCCGCAGCAGCGGCGCGGGGCGGGCACGCAGCGCCAGCGCGGTGCCGACCCAGCCCATGGCGAGGGTCAGCACCGCGCAGCCGATGACGGTCAGCAGCAGCGTGCCGGGCAGGAAGACCCAGTCCATGTGCATCACGAAGCGCACCACGCCCCAGGAGGCGAGCGTTCCGGCCGCCGCCGCGATCACCCCCGCCGTCACGCCGAGCAGGCCGAATTCCACCAGCCAGGCGTTGCGGATCTGCGCCCGCGTGGCGCCCAGCGTCTTGAGCACCACGGCATCGCGGATGCGCCGCGCCTGCCCCGCCGCCACCGCGCCCGCCAGCACCAGCGCCCCGGCGATCAGCGTCAGCGCCGCCGTGGAGGTCATGGCCATGGCAAGCTGCCCGAGCATCTCGCCCAGCGCGTCCAGTGCCTCCCGCACGCTGATGCCGGTGACGTTGGGAAAGGCGTCGGTCACGGCGCGCAGGATGCCGCCTTCCGCTGCCTGGTCGGCGCGGATCGTGGCGATATGCGTGTGCGGCGCCGCCTCCAGCAGGCCGGGCGAGGCCACCAGGGCGAAGTTCAGCCCGAGGCCGCGCCACTCGATGTCGCGCAGGGAGGCGATGCGGAACTCCAGGTCGCGGCCCAGGATGTTCAGCATCACCGTATCGCCCAGCCCGACGCCCCAGCCGCGTGCGAGATTGGCGTCGAGCGAGACCAGCGGCGGCCCCTCGTAGTCCGGCGCCCACCACTGCCCGGCCACGAGGCGCGTGCCTTCCGGCGGCGCCGCGGCATAGGTCAGGCCACGGTCGCCGCGCAGCGCCCAGGCGGAATCCTCGCTGACCTTGAGCTGCTCCACCGGGATTCCCTTCACCGCCACGATGCGGGCGCGCAGCGAGGGCACGCGCTGTTCCTCGTGCACGCCCGGCAGGCCGCGCACCAATGTGTCGAAGCGCTGCGCCTGGTCGTTCTGGATGTCGATGAAGAAGAAGCTCGGCGCGCCCTGCGGGATCTGCTCGCCGATCTGGCGCCGCAGGTTGCCCTCGATCAGCGCCACCGCCGCCAGGGTGGTCAGGCCGATGCCCAGCGAGACCAGCATCAGCCCGGTCGGCGCGCCGGGGCGGTGCAGGTTGGCGAGGCCCAGGCGCAGCTCGGGCCGCCGCACGCCCCGGAATCGCCGCGCCAGCGCCTGGAGCGCCCAGGCCCCGCCCCGGAACAGCGCCAGCGTCGCCGCCGCGCCCAGGCAGAACCACAGGGCGAAGAGCTTCTGTTCGGAACTGAGCACGACCAGCGCCACCAGCAGGGCGACCACGGCCCCGTTCACCAGCAGCAGCCACAGGCGCGGGCGCCCGGCCACGGGCTGCACGACATCGCGGAACAGGGCCGCGCCGGGGATCTCCCGCGCCCGCCCCAGCGGCCAGAGCGAGAAGGCCAGCGCCGCCAGCAGGCCATAGGCCGCCGCCACCAGCAGCGGCAGCGGGTAGAAGCCGAAGCGCGGCGGCACCGGCAGCACCCCGGCCAGGGCCTGCGCCGCCAGCCAGGTCAGCCCCGTGCCGCCCAGCAGGCCGATCGCGATCCCCAGGGCCGAGAGCACCAGGAGCTGCAGCAGGTAGGTGGCGAAGATCACCCGCGCCGGGGCGCCGAGGCAGCGCAGCGTGGCGATGGTCCGCGCGCGCCGGTCCAGCCAGGCGCGCACGCCGGTGGCCACGCCGATGCCGCCGACCAGCAGCGCCGTCAGCCCGGCCAAAGTGAGGAAGGAGGCGGCGTTGTCCACGAAGCGCCCCACGCCCGGCGCACCGTCCGAGGCATCGCGGATGCGCCAGCCGCTGTCGGCGAAGCCCTGGGCGCGCAGGGCGGCGGTGAAGCGCGCCTCATCCGTCCCAGGCGGCAGGCGCAGGCGATAGGCATAGGTCACCAGCGAGCCGGGCTGGACGAGCTGCGTCGCAGGGATGGCGGCGAGCGGGATGATGGCGCGGGGCCCGAACTGGAAGGCGCTGGCCACCTTGTCGGGCTCGGAAGCCACGGTGCCGCGCAGCACGAAGCGGGCCTCGCCGATCCGCACCGTGTCGCCGACCTTCATGCCCAGCCGGTCGAGCACCAGACGGTCCAGCGCCAGCGGCCAGCGGCCCTCCGCGTCCGGGCGGTCACTCAGCGGATTGCCCGGTGGGCCGGGCGGGTCCAGTTCCAGCGCGCCATAGAGCGGATAGGCCCCGTCCACCGCCTTCAGCTCCACCAGCGAGCGGTCCGTGCCGGAGCTCGGTTCCGGCCCGGCGGGCGCCGTTCCGCTGCCCTCCGCGCGCGGGGCCACCGCCATGGCGCGCATGGAGACCACCTCGCTGACCCGCGCGCCCTGGGCCTCCAGCCAGCGCAGCCCTTCCTCCGGCATCGGGCGCTGCGAAGCCCGCACCTCCAGGTCGCCGCCCAGGAGGCGTGCGCCATCCGCCTCCAGCCCGGTCTCGATGGCGGCGCGCAGCGTGCCGACGGCGGCGATGGCGGCCACGCCCAGCGCGAGGCAGGCAAGGACGATGCGCAGCCCCTTCACCCCGCCCCGCAGCTCCCGCCGCGCCAGGCGCCAGGCCAGGGCCAAGGTGCCAGCGGAGGGAGCCCCGGCGGGCGCGCCATGCTCCGGAAAGGCCAAGGCGCTCATGCCGGGGACGAGCCCGCCACGCCGAGATCCAGCGCCGCTGCGCCCGCCGATCGGCCGGACGGCCCGCCATGGGTGGCGGTGTCGGACACGATCCGCCCATCCTCGATCCGCACCTGCCGTTCGCAACGGTCCGCCAGGGCGGGATCATGGGTGATCAGCACCAGCGTCGTGCCGAGGCGCCGGCGCAGGCCGAACAGCAGTTCCATCACCACCTCACCGGTCGCGCGGTCGAGATTGCCGGTCGGCTCGTCGGCGAGGAGCAGCGCCGGCTCCCCCACGAAGGCCCGCGCCAGCGCCACGCGCTGCTGCTCGCCGCCCGAAAGCTGGCCGGGATAGTGGTCGAGCCGGTGCCCGAGCCCGACCTCCCGCAGCGCCGCCTCCGCGCGCTCGAAGGCATCGCGGCGCCCGGCGAATTCCAGTGGCACGGCCACGTTCTCCCGTGCCGTCATGGTGGGCACGAGGTGGAAGGCCTGGAACACGATGCCGATCCGGTCCCGCCGCAGCCGCGCCAGCGAATCCTCGTCCAGCGCGCCCAGCTCCTGGCCCGCCACTTGCAAGGTGCCGGAACTCGCCCGCTCCAGCCCCGCCAGCAGCATCAGCAGCGAGGTCTTGCCGGAGCCGGAAGGACCGACGATGCCCACGGCCTCCCCCGCCCGGATGGAAAGATCCAGCCCCTTGAGGATGTTGACCGGCCCGCCACTGGCAACCACGTTGAAGGTCACGCGCCGCGCCTCGACGAGGGGGGCGGCGGGGGGCGAGGAGGAGGTCATCATGTCCGGCATCGCCCAGAGATTGTCCCGGCGCGCTGCGCTGCACAGGGGGCTGTCCCGTTTCGCAATGTGTCTGGCCCTGCCCATGGCGCTGCCCGTCCTGGCCGCCCATCCGGTCCGGGCGGCGGAGAGGCCCATCAAGCTGTTGATGTTGGGCGATTCCATCACCGCCGCCTATGGGCTGTCGCGAGAGGATGGGCTGCCCGCGCAGCTTCAGGCCGCGCTGTCGCGGCCCGGCCGGCCGGTGCAGGTGATCGATGCCGGAGTCTCCGGCGACACCACCGCCGGGGGGCGCTCCCGCCTCGACTGGGCGCTGGCCGATTCGCCGGATGCGGCGATCGTGGCGCTGGGCGGCAATGACGGGCTGCGCGGGATCGAGCCCCGGGACACCGAGGCCAATCTTGGCGCCATCCTGGATGCGCTGAAGGCGCGGAAGATCCCGGCCCTGCTGGCGGGGATGCTGGCGCCGCCCAATCTCGGGGCCGATTACGGGCGGGACTTCTCCGGCGCCTTCGCGCGGCTGGCCAAGGCGCATCCGGAGGCGGTGTTCTACCCCTTCCTGCTGGATGGCGTGGCCGGGGACCCGGCCTTGAACCAGGCTGACCGCATCCACCCGAACCCGCAGGGGGTGAAGGTGCTAGTGGAGCGGATGCGGCCCGCGGTGGAGGAACTGATCGCCCGCATCCCGGCCAGGGCTCCCGGCGGGAGCTGAAAGGCGCCGCGACAGAAGGGACACCGCGCAAGAAGGGAGAGACCGAGCCGCCAGCAGCCGAGACCGACGCACCAGACGCCGCGGGGCCGCCAAGGTCGCCGCACGACCACCATCACGACGCCATGGGGGCTTTCCGATCCGATGTTGCGACTGTTTGTGGCTCTCGCCCTGCCCGAATTGCTGCGCGACCAGCTTGCCGGCCTCGCCGGTGGTATCCCCGGGGCGAAATGGGTGCCGCCCGACAACTACCACCTGACCCTGCGCTTCATCGGCGCCATCGAACGCTGGCGGGCGGAGGAGGTGGACGAGGCCCTGGCCGCGATCCGCGCCCGCCCCTTCGACCTGTCACTGTGCGGCGTCGGCACCTTCGAGAAGGCGGGGCGCATCCAGAGCCTCTGGGTCGGGGTGGAGCGCACCGAGGCGCTGTCGCATCTCCAGGCCAAGGTGGAGACCGCCCTGCAACGCGTGGGGCTGGAACCGGAGCGCCGCCGCTTCGCGCCGCACATCACCCTGGCGCGGGTGGACCGGGCCGAGGTGCCGAAGCTGATCTCCTATGTCCAGGCACACAACCTGTTCCGCGCCCCACCCGTGCGGATGGAGCAGTTCACGCTCTTCTCCTCGCTGCTGGGCAAGGAGCACTCGGTCTATACGCCGGAGGTGGAATACGCCCTGGCCTGAGTGGCCCGCCCACCGCAGCGTGACCGCCGGCCCGCTTGACGGGCGGCGGGGCGCCATGTCCCAAACCGGCATGGCCTCCCCGCCGAAGATCGTCGTCCTCACCGGTGCCGGCATCAGCCGGGAATCCGGCCTGTCCACCTATCGCGACCGGGACGGGACCTGGGCCAGGGTGCCGCTGGAACAGGTGGCGCAGCCCGCCGCCTTCGCCCGTGACCCGGCCTGGGTGCACGCGTTCTACAACTCCCGCCGCGCCCGGCTGCGCGAGGTCGAGCCCAATGCCGCGCACCGCGCCCTGGCGGAACTCGACGCTCGCTGGCCGGGGGAATTCCTGCTGGTCACGCAGAATGTGGACGGGCTGCATGGGCGGGCCGGTTCCCGCCGTTTCGTGCAGATGCATGGCGCGCTGCGCGAGGCACGCTGCGCGCGCTGTGGTGCGGTCTCCGCCTGGGAGGAGGACCTTTCCACCGAAACGCCCTGCCCCGCCTGCGCCCAGGCGGGCGGGATGCGGCCGAACGTGGTCTGGTTCGGCGAGATGCCGCTGCACATGGAGCGGATCGAGGCGGCGCTGGAGGCATGCGACCTCTTCGTCTCCATCGGTACCTCGGGCAGCGTCTATCCGGCGGCGGGCTTCGTGGCCGGAGTGCGGGACCGTGCCGACACGCTGGAGCTGAACCTGGAACCCTCCGCCGGTTCGCACCTCTTCGACGAGGCGCGGCACGGCCCGGCCACGCGGCTGGTGCCGGAATGGGTGGCGGAGATCCTGAACCGTTGGGACTGAAGCAGGCGGAGGCCGCGGCCCGGGCCTGCACCCTCTGCACGCCGCATCTGCCGCTCGGGCCGCGCCCGATCCTGCAGGTCGGGAGGCGGGCGCGGCTGCTGATCACCTCCCAGGCCCCGGGCACCAAGGCGCATCTGTCCGGCATCCCCTTCCAGGACGCCTCGGGTATCCGGCTGCGCGACTGGCTGGGGCTGGACGAGGAGGTCTTCTACGACCCGGACCGCGTCGCCATCCTGCCCACCGGCTTCTGCTATCCCGGGCGCCTGCCGCGCGGCGGGGATGCCCCGCCCCGGCCGGAATGCGCGCCGCTCTGGCATCCGCGCCTGCTGCCGCTGATGCCGGAGGTCCGCTGCCGCCTGCTGGTGGGCAGCCATGCCCAGCGCCTCGTGCTCGGGCCGGGCAGCCTGGCGGATCGGGTGCGGCGGCATGAGGCGTTCCTGCCCCGGCACTTCCCCCTGCCCCACCCGTCCTGGCGCACCCTCGCCTGGGCGGCGAAGAATCCCTGGTTCGAGGCCGAGGTCATCCCCCGGCTGCGCCAGGTGGTGCGGGAGGTCCTGGCGGCATGAATCCTGCCCTGACCATGGCCGGCCCGCGCCGCCGGGGCATCCTGCTGCTGGCCATGCTGCTGGTGCTGACCGGGGCCGCGCCGACCGGAGCCGCAGGCGCGCGGGATGGGGAAGGGCTGAGCGAGGCGGAGGCCACTTCCTTCCTGGCGCAGTCCGTTTGCCTGGATGAGGCCGGGCACCCGGTCCCCGGCCTCCTGCCCTTCGAGCCCGGCTGCGACCGCCGCCGCCCCGCCCGGATCGAGGAGGTGCTGCCCTGGCGCAAGACCGACTATCCCGACAGCGGCGCCGCCGCGGCCCGTCCGCAGGGCTACATGGCCTCCGACGCCGTGCTGGGACGGCTGCTGGGCCACCCCGCCATCATCCAGACCTTCGATATCGGCGGCGGCTTCCAGGGGCATGAATTCGGCCGCTTCGAGCCGGATGAGGGTGGGCAGGCCGCCTTGCTCCGCCCCGGCCCCGACGGGGTGGAGGCGAGTTTCGTGGTCACGCAGGATGGTGGGCGGCCCGGGGTGCTGCAATGGTTCCTCTCCCCCGCCTGCCGCCCGGGCGCGCGCCCGGCACCCGCCTGGCTGGCCTTCGCCGGCGCGGTCCCCGAGGGCCGCTGGGCGGAGCGGATCGCGCCGATCAACATCGCCCCCGCACCCGATGCCTGCCCCACCAGCTTCGGCCGGGCCCTGACCCGCTGGCGGCAGGCGCGGATCGCCCTGCCGATGCGCTGGCACGACGACGCCACGCCCAGGAGCCTGCCGGTGGAGGCGATCATCTCCGAGCACTATGCCCGGCCGGAGATCGCTGCCTCCGACCATCTGGAACGCTTCTGGTTCGCCCGGGACCTCGGCATGGTGCGCTGGGAGCGCTGGAACAACGGGGCCTTCCTGCCCGACACGCCGGAACGTGGCCGCTGGTTCGCGCGCACCGGCCGCTGCGGGCCGGTCCCCTTCTCGGACAGTCCGGGCTCCGGCTGGGCGCTGGTGGATTGCCGGAACTGGACCAACTTCTCCCGCCAGGGTGGCCGCGTGGCGCCCTGGCCGCTTCCCTGACCCCCGATGCCGCCTGGGGCAAGGGAGCCAAAGGCCCACTGCCGCGTTACCGGAGACATGTCGCCAGGGAGAACAGGCATGAACATCCCGAAGAAGCCGGTCGATCGCAGCGAGGACTGGGAGCACGCCCGCCGCCAGAACGAGCGGAGCTGGGGCGACGACCCAAATCTGCCGAACGAGGGACAGGACCAGTCCGACCGGCAGAAGCAGGAGCGGACCGACGAGGACTACGGCACCGGCAAGGAAGGTGCCGATCCCCATCGGGGCGAAGCCGGCCGGTCGCCGGAAAAGCCGGTCTGAGGAAGGGCGTCGGGACGGGCTCCGGCCCACCTCCCACGGCCTGCCATCTGGCCCCCGGAGGGAGCGGCCTCAGCCCGGTTCTCAGCCCGGTCCGGCCTCGTCGCCTTCCAGCCGCGCGATCTCCTCGTCCGAGAAGCCGAAGTGATGGCCGACCTCGTGGATGATGACGTTCCGCACCAGCCGGAAGAGGTCCTCCCCCGTTTCCACCCATTCGACCAGGATCGGCTCCCGGTAGAGCGTGATCATGTCGGGCTCCCGCGGCAGGTCGCCGATGGAGCGTTCCGTCAGGGGCACTCCGCGATAGAGCCCGGTCAGCTCCCAGGGATGCTCCAGCCCCATCTCTTCCAGGGTGTCGTCGTCGGGCACCTCCTCGACGGCGATGGCGAGGTTGCGCACGGAGACTCGCAACTCCTCCGGCAGGGCGCACAGGGCGGTTTCGGCCAGGCTGGCGATGTCCTCGGCCGAGGGCGGTGTGGTGTGGTGCGGAACCATGCCGGAGGGGGCGCATATTTCCCCCCGTTCCGTCAAGCAGGAGGCGCCGTCCCTTCCGCCAGGGCCAGGATCGCCCCGGGGGAAAGCCCATCCCGCAGGAGTTCCCGCACCGGCTTCGCGCCGTCCCGCTTCGCCAGCCGTTTCCCGTCGGGCCCGAGAAGCAGCGGGTGATGGGCATAACGGGGTTCCGGCCAGCCCATCAGCATCTGCAGCAACCGGTGGATGTCGGTGGCGGCACGCAGATCCTCCCCCCGCGTCACCAGCGTCACGCCCTGGAGCGCGTCGTCATGCGTGACACAGAGATGGTAGGAGGCCGGGGCATCCTTGCGGGCCAGCACCACATCGCCGAAGCGGGCCGGATCGCAGCGCAGCCGGCCTCGTCCCTGCTCCTCGTAGGAGAGCGGGCCGTCCAGGGTGGCGAGGGCCGCCGCCATGTCCAGCCGCAGCGCGTGCGGCTCCCCGGCGGCGAGGCGGCGCGCGCGTTCCGCCGGGTCCAGGCGCCGGCAAGTGCCGGGATAGACAGGGCCTTCCGGCCCGGCCTCGCCCGGGCGCGCGGGATGCGGCGCGGTGCCGCTGCGGGCGATCTCGCGCGCGATCTCCGCACGGGTGCAGAAGCAGGGATAGAGCAGGCCGCGCCCCGCCAGCAGGTCCAGGGCCCGGCGGTATTCCGCCAGGTGTCCGGACTGCACCCGCACAGGACCGTCCCAGTCCAGGCCGAGTGCCCGCAGATCCTCCTCGATCGCCGCGCGGTATTCGGGGCGGCAGCGGGCCGGGTCGATATCCTCGATCCGCAACAGGAAGCGCCCGCCCGCCCGCCGTGCCGCGCGCCAACCTTGCAGGGCCGAGCGCACATGGCCGAGATGCAGATAGCCTGTCGGACTCGGCGCGAAGCGCGTCACCATCCCGGCGGGATTCGCCCCGGTCACAGGCGGAAGGGCGGAATGGAGTTCGCGGGGCATCGCGGTCCTGAATGCCTGGCAGCCGGAACAGGCTCTATCGCCATGGCCCGCCCCGGAAAAGGTGGGGCGACAGGCCGGAGGAGAGGATGGAATGGCGCGAGAGACTTCCAACGACCTGCCGGACGGGCCGGAGCCGGGGCGTGGCACGGTGCGCGGCTGGGGCACGCCCTCCGGCCGGGCACCCCGTCATCTGGTGCTGCTGCTGCACGGCGTCGGGGCAAGGGGCGATGACCTCCTGCCCTTCGCCCCGGCCCTGGGCAAGGTCCTGCCGGACGCGCTCTTCCTGGCGCCGGACGCGCCGGACCCCTATGACGGCGCGCCCTTCGGCCGGCAGTGGTTCTCCCTGAGTGACCGCCGCCCCGCCGTGCTGGTGCCCGCCATCCAGGCCGCCGCCCCGCTCCTGGCGCGCCGGATCGGTTTCTGGCTGGAAAGGCTGGGGCTGGATCATGGCGACCTGGTGCTGCTCGGCTTCTCCCAGGGGGCGATGATGGCGCTGCACACAGGGCTTCGCCTGCCGCGCCCGCCCGCCGCCATCCTCGCCTATGCCGGGGCGCTGCTGGACCCGGAGGGGCTGGAGCGGGGGCTGGTGCACCCTCCCCCGCCGGTCCTGCTGGTGCATGGGGAGGCCGACCCGGTGGTCCCGGCCGAGGCATCCCGCCGCGCCGCTCTCCGGCTGCGGCAGTTCGGCGTGCCCGTGGATTCCCGCTTCGAGCCGGGTGTGGACCATACCATCTCGCCGGACGGGATGATGGCGGGCGCGGCCTTCCTGCGGCGCTGCATGAAGCCTTCGTGACCTTTGCGGCACAAGCTGTTGCGGCGCGACCCACCGCATGGCAAACCAGCCACACACATCGGACGGCGCCACTTCATCTGGGGCCTGATCGTCCGGATAGGCCCCAAAGCTGGTGGTCCCGTCCCTTTGGGATAGGGAGCCACACTTGCCTGACGGTGGTCACACTTTCCCAGCACTGGTGCTGAACGCGGATTTTCGACCGCTGTCCTATTATCCGTTGTCGCTCTGGTCCTGGCAGGATGCGGTGAAAGCCGTGTTCCTGGATCGTGTCTCCGTGCTCAGCGAATATGAGCACGAGGTGCGGTCTCCGACTCTCACCATGAAGCTGCCGAGCGTCATCGCCCTGCGGGAGTACATCCCCTCGGCACGCAAGCCGGCCTTCACGCGCTTCAACGTCTTCCTGCGCGATCATTTCTCCTGCCAGTATTGCGGAGACGGGTTTCCCACGCCGGAACTGACCTTCGACCACGTGATCCCCCGCTCCCGCGGTGGCCGGACGACCTGGGAGAATGTCGTGACCGCCTGCGGCCCCTGCAACCTGCGCAAGGGCTCCCGCCTGCCGCGGGATTGCCAGATGATCCCGCGCGTGGCGCCGCGACAGCCCACGTCCTGGGAGTTGCAGGACAACGGGCGTGCCTTTCCGCCGAACTATCTGCATCAGAGCTGGCGCGACTATCTGTACTGGGACAGCGAGCTGGAAAGCTGACGGGACAGGCGCCCGGCCATATGGGACGGGCGCCTGCCGGCTGAGCTTCAGGCGAAAGCGAAGTCGCTGGCGTGGAAGCCACCGACGGTCATGTTCTTGAAGGTGATGACCTCTCCGCCATCGAGGGTCAGGACGACATTGGCCCCGGACTGCTTCATCGCGGCATGGGCCTCGGCCCAGCTATCAACGCCGAAGCCCTGCAACCTGACGACGTCACCCTCGGCATGGCTGAAGTCCACGACCGTGTCGCGGCCGGCGCCATCGCTCTTCTGGAAGAGGAAGACATCCGCCCCGGCACCGCCGAGAAGCACGTCATTGCCGGCGCCGCCGACCAGCGTGTCGTTGCCGGCATAGCCATAGAGGGTGTCATTGCCCGCCATGCCCTTCAATACGTCTTTGCCGTCACTGCCGTAGAGAATGTTGTCCTGGGCATTGCCGGTACCGGCCAGGCCTTCCACCGTCAGCTTCAGCCGCTCGACATTATCGGGCAGGGTGTAGCTGACCGAGGCATAAACCCGGTCGTCGCCGCCATTGGCCGCCTCGACCACCACATCGCCGACATTGTCCACAGTATAGGCATCGTTGCCCGCGCCACCGGTCATGCGGTCCGCGCCGGTGCCACCATTCAGGGTATCGTTGCCGTCGCCGCCCTCCAGCGTATCGTTGCCGGCATTGCCGTAGAGGGTGTCGTTGCCGGCCATGCCCTTCAGCGTATCGGCCCCGTCGCTGCCATAGAGCACATTGTCCTGGGCATTGCCGGTGCCGGTCAGGCCCTCCGCCGTCAGCTTCAGCCGCTCGACATTGTCGGTCAGGGTATAGCTGATCGAGGCATAGACCCGGTCGTCGCCGCCATTGGCCGCCTCGACCACCACGTCGCCGGCATTGTCCACGACATAGGTGTCGTTGCCCGCGCCGCCCGCCATGTGGTCCGCGCCGGTGCCGCCATCGAGATAGTCGTTGCCCGCGCCACCGTTCAGCGTATCGGCCCCGTCCTTGCCATAGAGGCTGTTGCCCGCGTCATTCGCGGTGATCGTGTTGTCCAGCGCGTTGCCGACGCCCTTGAGCGCGGCCGAGCCCGTCAGCACCAGGTTGTCCGCCGTGGAGGCGAGGGTGGTGCTCACCGCGCTGCTGATCGTGACCGGCGTCTTGCCCACCACGAGCTGGTCGGTCAGGGAGACCGCGTAGTCGATCGTGCGGTTGTAGGTCAGCCAGGAGGCGCTGGTCAGCAGCTCGTTGCCGTCCACCAGGATCTGGTCGACATAGGCGTTCCGGTCGGTGCTGGCCGTGCCGCCATAGGCGTCGTTCAGGAACTGCACCGAGATGGTGTGGGCGCCGGCATCCCAGTGTCCCGTCAGCGTCAGGTCCTGGGTCTGGCCGCTGCCGTGCTGGGCGGTCACGGTGACCACGTCGCTCATCGCCACGCCGTCGATGAAGACCTTCACCTGGGCATCGCCCTGCCAACTGTCGCCAGACAGCTTCAGCGTGATCGTGTGCGCATCGGTGGTGGCGCCGCCGCCGGAGCCCGTCCCGGCGCCCTTGGAATCGGACATCTCGATGATCAGCGGATGGTCGGTCAGGCTGATCTGAATCTGGCTGACATTGGTGTAGGTGCTCTGGGCATCGGTGCCGAGCAGCGGGTCATAGACCTTCACGGTGCCGAAGCTGTGGTCCAGCGTCACGGTGACCGTCGTGTTCTTGGCGGCGATCTCGCTGAGGGTGGCGCTGTCCCACAGCTTCTGCTCGTTCCACACCGCCAGCTCGTAGGTGCCCGAGGACTTCTCCAGCAGCAGCGTGTTGCCCGTGGCCGGCAGGCCCGTGACCGAATAGCCCAGCGTGCCGGTGGTGAAGCTCTCCGCCGTGCTGCCGGTGTCGGACAGGATCGTGGTCAGGTTGTGGATGGCCACCGCCACGGGCTTGGCCGACCAGTCGTAGTTGAAGAGGCCGTAATGCGCCTCCTGGTTGGTGTCGGTGGGGTCCTGGAAGGAGTCCACCAGCTCGTAGAGATAGGTCGCCGCGTAGCCGAGCTTGTAGGTGTCCAGCAGCAGGTTCAGCGTGTACTTCGCCTGGACCGCTTCGCTCACGCCCTGGTTGCCGGCACCGGAGGTCTGGGTCGGATAGCCGGATTCCGTGATGACCATCTGCTGGCCGGGATTCATCTGGTTGGCCATCGGCACATAGGTGCTGAGCACGGAATAGGAGGTCGCGCCGCCGCCGTAGTAGATATGCGCGTTGCCGTAATCGGCATTGGCCGAATTGTTGCCATAGGCGGCGAAGCTGGCGGAGTCCGATGCCGCGACGCTGAAGTTGATGATCGGCACATCCTTCAGCGCGGCACTGGAATTCACATAGTCGGCGATCAGCTTCTGCACCGCCCGGGCGCCGGCAATGCCGCCCACGCCGTTCAGCGTGGCTTCCCAGTAGTTGACCTCGTTCGGGCCTTCCAGGCTGCGCAGATAGGGCGCGAGCTTCTCTACCAGCGCGAACTGGTTGGCATAGGTATCGCCCTGGACGCCCACCATCATGTCCAGCTTGATGCCGTTCTCACCAAGATAGGCCAGCCGATCGAGTTGCAGCGAGGCATAGCCTGCGGCGTCGCGCACATTGCCGATGCCCAGGTACTGGAGCGAGGCCAGCACCTGATCGATGTCCGCATAAGGCGTGTCCAGGTACTGGCTGTGAACGTTGACACCCAGGGAATCGATGAAGTCTCCGGCGCGGAAAGCTGTCGTACTGGCCATTTTGCAACCTATGGTTGTGTTGTAGGACAAGATTCTTCCGTGCGGGGTCAAACAGGATACCCTTCTCAGGAGTCCATCATCGTCCCATTGCAACTCTAGGTAGCATTAACGAACAAAATTACGAGAGAGATTAATCACCAATTCGTGAAATTCATGATTCCTTGGAGTTTCGGCAACAAATTGTTCTTGTTTTGTTCGAATGATACGGCGCATTCGACGCCAAAACCGGCCTCTGACGGCCTATTGTCGTCCTGCCACAAAAAATGGGCCCGATGGGGCGTGAGACCGCCAGCCGATAACCGGTCGAGGTGACCGAACGGGCAGATCCGGATGGCGGCCGGAGGCTCCGTCGGGAGCCTCCAACGCTTCCTTCAATCGCTGTCGGAACCGGTTACGGGTGGCGGATCGCCCGCCGGAGCCCGAAGCCGCCCAGGAGCAGTGCGTAGAGAAGGTTCAACTGGGCGATGGTGACAGGCAGCCCGGGGATCAGATAGGTCGGCGCATCGCAGGGCTTGTCGGGCTTGGCTGCCATGGCCTTCAGCATGTCATCGACGCTCAGGCCCAGCGTGGCTGTGGGCGCCTGGCAGGATGGCAGGGGCGAGGGCCACCATTGCTGCTCCACGCCGATATGCAGCACCGCGAGGCCACCCGACACCAGCACGGCGAGGGCCGCCAGGGCCAGCAGGCCACGCGAGCGCAGGCCAGCGGCCAGCACGGCCAGCACGGCCGCCACCCAGTAGGGCCAGCGCTGCCACAAGCACAGAGCGCAGGGCGCGAGGCCCAGGAAGGTTTCGGACGCCAGGGCGGCCAAGGGCGCGGCGGCGGCCAGCACAGCCAGCAACAGGGAGGAGCGGCGAATCATGGCCACAACGCTGCGTCCGGGCCGTCAGGCCGGCAAGTGACGCTGCCGCCTGCGCCGCGCGAGGCTGCCCGGCAAAGAGATCACGAGCTGCGCCAGGAACAGGCCAAGGACCAGGCCGCAGAGGCCATAGGTGGCGGCAGCACTGCCGAGGATGAGCTGCGGCACATGGGTGTCGATCGCCGTCCTCAGCACGGCGCGCTTGTCGGCATCGGGCTCGGTGAGGAGATCCCAGGCCGCGTCCAGCGGCTGCAACAGCGGCGGCGCCTTCCCGATCCGCTCATGCGCCCGGCGCAACGCCTCCGCCTTGGCGACCGAGACGGCCAGCCCCTCCGCGTTCGAGGGCTCGGCCTGCCGCAAGGCTCCGATCACGCCCTCATCCGTGTCCGTCGACAGCCCATAGAACCGCCGCGCCTTCTCCTTGCGCTGCTCGATGTCGCGCCTTGCGTCCTGGCTCACCTGCAGCAGGGCCGCATCATAGGAATGGGTCAGCGCGGGAACCTGCATCGCCGCCACACCCAGGACCAGGGCCAGCCCGATCCGCAGCGAATCGGAAAGCCAACGCCCGATGAAACCTGCCATCCGTGCTTCGCCTCCAGAACCGGAACGCCGGGCCTCCCCTGAAAGTACCCGGCCCTGGCCACGGTTGCGGGGATGGACGCACCTCCCTGGCGGGGCGGCGACCCGTTGCCGGCGGGTCAGTTGACTGCATTCCCACTTGCCGTAAATCTCCTGCGCCGACGAGGCTTCCGGCGCGGCTGACAGTCGCATCGGGGGCCTTCTCGGCGTTTGGGGGCGTGGTGGAACGGTAGACACGGGCGACTCAAAATCGCCTGCTTTCAAAGGCTTGCCGGTTCGAGTCCGGCCGCCCCTACCACTTTTTGTGACGCTAAATGGACTCAAAATCGTTTGCCTTCACAGGCTTGCCGGTTCGAGTCCGGCCGCCCCTACCAGTCTCCGTGACATGAGAGACCGCTCCGGAACCGGCCGGCCGGAGGGATGCGGGAATGCGCCTTCCGGCACCACCGGGCGGAGAAGGCATCGGGCCGGACCGTGGCAAACAGGGCGTCACCATCGCCCGGATTTCACCGATCTCGCGCCGGACAAGGATCTCATCGCAAAGGCGTGTGCGCCGGATGCACGCTGGCCATCTTCCGCCCGCATGGCCACAGGCTAAGTAACGATGTGACCCCGGCCATCCCGCCGTGGGCGCGCCACGCCGTCCGGGCCCCGGGCGAAATGCGAGGAGCCCTGGATGACCCACGCCCTCTCCCGCCGTGCCATGCTGCTCGCAGGGCTTGCCCTTTCCCTGCCGGCCCTCCTGCCCCGGCAGGCCCGCGCGCAACCTGCCTCGGGACGCCCCGTCGTGGTGAGTTCCAAGCTGGATACGGAAAGCGCGCTGCTCGGCCAGATGATCGCCCTGGTGCTGGAAGCGCAGGGCGTGACGGTCGAGCGGAAGCTGCAACTGGGGCCGACCCGCATCCTGCGCGCCGCCATCCTGAATGGCGAGGTGGACGTCTATCCCGAATACACGGGCAATGGCGCCTTCTTCTTCCAGATGGAGGATGACCCCGCCTGGCACGATCCGCAGGCCGGGGCGGAGAAGGTCCGGGCACTGGACCTGGAGCGCAACAGGCTGGTCTGGCTGACGCCCGGCTCGGCCAACAACACCTGGGCCATCGCCGTGCGGCAGGACCTGGCGAAGAGCGCGAAGCTGGAAAGCCTGGAGGATCTCGCCCACTACCTGAAGGGTGACGGCCCCTTCAGGCTGGCCGCCTCGGCGGAGTTCGTCGAAAGCCCGGCCGCCCTGCCTGCCTTCCAGAAGGCCTATGGCTTCACCCTGCCGCCCGAACGGCTGCTCGTCCTGGCCGGTGGCGACACGGCGGTGACGATGCGCGCCGCGGCGGAGCGGCTGAACGGCGTCAATGCCGCCATGGTCTATGGCACCGACGGCGCCATCCAGGCGCTGGAGCTGAAGGTCCTGGCCGATCCCAAGGGTGCGCAGATCGTCTATCGCCCTGCGCCGGTGGTGCGGCAGGCGGTGTTCGATGCCCATCCGAAGATGGGCAACTGGCTGAAGCCGGTCTTCGACTCCCTCAGCCTGGATGTGCTGCAAAAGCTGAACGCCAAGGTCGTGGTGGAAGGCGCCAATCCGCGCGACGTGGCACAGGCGCATCTGCGCAGCCTCGGCGCGGCGCGCTGAATGGCGCGCAGCGCGGCGCTGCCGGCGCCCCGCGACCAGGCGGCCCCGGCGCCGATCCCGCGCGAGGCCCTGGCGGCGGGGGTCCTCCTGGCCCTGGCCGCCCTTTCGCCCTTCCTGCTGGGCTGGCTCTCCGTCGCGCCGAACCGGCTGGTCTCGCCACGCCCGGTGCCTCTGCCGCTGACGCCATCCGTCTGGGCCGCCGTGGCGGTCTTCCTGCTCTCTGCCCTGGGCGGCGCGGTCCTGGCCCGGCGCGCGGCGCTGCTGCCCTGGGCCGAGGCGCTGGTGGCGCTGGCCGTGCTCGCCATGCTGACGGCCACGGGGCTCGGGGCGGCAGCGGCGTTGTCGGACGCCTCCTCCGTCGCCCGCGCGGCACCGGCCTCCGGGGTCTGGCTGGGCCTGCTGCTGTCTGCCCTGGCCGCCGGGTGCTGCGCTGCCGGGCGCGGCGGCACGCCCGGGCGCTTCCTGCTGGGCCTCGGCCTGGGCCTCGCGCTGCTGGTGGGCAGTGGTGCGCTCGACGCCCTGTCCCTGCTGCGGGAAGCCGCCTCGCGCGGCGCCGAGTTGCGCGGTGCCCTGGTGGAACATGTCTTCATCGCCGCCGCCTCGCTGCTGCTGGCGGCACTGGTGGCGATCCCTCTCTCGGTCCTGGCGCTGCGTCGCCCGAGGCTGGAGGCCGCGCTCATGGGCCTCGCCAACGGCCTGCAAGTGGTTCCCTCCATCGCCCTGTTCGGCCTGCTGATGGCGCCGCTGACGGCGCTTGCCGCCGCCTTTCCCGTCCTGCGCGGCCTCGGCATCGGCGGGATCGGGCCGGCCCCTGCGGTGCTGGCGATCGGCGGCTACCTGCTGCTGCCCCTGGCGGCGGGGATGCTGTCCGGGCTCCGCGCCGTTCCCGCCCCGGTGATGGATGCCGCGATTGGCCAGGGGCTCGGCCCGTCGCAGATCCTCTGGCGGGTGCGGCTGCCGCTCGGCGGCGGGATCGTGCTCGGTGGGCTGCGGACGGCGGTGATCCAGGCGATCGGCCTTGCCACCCTGGCGGCGCTGATCGGCGGCGGGGGGCTGGGGCGGCTGGTCTTCCTAGGCGTCGGGCAGTTGGCGACGGACCTGATCCTGCTTGGCGTGCTGCCGGTGGTGGCGCTGTCCCTGGCGGCGGATGCCGGGCTGGCGGCGCTGCAGACCTGGCTGTCCCGGCGCCATGGAGGTCCGGCATGATCCGCTTCGAGGGGGCCACCAAGACCTATGGCAGCCGCCGCGCCGTGGATGCCGTGAGCCTGGAGATCCGGGACGGGCGGTTCTGCGTGCTGCTGGGCGAATCGGGCTCCGGCAAATCCACGCTGATGCGGATGGTGAACCGGCTGGTGCGTCCGGATGGCGGACGGGTGATGCTGGACGGGCGCGACGTCGCCGCGGCCGATCCCGGGGCGCTGCGCCGGGGCATCGGCTATGTCATCCAGTCGGTCGGGCTCTTCCCGCACTGGCGGGTGGCGGCGAATGTCGCCACCGTGCCCCGGCTGCTGGGCTGGGACGCGGCGCGGATCGCCCGGCGGGTGGAGGAGCTGCTGCAACTGGTGGGGCTCGACCCCGCGCGCTTCGCGGAACGCTGGCTGCACGAGCTGTCCGGCGGGCAGGCGCAGCGGGTCGGGCTGGCCCGGGCCCTGGCGGCGGACCCGCCGGTGCTGCTGATGGACGAGCCCTTCTCCGCCCTCGACCCCAGCATCCGCCGCAGCCTGCAGCGGGAGATGCGCGCCATCCATGCCCGCACCGGCAAGACCATCCTCTTCGTGACGCATGACGTGGAGGAGGCGCTGACCCTGGCCGACCAGCTCGCCGTGCTGCGGGATGGGAAGCTGGTGGCCAGTGGCACGCCGGCCGAGGTGCTGGAGCGGCAGGCGGATGGCGCGGTGCGCGAGCTGCTGGGCGAGGAGGCGCTGGCCTTCCACCGCCTCGCCACCCTGCCCGCCCATCGCCGCGCCCGGGTCGAGACGGGCATCGGGATGGGGGCTGGGGAACGGGATCTCCCTCTGCTGCCGGCGGATGCCACGCTGAAACAGGCGCTGCTGCTGATGCTGGACCGGCGCACGGACCGGCTGGTGGTGGAGACGGCGCAGGCCGGCCCGCCGCACATCCTGCATCTGGGCGACCTGCTGTCCCCGGCCACGGCCGGCGACCGGACGCCACCATGAGGAGGCGCCCAGGGGGCCGGGCGATCCGTCTCCTGGCCGAGGCGGCCCTGTTCCTGCTGGCCCTGCTGGCCGCGCCGCATCTGGGCGCGCTCTGGGGCGGCCTCTTCCCGCAGGTGTCCCGCCCGGTCTGGACCTCGGAAAGCTGGTTCACCCTGCTCGGCAGCCATCTTGCCCTGTCGCTGGGGGCCGCGCTGGTGGCGGCCGCGCTGGGACTGGCGGCGGGCGTGCTGGCCAGCCGCCAGGCCGGGCGCCGGCTGCGGCCGCTGCTGGATGCGCTCTTCTCCCTGGCCCAGTCCGTGCCGCCGGTGGCGGTGATCGCCCTCGCCCTGCCCCTGCTGGGCTTCGGCGCCGCGCCCACTTTGCTGGCCCTGGTGCTCTACGCCGCCCTGCCGGTCATGCGGGCGGCCTCCGGCGGGCTGGACGCCGTGCCCGGTCCGGTGCGCGACGCCGCCCAGGGGCTGGGGCTCGGCCCGGCGCGGCAGCTCCTGCAGGTCGAGCTTCCACTGGCCCTGCCGGTGATCCTGTCCGGCCTGCGTGTCGCGGTGGTGCTCTCCATCGCCACGGCGGCGGTGGGGGCGGTGGCCGGGGCGCGCTGCCTGGGCACGCCCATCGTGATCGGCCTGTCGAACGGCAATCCCGCCTGGGTGCTGCAGGGGGGCATCTTCACCGCCTGGCTGGCCCTGCTGGCGGACCGGAGCCTGCGCCTCCTCACCCCGTCCCGCCCCGGCCTCTGACCCCCTTCCGGAGGCGCAGCGCCATCGAGCCCCATCCCGTCCCGCCCCCGGAGCTGACCCCCCTGCCCTGGCCGCCGCCCGGCGCGCTGGCCATCACCCATTGCCCGGGCCGCCATGGCGACCTCGCCGCCGATGTGGCGGCCCTGCGCCGCTGGGGGGCGAACTGGCTGCTCAGCCTCTGCGAGCCCGGCGAATTCCCCGATGCGGCGGCGCTGGCGGCACGGCTCGGCCACGCGCATATCGGCTGGGTCAGCTTTCCCGTTCCGGATTATGGTATCCCCGGCCCAGCCTGGCGGATGCTGTCCGGCCGGCTCCTGGAGCGGCTCGATGCCGGGGAAAGGCTGGCGATCCACTGCTGGGGCGGCCTGGGCCGTTCCGGCACCGTGGCGGCGGCACTGCTGGTGGCCCGGGGGCTGCCGGCGCCGGAGGCCGTCATGCAGGTGCGGCGGGCGCGGCCAGGGGCGATCGAGACGGCGGAGCAGGAAGCCTGGGTCCTGGCCCAGGATAGAGCCCAGGATGGGTGGCCATGACGCGATCCTGTCCGCGGCGGTATCCCATGGCCCCCATGGTTGAGGGGGCCGGAGGCGGCGGGGCCGCAAGCCCTATGGACACCCGCCCCCATTCCGGTCCATCACCCGCCCCCTGTTCCGACCGACGCCCTCGTCTTCCCGAGCGGGATTTCCCCGAGACGGGAGGTACGGGCGGCGACCCTTGCCCATTCAGGAGCCGTCCATGGCCTCGGCCTTCGAGCGCATCGCCGATATCATCGCCGCCAATTCCGAAGTCCCCCGCGACAAGATCACACCCGACAGCCATGTGATCGACGATCTGGGCATCGACAGCCTGGACTTCCTCGATATCGTCTTCGCGATCGACAAGGAATTCGGCATCAAGGTGCCGGTGGAGAAGTGGACGCAGGACGTGAATGCCGGCACCGCCCCGGCCGAGCAGTACTTCGTCATGAAGAACCTCGCGGCCCGGGTCGAGGAACTGGTGGCGGCCAAGGGCGCCTGACGCCCGCATTTCCCGGCACGGCCGGAAGGGACGGCCAGAGACGGAGGACGCCCGGTGCGCCTGGAATACTTCATGATGGTGGACCGGGTACGGTCCTTCGACGGCGACGCCATCGCGGTGGAGAGTACCGTGCCCGACGCCTCGCCGGTCTTCGAGGGGCATTTCCCTGGCCATCCGCTGGTGCCCGGCGTGCTGCTGGTGGAAACCATGGCCCAGGCCGCGGGCTGGCTGCTGCTGGCGCGCAACAGCCTTTCGGCCATGCCCTTCCTCTCCTCGGTGAAGGAGGCGAAGTTCCGCTCCTTCGTCGGACCAGGCGCGAAGCTCGATGTCACCGCCCGGATCGTGCATGACGGCTCCGGCTATGCCGTGACCGCGGCGCGGATCGAAAGCGGCGGCAAGCGCCTCTGCGATGCCGAGATCATGCTGCGCATCATGCCCTTCCCTGCCCCTGACCTGGAGAAGGCGATGCGCGAGCGCGCCGCCGCCATCGGGCTGGACGAGGCCCTGGCCGCGCAGCCTTCCGTTCAGGGAGCCAGCAGCTGATGCGTCAGCGCGACGTCGTCATCACCGGCATCGGCCTCGTCACCTCGCTGGGCGAAGGAAGCGACACGCACTGGGAGGCGCTGCGGGCGCCGGAACGCCGCCCGGTGCTGGACGAGACGGGCTTCGCGCCCTGGCTGGTGCATCCCCTCCCCGCCCTGGACCTCGACCGGCAGATCCCCAGGCGCGGCGACCAGCGGCAGATGGAGCCCTGGCAGCGGCTGAACACCTATGCCGCCGGCCTCGCGCTCGACGATGCGCGCGCGCGCGACCTAGCGGGCGAGACACATCTGGTGGTGGCCGCCGGCGGCGGCGAGCGCGACGTGGCGCTGGACGAGCAGATCACCGCGGAACTCGCCCAAAGCAGCGACAGCGGCGCCCGGCTGAACGAGATGCTGGCCACCGGCCTGCGGCCGACGCTGTTCCTGGCGCAGCTCTCCAACCTCGTGGCCGGCAACATCTCCATCGTGCATGGCGTCACCGGCTCCTCCCGCACCCTGATGGGGGAGGAGGTGGCGGCGGCCGATGCTCTGCGCATCGCCCGGGCGCGGATCAGCGAGGGGCGCGGCGAGATTGCCCTGGTCGGCGGCGGCTTCGCCGCCTCGCGCTGGGACATGCTGATCCTCTACGCCCGCAGCGGCCTCTGGCAGGGGGAATTCCGTCCCCTCTCCGAGCGTGAGGGCGGCGGCATGGTGCTGGGCTCCATGGCCGCCTATCTCGTGCTGGAGGCCGCCGACCATGCCCGCGCGCGCGGCGCCAGGGCGCTGGCCCGGCTGGATGCCGTGGCCACGGATTCCGCCCACCGCTCCAGCCCCGGCCAGTCCGCCGCGGCGGCCACGGCGCTGCTGCCCCTGGTCGGCGGCCCCGCCGCCGCCGTGATCTCCGGCGCGTCCGGCGCCCCCGCCGCCTGGGCCGAGGAGGAGCGCTTCCTGGCCTCGCTCGGCCAGGACGGCGCCGTGGTGCCGCGCCGGACCGGCAGCCTGATCGGTCATGGGGTGGAGGGCGCCTTCATGGTGAACACCGCCCTGGCGGCGCTGGCGCTGTCGCGCGACGGCTTCTATCCGCCGATCGACCCGGCGGACCCGGAGGCGGGAACAGGCGAGGCCGCCGCGCCCCGGCGTATCCTCGTCACCGGCTTCGGCCAATGGCGCGGCGAGGCCCTGGCCAGCCTGTCGAAAGCAGAGGCGTGAGCGGCATGCAGGACCATCTCGGGCGCCCCCTGGTCGCCGTCACCGGCATCGGCGCCGTCACCCCGCTGGGCTTCGGCGTGGCGGAAAGCTGGTCCGCGCTGCTGGCCGGCCGTTCGGGCCTGCGCCGGATCACCCGCTTCCCCACCGAACACCTGCGGACCACCATTGCCGGCACGGTGGACCTGCCGGAGGAGGCCGGGCGCGAGCCCTTCTCCACCCCCGTCCGGGTGGAGCGCATCGCCGCGATCGCCGTGCAGGAAGCGCTGGAGATGGCCGCGCTGGGCCAGCCGGGCCGCTTTCCCGGGCCGCTCTTCCTCGGCATGCCGCCGGTGGAGATGGAATGGCCGGAGCGCTTCACCCTCGCCCGCGAGGCCGGCCCCGGCTATGCCGCGATGACGCTGGCGGCCATCGGCCATCCGGAGATTCACGAGCGCATCCTCTATGGCGGCATCGGTGAGCGCCTGGCCGAACGCTTCGGCACGCGCGGCGCTCCGGTGGCCATCACCACCGCCTGCGCCACCGGTGCCTCCTCGATCCAGCTCGCCGTCGAGGCGATCCAGCGCGGCGAGGCCACGGCCTGCATCGCGGTGGGCGCGGATGGCACGGTGCAGCCGGAATCGCTGATCCGCTTCTCGCTGCTTTCCGCCCTGTCCACCCGCAACGAGGAGCCGGAGAAGGCCTCCCGCCCCTTCGAGAAGAACCGTGCGGGCTTCGTGATGAGCGAGGGTGCGGCGGCGCTGGTGCTGGAGGATTACGACAGCGCCGTGGCGCGTGGCGCCCGCATCCTCGGCCTCGTCTCCGGCTGTGGAGAGCGGGCCGACAGCTTCCACCGCACCCGCTCCAATCCGGACGGCAACGCGGTGATCAGCGCCATGCGCGTGGCTCTGTCCGATGCCGGGCTGAAGCCCTGGGACATCTCCTATGTCAACGCGCACGGCACCGGCACGCCCGAGAACGACAAGATGGAGAATCTCGGCATGCGCGCCGTCTTCGGCGAGGACGCGCCGCCGATCTCCTCCAACAAGTCGATGATCGGCCACACCCTCTCGGCCGCCGGGGCGCTGGAGGCGCTGTTCTCGCTGCTCACCATCCGCGACGGCCGCCTGCCGCCCACCATCAACTATGACGAGCCCGATCCGAGCATCACCCTGGACGTGGTGCCGAATGTGGCGCGCGAGGCCCAGGTGACGCACGTGCTGTCCAATTCCTTCGGTTTCGGCGGGCAGAACACCTGCCTCGTCCTCTCGGCGGAGCCGCGCTGATGCGCTCCGGTCGTGGAACATCGAAGATGCGTAACGTGAACCGGAGTGCCCGCTGATGCGCGCCCTGCGCCTGCATGGCGACCGCGACCTGCGGATCGACGACATCGCCCCGCCTCCGCCGCCCGGCCCGGGCGAGGTGCAGATCCGTCCGCTGGCGGTGGCGCTGAACCATATCGATGTCTGGGGCTGGCGCGGCATGGCCTTCGCCAAGCGGAACCTGCCGCTGGTGACGGGCGCCGAGGCGGTGGCCGAGGTGGTCTCCGCCGGCGAGGGCGTGAGCGGCTGGAAGGTGGGCGACCGCGTGGCGCCCTATGGCGCGCTCACCTGCGGCCATTGCCGGGCCTGCCGCGAGGGGCGCGACAATCTCTGCGAGAATGTCGGCGGCGTGATGGGCTTCCATCTCGACGGCTTCGCGCAGGAACTGGTGAACATCCCGGCGCGGCTGCTGATCCGCGTGCCGGAGAATGTCGCCACGAACGATGCCGCCTGCGCCACCATCACCTTCTCCACCGTCGAGCACATGCTCTTCGACAATGCGAGGCTGGAGCCGGGCGAGACGATCCTGATCCAGGCCGCGGGCTCCGGCATCGGCACGGTGGCGATCAAGGAGGCCAAGGCGCTCGGCTGCACCGTCATCGCCACGGCGGGCGATGACGAGAAGTGCGAGAAGGCCAGGGCGCTCGGCGCCGACCATGTGGTGAACTACAACACCCAGAACTTCCCCACCGTCGCCCGGCGCGTGACCGGCAAGCGCGGCGTGGATGTGGTGTTCGAGCATGTCGGCGCCTCGACCTGGGCGGGTTCGCTGCTCTCGCTCAGGATGGGCGGGCGGCTGGTCACCTGCGGCTCGACCTCCGGCGTATCGGCCGAGACCAACCTGATGATGATCTTCCAGCGCCAGCTCCGGATCTTCGGCTCCTTCGGCGCCTCCATGCGCAACGTGGCCGACGGGCTGGCCAGGATGGCGGGCGGCATGACCCCGGTGCTGGACACGGTGATCCCGCTGGAACGCTTCACCGAGGGGCTGGACCGGCTCGAAAGCCGCCGCGTCTTCGGCAAGATCGTGGTGACGCTGTAAGCCCCGGCATCGTGACCCCGGAACTCCGCTACCGCTGGCGCAAGGCCCAGCTCCGCGCCCTCCGCTGGCGCGACGGCGCCCTGGCCCTGCTCGTGCGCGGCGCCTTCGCGGCCATGCGCGCCATGGGGCCGGACCGCGGTCCGCGCCTCGGCGCCGCCGTGGCCCGGAAGCTTGGCCCGTTGTTCAAACAGCACCGCATCGCGCTGGAGAACATCCGGGCCTCCTTCCCGGAAAAGGACGAGGCCTGGCACCTTCAGGTGGCGATGGAAGCCTGGGACAATCTCGGCCGCACCGCCTGCGAATACGTGCATCTGGGCGAGATCTGGGACCTGACCGAGGAGCGCCACCCGGGCGGCCGCGTGGAGATCGACGACGCGACCTATGATCGCTTCCGGCAGGTGCGCGAGAGCGGCGGGCCGGTGGTGGTCTTCGCCTCGCATCTCGCGAACTGGGAACTGCCGGCGGTGGCAGCGCGCAAGCACGGGCTGGACACGGCCGTGCTCTACCGGACGCCGAACAACAAGGCGATCGCCGAACTGATCACCGGCATGCGGCGCGACCTGATGGGCGAGATGGTGCCGGCCGGCATCACCGCCCCGACGAAACTGGCCAAGGTGCTGCAGGCCGGCGGCATCGTCGCCATGCTGGTGGACCAGCGTTTCAGCCGTGGCCCGGTGATCGATTTCCTAGGGCGCCCGACCCCGGCCAACCCCCTGCTCGCCAACCTGGCCCGGCGCTTCGACTGCCCGGTGCGCGGGGTGCGCGCCATCCGCCTGCCCGGCGGGCGCTTCCGCGTGGAGGTGACGGAGCCGCTGGAGCTGCCACGCGACGCGGAAGGACAGATCGACGTCGCGGCGGCGACGCAGGCCATGAACGACGTCATCGCCGGCTGGGTGCGCGAGCATCCGGGCCAGTGGCTCTGGATGCATCGCCGCTGGCGCTGAGCGCCGCGTGTTTCCGGCCGGTTTCCGCACCTGTGCCGGAATTTCAGCCAGCGATCACGCAGCACCGGAGCGCCGCCCCGGTTCTTTCATCGTCCACCAATTCTGGAGGATGACATGATCCGCAAACCCCTTCTTCCCCTGCTCCTGCTGGGCTCCACCGCCTTCGGCCTGCCCGCCTTCGCTGCCACGAACGGCACGGCGCAGGAGATGGGCCGCGAACCCGCCGCGACCGTGGCCAGCAACATCCTGCCGGCCGACACGCATGGCGTGGTCGCGCCCAGCCTGCCGGAACCGCGCTTCGGCGACGAGGCGCATCCCGCCCGCTACCTGCACGCGGCCCTGTCGGATCTCGACTCGCACCACACCGGCGCGGCGGAACAGGCGCTGGAAATGGCGGAAACCCGCCTGCTGGACCGTTCCGTGACGCCCGCACGGGCCGATATCCCTGACCATGCCCCGGTCGTGCGGATGATCTCCGACGCCCGCACGGCACTGGGCCAGGGCCGTCTGGACGAGGCGAGGCAGCACACGCATTCGGCCCTCGCCGCGCTGGAGGAGCACCGCGCGCCGGCGGGATGAGGTGCGTCACTCGCCAGGCTCCGGTGCCGTCTTCACGGAATCTTCGTGACCGGAGCCCTATTCCATCCGTCGTGACCGAAGCGGGACGACGATGGACGAGTTGCTCGCCGATTTCCTGACGGAAACCCATGAAGGGCTGGCGGCCCTCGACGACGCCCTGCTGCGGCTGGAGCGTGTGCCGGAGGACCGCCAGACCCTCTCCGAGGTCTTCCGCCTGGTGCATACGATCAAGGGCACCTGCGGCTTCCTCGGCCTGCCGAGGCTGGAACGCGTGGCCCATGCGGCGGAGAACGTCCTTGGGCGCTACCGCGACGGGCAGCTCCCCGTCACCTCGGCGGGCGTCACGCTGATCCTCTCGGCGCTGGACCGCGTGAAGCTCATCGTCGCCGGCATCGCCAGCACGGGGACGGAGGCGGAAGGGGACGATGCCGCGCTGCTGCATGCGCTGAACGAAGCCTATGAGGGACGGCTGGCCGAGCCCAGGGGAGCCGGGACCAGGGAATCAGGCGCCACGGAAACCGCCGCCGCGCCTTCGCCCGAACCCGCCGCCGAGGCCCCGGACGCCACGCCCGTCGCCGCCCAGCAGACCATCCGCGTGTCGGTGGAGGTGCTGGAGGAGCTGATGGTGCTGGTGAGCGAACTGGTGCTGACCCGCAACCAGCTCCTGCAAAGCGTGCGCGGGCGTGATGACGCCGCCCTGTCGGTGCCCTTGCAGCGGCTCTCCCACATCACCTCCGACCTGCAGGAAGGGGTGATGAAGACGCGCATGCAGCCGATCGGCAATGCCTGGCAGAAGCTGCCCCGGCTGGTGCGCGACCTGTCGCGCGAACTCGGCAAGCGCATCGAGCTGGAGATGCGCGGCGCCGAGACGGAGCTCGACCGGCAGGTGCTGGAGATGATCCGCGACCCGCTGACGCACATGGTCCGCAACAGCGCGGATCACGGACTGGAAACCGCCGAGCAGCGCCGCGCCGCCGGCAAGCCGGACACCGGCCGCATCCTGCTCAATGCCTATCACGAGGGCGGCCACATCGTCATGGAAGTGGGCGATGACGGCCGTGGCCTGGCGCTGGAGCGTATCCGCGCCAAGGCGCTGTCGCAGGGCCTGGTGACGGAAGCCGAGCTCGCGGCGATGAGCGAGCGCGACGTGCAGCGGCTGATCTTCCACCCCGGCTTCTCCACCGCCGCCGCCGTCACCGCCGTATCCGGCCGCGGCGTCGGCATGGATGTGGTGAAGACCAACATCGAGCGCATCGGCGGCACGGTCGAGGTGCGGTCGCGCGAGGGCAAGGGGAGCACCTTCGTGGTGAAGATCCCGCTGACCCTGGCCATCGTCTCCGCACTCGTGGTCCAGGCGGGGAGCGAGCGCTTCGCCATCCCGCAGATCGGCGTGCTGGAACTGGTGCGCGTGGGCAGCAGCGGCGCCCGGATCGAACGCATCAAGGACGCCGCCGTGCTGCGGCTGCGCGACCGGCTGCTGCCGCTGGTCTCCCTGTCCGGCCTGCTGCGGCTGGATGGCGGGGCGGGCGAGGATGGCGGCTTCGTCGTCGTGACCCAGCTCGGCAGCGACCTCTTCGGCATCATCGTGGACCGGATCTTCGATGCCGAGGAGATCGTGGTGAAGCCGGTGGCGCCGATCCTGCGGCACCTCACCGTCTTCAGCGGCAACACCATCCTGGGCGACGGCACCGTCATCATGATCGCCGACCCCGCCGGAATCGCACGCGCCGCCGGCATCGGCGGCGACCGTGGCCTGGAGGCGGAGCGCAAGCCCGCCCCGGCGCGCACCACCAGCACGGCCTCGGCCCTGCTCCTCTTCACCGCCGGCGACGCCACGCCCAAGACGGTGCCGCTCGCCCTGGTGTCGCGGCTGGAGGACATCCCGGCGGAGCGCATCGAGGTCTCGGGGGGCCGCTGGATGACGCAGTATCGCGGCCGGCTGATGCCGCTGGTGCCGCTCTCTCCGGGATGGAGCCCGGGCCACGCCGGGACGCGCCAGGCGGTGCTGGTCTTCACCGAGCATGACCGCGTCATGGGGCTCATGGTGGACAGCATCCTGGATGTCGTCGAGGAGAGGCTGCGGATCGAGCAGGCCTCGACCTGCCCCGGCTATCTCGGCACGGCGGTGATCGCCGGCCGCGCCACGGAGGTGCTGGATTGCGCCTGGTGGCTGGAACAGGGTGGGGAAGGCTGGTTCGAGACCGCTGCCGCCCGGACCCGCCTCCTGCTCGTCGAGGACAGCGCCTTCTTCCGTGGCGTCGTCGGGCCCATGCTGTCCGCCGCGGGCTATCAGGTCACGGCGGTGGCGAACGGGGCGGAAGCGCTCCGGCTGCGGGAGGCGGAGGAGAGCTTCGACGCCATCGTCTCCGATATCGAGATGCCGGAGCTGGGCGGCATCGAACTGGCCCGCACGCTGCGCCAGGGTGGCGCCTGGGCCGGCCTGCCGATGATCGCGCTCAGCTCGCGCACCACGCCGGAGGCGATCCGCCAAGCGCGCGAGGCAGGCTTCACGGACTATGTCGGCAAGCTCGACCGGGAGGGCCTGCTTGCCTCCCTGCGGCAATGCCTTGGCACCCCGACACAATGGCCCGCCATGGCGACGGAATGAGGAGACAGCCATGAGCATGACCAAGGCGGATCGCCTGCCCCCTTCCCGGGAAATGCCCTCCGGGGAAACCGAGGTCTTCCTGACCCTGACCGTGGGCGGCCAGCTCTGCTGCGTGCCGGTCCAGCGTGTCCGGGATGTCCTGCTGCCGCAGGCCACCACGCCGATCCCGCTGGCGCCGCCCGAGATCGCCGGCAGCCTGAACCTGCGGGGCCGCATCGTCACGGCGATGGACCTGCGGCGACGGCTCCACCTGCCCGCCCGCCCAGCCGACGCGCCCGGCCCCATGGCGGTGGTGGTGGAACAGGGCAGCGAGCTCTACGCGCTGCTGGTGGACAGTGTCGGCGATGTCGTGCCGCTGGCCTTGGGGGAGGCGGCGCCCAACCCGCCGACCCTGGAGCCGCTCTGGCGCGAGACCGCACGGGGCGTCTTCCGCGGCATGGCGGGCGAGGAGGGGCAGCTCCTGGTCCTGCTGGATGTCGATCGCCTCCTCGCGATCGGATGAGGAGGCAGAGATGCCCGATTGCCTGGTGGTGGATGACAGCCGCGTGGTGCGCAGGGTCGCACGCGGGATGCTGGAGCGGTTCGGCTTCACGGTGCGCGAGGCGGAGGACGGGGCGGCCGCCCTGCGCGCCTGCCAGGCGGCACGGCCCGACCTGATCCTGCTCGACCGCAACATGCCGGTGATGGATGGCCTGGAATGCCTGCGCGCATTGCGGCGGGATCTCGGCGAGGCCTGTCCGCCGGTCATGTTCTGCACCACCGAGGCCAGCCTGCCCCGGATCATGGAAGCGCTGGAGGCCGGGGCGCGGGAATACATCATGAAGCCTTTCGACGAGGCGATCCTGGCCGACAAGCTGGCGGTGATGGGCTTCGCCCCGGCTGGCGGAGCCGCGTGAGCGCTTCCTCCGTGCGGGTTATGCTGTGCGACGACAGCCTGACGGTCCGCGCCGCCTTCAGCCGCATCCTGGAGGCCGATCCCGGCCTGCGCATCGTCGCCCGGGCGGGCGACGGGCGCGCCGCCCTCGCCGCCTTCGCCGCCCTGCCCCCCGCCGAGCGGCCGGAGGTGGTGCTGCTCGACCTGGAGATGCCCGTGATGGACGGGATGACCGCCCTGCCCCTGCTGCTGCGCTGCGAGCCGCGCCCCAGCGTCATCGTCGCCTCCTCGCTGACGCAGCGCGGCGCGGCGATGGCCATGGCGGCGCTGCGGGCCGGGGCCGTGGACTACATGCCCAAGCCCATGGCCGCCGCGGGCGGCATGGCCGATCAGGCCTTCCGCACGGAACTGGTGGAGAAGGTCAGGGGCTGGGCCCGCATGCGCCGGAACGCGCCACGGCCTCCCGCCCTGCCGCCCCCGCCACCGCAGCGCGCGCGGCAGGAGGCGCAGGTATTGGCGATCGGCAGTTCCACTGGCGGGCCGCAGGCCCTGGCGGCGCTGCTGCGCGGGCTGCGCAGCCCGCCGCCGGTGCCCGTCCTGGCTGTGCAGCACATGCCGGCGGGCTTTCCCTCCATGCTGGCGGACCATCTGTCGCGCCTGGGGGTCCTGCCGGTGCGTGAGGCCCGCGACGGCGAGGTCCTGCGGCCGGGGCAACTTTATCTCGCCCCGGGGGACCGCCACCTGCTGGCGGTGCGCGACGGCGGGGCGCTCCTGGCCCGGCTGAGCGATTCGCCGCCCGAGAACTTCTGCCGCCCGGCGGTGGACCCGATGCTGCGCAGCCTGGTCGCCGCCTGCCAGGGCCGCGTCCTGGCGGTGATCCTCACCGGCATGGGCTCGGATGGCCTGGCCGGCAGCCGCGCGGTGGCGGCGACGGGCGGCACCGTCCTGGCGCAGGACGAAGCGTCCTCGGTGGTCTGGGGCATGCCCGGCGCCGTGGCCCGGGCCGGCCTCGCGGAGGTGCTGCTGCCGCCGGAGGGGCTGGCGGAACGGCTGCGGCAACAGCGCTGGGCACCGCCGCCCAGCGGCCCGGCGGGGGTGCGGACATGAGCGCCACGGCCCTGTCGGTCATCGCCGCACTGGTGCAGGCGCGTTCCGGCATCGTGCTGGGGGAGGACAAGGGATACATGCTGGAAACCCGGCTGGCCCCCCTGCTCCGCCGCCATGGGCTGGGCGACCTGCGGCTCCTGGCCAGCCGGTTGCAGGCCCCGGGTGCCCAGGGGCTGGCGCAGGAGGTCACGGAGGCGCTGACCACCAACGAATCCTCCTTCTTCCGGGACGGCAAACCCTTCGACCATCTGCGCCGCGCGCTGCCCGGGCTGGCGGCCGCGCGGCCCCCGGGGCAGAAGCTGCGCATCTGGTCCGCCGCCTGTTCCACGGGGCAGGAAGCCTATTCGATCGCCATGATCCTGGACGAGTTGCAGGGCCGGATGGGTGGGCGGGGCTGCGAGATCCTCGGCACCGATCTGAGCCGCGAGGTGGTCGCCCGCGCGCAGGAGGGCGTCTTCAGCCAGTTCGAGGTGCAGCGGGGCCTGCCGATCCAGCTCCTGGTGAAGTATTTCCGGCAGGAAGGCACGCTGGCGCGCTTCGCCGGAACTGCGCGCCCGCGTGCGCTTCATGGAAGGCAACCTGCTGGAGGATCTGCGCGGGCTGGGCCGTTTCGACGTGATCTTCTGCCGGAACGTGCTGATCTATTTCGACATGCCGACGAAGCGGCATGTGCTGGAGGCGCTGGCCGGGCGCCTGGCGCCGGATGGCCTGCTGTATCTGGGTGGGGCCGAAACGGTCCTCGGCGTGACCGATGGCCTGGTGCCCGTGCCCGGTGAGCGCGGGCCGCACCGGCTGCGCGGCGCCGCTGCCGTACCGACGCGGTAGGGCGGCGCCATCGCGCGATGGATACAAAAGCCCCCTTGCCCTGGTCCGCCCCTTTCAGGCGGCGACGAGGGGGATCTTAGGGGTTTCCTCGGCCTTCTGCGCCTTTCCGGCCCGGGGATTGCCCACCGGGTCCCGCAGCACATAGCCGCGGCCCCAGACCGTGCCGATCAGGTCGGAACAGCCCGCCTGGGCCAGCTTCTTGCGCAGCTTGCAGATGAAGACGTCGATGATCTTCACCTCCGGTTCATCCATGCCGCCATAGAGGTGGTTGAGGAAGGCTTCCTTTGTCAGCACCGCGCCCTTGCGCAGGGTCAGGAGTTCCAGCGTTGCGTATTCCTTGCTGGTCAGATGGACCGGCCGGCCGCTCACCGTCACCTCGCGGGAGGCAAGGTCGAGCGTCATGTTGCCCACCGTCAGACTGGGCTGCGCGAAGCCCTTGGCGCGGCGCACGATGGCCTGGATGCGGGCAATCAGCTCCTGCTGGTCGAAGGGCTTCACGATGAAGTCGTCGGCCCCCATGCCGAAGCCCTTCACCTTCGCCTGCGGCCGGGAAAGGCCAGAGAGGATCAGCACCGGGGTCTCGATGCGCGCAGCCCGCAGCCGGCGCACGACCTCATAGCCCTCCATATCCGGAAGCATCAGATCCTGGATGACGATGTCGTAGTCATAGAGGCGGGCCAGTTCCATCGCTTCCTCGCCCGTATCGGCCGTGTCCACGATCATCGAGGCCGATTTCAGCATCAGGGAGATGCCGCGGGCGGTTGTGAGATCATCCTCAACCAGAAGAACTCGCATCTTTTTTGCTCCACATCCTATGCGTGCATTTGGCCTCATAATTCGGAAACTGAAAAGGGTCATTTTAGAGATGAAGCGAATGAAGACATGAGACGGATATCATAAAAGATATGGACTCCTTTGGCTCGTTGCCGCCACGCCTCCTGGCCCTTTCAAATTTAATCAAGCAAAAACAAAATATTATTAGGCATGGAACGGTGGAATCCATGCTGTCGCAGGGGCTGACTCTGTCCGGCTTCCATCCACCCCTCCCGATCGGCTCTCAGTTCCAGATAATCTCCAATAATGGTGATTGTATCAAATTAGAATCCATTGCTGCAAATTCTGGAAGAATCCATGCCGCCCTGGACCGCAGGCCGGACGGAGTGGCCGTCGGTGACGTGGTCCGGTTCGACGGGGAGGCCGGAATCGCCCCTTCCGACGGCTGGCTCGGGCGGGTGGTGAATGCCCGTGGGCGTCCCATGGATGGCGGGCCGAATCTGCCGTCGGGCGCCCGGTCACGCCGCCTCCATGCGGCACCGCCCCTGGCCGGGCTGCGCCAGCGCCTGGGGGACAGGATCGACCTGGGCGTCCGCGCGCTCGACCTTTTCGCCACCTGTCGGCGCGGCCAGCGGCTGGGCCTCTTCGCTGCTTCGGGCGTCGGCAAATCGACGCTGATGTCGATGCTGGCGCGGGGCGCCGATTGCGACGTGGCGGTGATCTGCCTGGTGGGGGAACGGGGGCGCGAGTTGCGGGAGTTCCTGGAGGACGATCTCGGGCCGGAGGGCCGGGCGCGCAGCGTGGTGGTCTGCGCCACCTCCGATGCCTCGCCGATGGAACGCCGCGACGCCGCCCTGGCGGCGATGACCATCGCCGAGCATTTCCGTGACGAGGGACGGCGCGTGCTGCTGCTGATGGACAGCGTCACCCGCTTCGCCATGGCGCTGCGGGAGATCGGGCTCGCGGCCGGCGAGCCCCCCGCCACGAAGGGCTATCCTCCCTCTGTCTTCGCGGAGCTGCCGCGCCTGCTCGAACGCGCCGGCATGGCGGCGGAGGGCGCGGGCGGCGGCAGCATCACGGGGCTCTTCACCGTGCTGGTGGAGGGCGACGACCATGACGAGCCGGTGGCCGATGCCGTGCGCGGCATCCTCGATGGCCATGTCGTGCTCGACCGTGCCATCGGCGAGGCGGGGCGCTACCCGGCGGTGGACGTGCTGCGCTCACTGTCGCGCACCTCCCCGGGCTGCCTGCGTGCGGAGGAACGGCCCCTGCTGGCGCGGGCGCGGAGGATTTTGTCGCTGCACCGGGACATGGCGGATCTGGTGCGGCTGGGGGCCTATCGCGCCGGCAGCGACCCGGCGGTGGACGAGGCCATCCGCCTGGCGCCCCGCATCGAGGCCGTGCTGGCCCAGGGCAAGGAGGAGCGTGGCACGGTGGAGGATGCCTTTCTGCGGCTGGCCAGCGCGCTGGAGGGCGCGTGAGCCGGCCGGGCGCGCGCGATCCCCTGGCCGTGCTGCGGCGGCTGCGGGCGATGGAGGTGGAGCAGGCGAAGCGCATCTTCGGCGACCGCCTGTCGCGGCTCTCCGCCGCGGAGCAATCCGCCCAGGCGGCGGCGGAGGTCCTGCGGCGCGAGGCGACACTGGCCGCCGAACCGCGCGACCATGCGGCCTGGCTCCCCCTCGGGCTGCGGCAAAGAGACGAGGCCACGCAGGCCGCCCGGCGGGCGGAAGCCGCCGCGGAGCAGGCGCGGACGGCGCTGGCGACGGCCCGCGCCGCGGAACGGGCGGTGGAGCGGTTGCAGGAGAAGCGGGAGACCGAGGCCGGGCGCCGCGCCGCGAAGGCGGAGCGTCAGGCGCTCGATGCGGCGGGGCTTCGCGGCAAGACGGGCTGAAACCAGCCCGCCGGTGAGAGGGCGGCGCCCACCCCTGGTGTCGTCAGAGCGGCAGCAGGCTCAGCCCGTCGATCCCGCCGGTTCCGGACGGCACCATGTCCAACCGGCAGGCCGCCGTTTCCGCCAGGGTGACCAGAAGCGGCGCGAGCACCTCGCGCGGGCCGCTCACCGTCTCTCCCGCCAGGACCAGGGCCAGGCCGGGGGGCCAGTGGGCGTTCCGCCCTTCCGGCACCACCAGGAGGGCGCCGGCGCCGCCGGAAAGCCGCACCTTTCCGCCGCGCGGCAGGGCCTCGCCACCCAGCATGGCGGCCGCCAGCGCCGCGCGGGCCATGGTGGCGGGCAGTTCCCCGCCCTCCATGCCGGACAGGTCGGCGGAAACGCGGCCGCCGCCGAAGCCGCCGGCCAGCAGGGCGTCCAGGCCCTCCCGGTCCAGCGGGCCGGCACCGGCGCCGGCCAGGGCGCGCCAGAGCCGTAGCCGGCCTTCCAGCACCTCGGCGCTTTCGCGGGCCACCAGAGCGGCCTCGTCCATCGGCCCGATCAGGTCGAGCGCACCGGACACACTGCCCAGGGGTCCGCCCAGGTCATGGCAGAGGCGGGCGCAGAGATCCTGGGTCAGGGATAGGTCGAATCGCATTCCGGCATCGGTCCCGTGGGAAAGCATGCTCTCTGGCGGATCGGCGGTTGCCGCAAGATGAACGCCTGCCTTTCCTTCCGCCGCCGTGACGGCCCGCGTCATGGACACTGGGTGCGGGCCGGTGCCATGCTCTGGACATGTCCAGCGCCAACAGCGATCTGATCGAGCCCGGAATGCGCGTGCGGCATCCGTCGCGCCCCGACTGGGGCACCGGCCAGGTGCAGTCCGTGACCGGGGAGCGTGTGACGGTCAACTTCGAACATGCCGGCAAGCTGCTGATCAACACGCTGCATGTGACGCTGGAAATCGTGTCGGATCATTAAGGGATCCTGGGAAGGGCCCCAGCCCTCCCGGACGGTGCGGCCCTTGCGGCGGCCGTCCCGTCCCGCCACATCGGGGGACCAGCCGCCGCCGTTCCGCCGGGTCCATCAACAGACGCCAAGGCCATCGTGTCCGACCTGACCTTTCCCTTTCCTGCCGACACCGCCCCCGCTGGGGTGGCGCCCCTGCCGATGGAAGATCCCTTCGGGCGGCGCATCAGCTATCTGCGCGTTTCGGTCACGGATCGTTGCGACCTGCGTTGCGTCTATTGCATGGCGGAGGACATGACCTTCCTGCCGAAGGCGGAAGTCCTCGGCCTGGAGGAATTGGAGAAGCTCTGCGGCGCCTTCATCGACCTGGGGGTGGAGCGCATCCGGCTGACCGGCGGCGAACCGCTGGTCCGGCGCAACGTGATCTCCCTTTTCCGCGCTCTGGGCGCGCGGCTGAACGGCGGTGGGCTGCGGGAGCTGACGGTCACCACCAACGGCACGCAGCTCACGAAGCTGGCGGACGATCTCTACGATGCCGGGGTGCGGCGGGTGAACGTCTCGCTCGACACGCTGGACCCGGGCACCTTCCGCGCGGTCACGCGCTGGGGAAAGCTGGACCAGACGCTGGACGGCATCTTCGCCGCCAAGGCCGCCGGCCTCGCCGTGAAGATCAACGCCGTGGCGCTGAAGGATGTGAACGAGGCCGAGTTCGACCGCATGATCGCCTGGTGCGGCGAGCACGGCTTCGACCTCACCCTGATCGAGACCATGCCGCTGGGGGAGATCGGCGGCGACCGCACCGACCAGTACCTGCCGCTCTCCCTGGTGCGGTCGCGCCTGCGGCGGAACTGGACGCTGGAGGAGAGCGACCACCGCACCGGCGGCCCGGCGCGTTACTACCGCGTGGCGGAGACCGGCGGCCGCCTCGGCTTCATCACGCCGCTGACCCACAATTTCTGCGAGAGCTGCAACCGGGTCCGCCTCACCTGCACGGGCACGCTCTACATGTGCCTGGGGCAGGAGGATGCGGCGGACCTGCGCCGCCCGCTGCGCGACCCGGCGCTCGGGGAGGCCGGATTGCGCGAGGCGATCCGCGATGCCATCGCCCGCAAGCCCAAGGGACATGACTTCGTGATTGACCGGAGGCAGGCTCGTCCTGCACTGCATCGTCACATGTCCGTCACCGGGGGCTGAGCGTGCCGTCCGAATTGATCCATTCCCTTGCGATACCGGGCCTGCCCGAATGGTCGGGCCTCGTGGTCGCCCTGCTGCTGCTGCTGGCGGCGATCGCCTTCCTGCTGATGCCCTTCAGCGTCTTCGGCGTGAAGGGTCGGCTGGAATCGCTGGAGGCACAGCTCGACGAGATCCAGGACGATATCCGCGCCCTGGCCATGCGCCTGCCGGAACTGCCCTCCTCGCGCCGCCTCACGCCCGAGGAAGGCTGGGAAAGCCCGCCCTCGATGCGGGCCACCCCGCCGCGCGACATCCGGCCGGTCCGCACCACGCCGCCCGTGCCGCCGCCGCCGGAGGTGCCGGGCGCCCGCGGCTACCGGCAGGAGCCGCGGCTGCGCTGAGGGCGTGGCCAGCCCCGCGCCCGTTTCCGGGTGCCTTTCCGGGCGCCGGGACGGTTCCGCTTCGCCCGCCTCCGCCGTGGAAGCCCTGGGTTTCCGTCCGGGGCGCGGATTCATGCGCCCGGGCGATGCCGTTCCGGAGCGATCTGCCCTAGGTTACGCCCATGCCGCCCAAGCGTGCCCCAGAGACATCCCGGGAGACATCCCGCGCCGCGCCGGATCTGTTCGGCCAGCCTCCCGCCTCCGGGCCGGACCCCGCCGGGGATGTGCCCCCCTCCGCCACGGCGCCCCTGGCCGACCGCCTGCGCCCGCGCCGCCTGTCGGAGGTGGTCGGGCAGGACCACCTGCTCGGCCCGCAGGGCAGCCTGCGCCGGATGCTCGACCGCAACGCCCTGGCCTCGCTGATCCTGTGGGGGCCGCCCGGGGTGGGGAAGACCACCATCGCGCGCCTGCTGGCCGATGAGGCCGGGCTGCGCTTCGCGCCGCTCTCGGCGGTCTTTTCCGGCGTCGCCGATCTCAAGCGCGCCTTCGACGAGGCCCGCGCCCGGCGTCAGAATGGCCAGGGCACGCTGCTTTTCGTGGATGAGATCCACCGCTTCAACCGGGCGCAGCAGGACGGTTTCCTGCCGGTGGTGGAGAACGGCACGGTGGTGCTGGTCGGCGCCACCACGGAGAACCCGTCCTTCGCCCTGAACGGCGCGCTGCTCTCGCGCTGCCAGGTGCTGGTGCTGCGGCGGCTGGACGATGCGGCGCTGGACCTGCTGCTGGACCGCGCCGCGGAGGAGGCGGGGCGCCCCCTGCCGCTGGACGAGGCGGCGCGGGCCGCGCTGCGCGCCATGGCCGATGGCGACGGGCGCTACCTGCTGAACATGGCGGAACAGCTCCTTGCCCTGCCCGAGGACACGGCGCCGCTGGATGCGCGGGGGCTGTCGGAGCTGCTGGCGAAGCGTGCCGCGCTCTACGACAAGGACCGGGAGGAGCATTTCAACCTCATCTCCGCCCTGCACAAGTCGTTGCGGGGCTCGGACCCGGATGCCGCGCTCTACTGGTTCGCGCGCATGGTCCGGGGCGGGGAGGACCCGCGCTACATCGCCCGCCGCCTGCTGCGCTTCGCCTCGGAGGATATCGGCGCCGCCGATCCCGCCTCGCTGCACCTCGCTTTGGCGGCCTGGCAAGCCTATGAGCGGCTCGGCTCGCCGGAAGGGGAGCTGGCGCTGGCGCAGCTCGTGCTGCATCTGGGCGCGGCGCCCAAGTCCAACGCCGCCTATGTCGCCTGGAAGGAAGCCCAGGCCGCGGCGGCCGAGACGGGCAGCCTGATGCCGCCCGCCCATATCCTGAACGCGCCCACGAAGCTGATGAAGCAGCTCGGCTACGGCCATGGCTATGCCTATGACCACGACCAGGAGGATGCCTTCTCCGGCCAGGACTACTTCCCCGAGGGGATGGCGCGGCGCCGCTTCTACCGCCCCACCGACCGGGGCGCGGAGGCCCGGGTGGCGGCACGGCTGGAGCAGTGGGAGGAGCTGCGGGCGGCGCGGCGCGGCGAGGGGCAGCCTCCGGAAGACTGATGCGGAGCCGGTGCGAGCGGCGGGAGGCATGGCCCCCGGGCGTGCCGCGGTCTGGTGCCGGTGCTGTCAGCCCCCGGCGTAATGGGTTCGGAGCCTTCCGCCATGCGTGCTGGTTCAGGCTTTAGGATTTTAGCGTTTTAGGATTTTAGCCCTTTATGCGTCCGAATGGATGCAGGTCGTCGCTTGGCCTGGCGATGGCCTGCGCTGGACGTGTGTCGGCTGTTGATTTTATTCCCATAGCGCGGGCGGAACTCGGGACGCAAGGGGTGTGTGGCCCGGAGCAAGGCTCCACCGCCTTTCGGCGTCGAAGCCTTCCGCCGTTCGCGGGATGCCGGCCGCCGCGCTTCAGCCGGGCCGCCGCATGTCGAAGCGGTTGTCGGGCCCGATCGCGGCATAGGCGCTCGGGCCGCCGGCGCGCAGGATCACCCCGGCGCCGAAGGTGTCGAAGATGCCGTCCTTCAGCAGGCTGCGGCGGATATGCACCGCGACCACCTCGCCGAGCACCAGCCAGGCCCGGGCGGGGTCGCCGCGATATCCCTTGAGCTGGACGATCTCGGAGACCTTGCATTCGAACTGCACCGGGCTGGCCGCCACACGCGGCGGCGCGACGAGGCGGGAGGGCGCCTTCTCCAGCCCGGCCAGGGCGAATTCGTCGGTGCCGTAGGGCACCGGGGCGCAGCTCGCATTCATCGCCCCGGCCAGCTCGCGCGTCGCCAGGTTCCAGACGAATTCCCCGGTTTCCCGCGTGTTGCGCAGGCTGTCCTTCGCTCCGGTGGAGGAGAAGCCGATGATCGGCGGCGTGTAGCAGAAGGCGTTGAAGAAGCTGTAGGGCGCGAGGTTGACGCTGCCGTCCCGGCCCTGGGTGGAGACCCAGCCGATGGGGCGCGGGCCGACAATGGCGTTGAAGGGGTCGTGCGGCAGGCCGTGGCCCTTCGCCGGCTCGTAGAAATGGGTGTCGTCCTGCTGGCTCATGGGCGGGGGCCTTGCTCCGGTGCTGGGGCCGAACCTGCCCCGGTTCGGCCGGCTTGGCGAGGCGGGGGCGAGGCGGGCCGGCTTCCCGCGCGCCCCCGCGTCACGGCGGGCTGTGCCCGGGCCCGGGCGATGCTAAACCCGCCCGGTCATGACCGTTTCCACCCGATCCGTCGCACCGGACGAGGCCGACCTGCGCCTCGACCGCTGGTTCCGCCGGCACTATCCCGCCCTGACCCAGGGCGCCCTGCAGAAGATGCTGCGCACCGGGCAGATCCGCGTCGACGGCAAGCGGGCCGAGACCGGCACGCGCCTCGCGCCCGGGCAGGAGATCCGCATCCCGCCCATGCCCAGCGCCCCGGCGCCGAAGCCGGTCCGCGAGGTCTCGGAACGCGACGCGGCGATGCTGGAGCGCATGGTGATCTACCGCGACAACAGCGTGATCGCCCTCGACAAGCCGCATGGGCTGGCGGTCCAGGGCGGGCCGGGCATCACCCGCAACCTCGACGCCATGCTGGACGCGCTGCGCTTCGGCTCGGAGGAACGGCCGAGGCTGGTCCACCGGCTGGACCGCGACACGTCCGGCGTGCTGCTGCTGGCCCGCACCGCCGCCGCCGCCGCGAAGCTGGCCGCCGCCTTCCGCGGGCGTGATGCGGAGAAGACCTACTGGGCCGTGGTCGCCGGGGTGCCTACCCCGCGCGAGGGGCGGATCAACATGCCGCTCGCCAAGCAGGCCGGTGCCCGTGGCGAGCGCACCGCCCCGGCCGAGGATGGCGAGGGCACCCGCGCCATCACCGACTACCGCACCGTGGACGCGGCGCGCGGCCATGCGGCCTGGCTGGAGATGAACCCGCTCACCGGCCGCACGCACCAGCTCCGCGTGCATGCCGCCTCGGCGCTGAAATGCCCGATCGTGGGCGATGGCAAGTATGGCGGCTCGGCGGCGCATCTGGAGGACCTGTCCGGCCAGTTGCACCTGCATGCCCGCGCCATCGCCGTGCCGCATCCCGAGGGCGGGCGGCTGGAGGTGGCGGCGCCGCTGCCACCGCACATGAACGAGACCTTCGTTTTCCTTGGCTTCGACCGGCCGAAGACACCGCGCGCCCGCTGGATCCGCGGGTGATGGCCACGCCCGAGGCGCCGATGGATGGGTGGCGCCCCCCGGCGAGCCCCCGGGGGAGTCACCGGAGGGGTCTGCCGGGAAGCCCCGGCGGCGGCGCGGCTGGTGGATCGCGGGCGGGGTGGTCCTGGCCCTGCCGCTGCTGGGCTATGCCACCCTGTCGGTGCTGCTGGACGGAGAGAGCCTGCGCCAGCGGGTGGAAAGCGCGGTCACTGCCGCCACCGGGCGCCGCCTCACCCTGTCCGGGCCCGTGGGGCTGAAGCTGGCCCTGGTCCCGACCGTGGTGCTGGAGGGGCCGCGCTTCGCCAATGCCCCGGGCGGCTCGCAGCCGGAGATGTTCACCGCCCGCCGCGTGGAGGCGGAGGTGGCGCTGCTGCCGCTCCTGTCGCAGCGGCTGGAGGTCCGGCACCTGACGGTGGTGGAGCCGCAACTGCTGCTGGAGACCGATGCCTCCGGGCAGCCCAACTGGCGCTTCCACGCCGCCGGCCCGGCGCAGGCGGCGCAGCCCACCGCGCCCGAAGCCTCGCCAGCGGCGGGCGGAGTACCCGGGGGCGGGCATGCCGCCCGGGGCTATGTGGTGGAGCTGCGCCAGGTGGAACTGCGCGGCGGCCGGGCGGTCTGGCACGACATGCGTTCCGGCCTCACCGAGCAGCTGGACCTGCCAAGGCTGGCCCTGCGCACCGATGGCGACGGCACGCTCCGCATGGCCGGCGATATCGGCTTCCAGGGCCTCGCCCTGTCGCTCGATGCGCGCGGCGGCACCCTGTCCGGCCTGCGTTCCGCCTTGTCGGGACGGGCGCCGGCACCGGCCGCCGGACAGCCAGTCACCGGCTGGCCCATCGATGCCTCCCTGTCCGGCGAAGGGATACAGGCGCAGCTTTCGGGCAACTTCTCCGGCAGCCTCTGGTCCGGCCGGCTGAGGGTTTCCGCCGACAGCTCCGCGCGGCTGGCGATGCTGGTGCCGGGGCTGAGGCTGCCGCCGGCCGAGGATCTGGCCCTCGACATGGACCTCGCGCCCGGGGGGCCGAGCGCGATCCGCCTCGCCGCCGGCAAGGTGGACCTGCCCCAACGCGACACCGGGCCGGATCTCTCGCTGGGACCGGTCACGGTCACCGCGCCGGATCTCGACGGCCGGGTCGCCGCCACCGGCGAGGCCCAGATCGGCGATCTGCCGCTGAGCTGGAAGGCCGACCTGCCGCCGCCCCGCGCGGTGCAGTCCGGCCGGGGCCCCTGGCCGCTGCAGGTCTGGGTGACGGGCGAGGACCTCGCCCTTTCCCTGGGCGGCACGCTGGCGGGGCCGGGGATCGAAGGCGCGGCGCTGGACCTGTCCCTGAAGACGCAGGACCTCCGCACCCTCGGGCAGCGGGCGCGCCTGCCCCTGCCCGGCCTGCGGGGACTGGAGGCCAGCACGCATCTGGTGGGCGAGGCGGAGGGATGGATCGGGCTGCGGAGCCTCGCCCTGCGCGCGGAGCAGGCCGAGGCGGCGGGCGGGCTGCGCCTGCGGCCCGGCGCCGTGCCGGCGCTGGACGGGCAGATCGACATCGCGCGGCTCGACCTCGATGCCATCCCGCCGCCGCTGCCACCCGCCCCGGCCCCGAACGCGGACCAGGCTGCGGGCCAGGCCCAGGATTCCGGCGGCGCCACGCCCGCCGCCCCGGCCTCCCCCGCGCCGCCCGCCCTGCCCGCCGGAAGCCGCAAGGTCATTCCCGACCTGCCGGTGCCGCTGGAGCGCCTCGCCGCGCTGGAGGCCGATCTGCGCATCCGCCTCGGCCTGCTGCGCGCCGCCCGGCTGGACTGGCGCAACGGCGAGATGGTGCTGGCCGTGCATGGCGGGCGGCTGCTGGCCGAGCCGCTGGCCGTGGACGGGCCGGGCGGCCGGATCGCCCTGCGCGTGGCGGCGGATGGCGCGGCCAGCCCCCTGGCCTGGATGTTTCCGTCCGCGCGCCCTCGCTCGACCTCTCGGCGCTGGTCCCCGCCCTGCTCCCTTCCATGGGCCGGGCCGGAGGCCAGCCGGGTAGCCAACCGGGTGGCGCCAGCGGCATGCTCGATGCCGAGACCGCGCTTTCCACCAGGGGCAGGACGCTGCGCGAGATGGCGGCCGGGCTGAACGGCTCGCTGGGCCTCGCCTTGGCCGATGGGCGGGTGGATATCAGCCTGCTCGACGCGGTCGCGGGGGACCTGCGCCGCCTGCTGCTGCCCAATGCCCCGCGCAATGGCAGCGAGGCGCTGCGCTGCCTCGCTTTGCGCCTCCAGGCCCGGGACGGCGTGGTCCATGCCCAGGCGATGCTGCTGGAGACCGACATCGCCAGCGTGCTCGGCTCCGGCTCGGTGGATCTGCGGCAGGAGCGGCTGGACCTGCGGCTGCTGCCGCGCGCGCGCATCGGCGGCGTCGGCCTGGCCATCCCGGTGGTGGTGGACGGCGCCCTGGCGCAGCCGCGCCTGCGCGCCGATCCGCAGGGCGCGGCAAGCGCCGGCGCCGCGATCCTGAGCGAGCTGTCGAGCCACCGGGGCGATGCCGGGGGCGATTCCGCGGGCGAGGCCGGCAAGGCGCTGGGGCAGGCTCTCGGCCAGATCTTGGGCCAGACCTTGGGCGAGGGCGACGAGGCCGGTTGCGCCGCGCAGCTCCGCATCGCCCGGGATGGCCGCGAAGGGCCGGTGCCGGCCCCGCCCGCGCAGGAGAACCGCTCCGGCGGCGTCGGCGACCTGCTGCGCGGCCTGCTGCGGCGCTGATGCTCCCCGGGGCAGCCGCATTTGGCCCGGCGCCGATCTGGTCTAGATCAGGAGGTGGAGTCCGCTGTCCCTTTCGGGGAACTTCCCGGCCGTCCGAGGGTCCGGTGGGTTTCCGCGGAACGGGCGGACCGGTGGAGAGTTGGACATGTCTGGCGAAGCGACCCATGAGGAGGGGCGCTGCCGCCAACGGAAGAGGAGAGAGTGCTCCACCCTGCCGCGCAGGGGGCAGAGCCGCTCCGGAGGACCCGCGATGAAGCGATTCTGGGACCGGGCCGACTATGCCCAGGCACCTGGCGGCTTCGCCATCATGCTCGACGGAAAACCGCTGCGCCTGCCCGGTGTCGATGGCCGCGCCGCAGGCTTCATCCTGCCGAGCCGCCCACTGGCCGAGGCCGTGGCCGGGGAATGGCAGCAGGCCGGCGGCGGGAAGGGTGGCGAGATGAGCCTGGACGAGGTGCCGCTCACCCGCCTCGCCGCCACCGGGCTGGACCGGATCGCGCCGGACCCCGGCCCGACGGTGGAAGCCATCGCCCGCTATGCCGAGACCGACCTGCTCTGCTACCGCGCCGAGGACCGCCGCCTGGCCGCGCTGGAGGCGGCGGACTGGGACCCCATCCTCGACTGGTGCGCGGCCTGCCATGGCGCCCGCCTGCGCCCGGCCAGCGGCATCGCCTATCGCCCGCAGGACCCGGAGGCGCTGGAGCGGCTGCGCGAGGTGGTGGCGGAGCATTCGCCGCTCGAACTCTCGGCGCTGGGGCTCGCCGTCCCCACACTGGGCAGCCTCGTGCTCGGCCTCGCCCTCTCGGCGGGGGTGCTGGACCCGGTCGCCGCGCACAGGCTTTCCATCGTCGACGAGACCTATCAGGAAGCCTTCTGGGGGGAGGATGCCGAGGCCCTGGCCCGGCGGGACAGGCTGGCGGCCGATGTGGCGCTCTCCGCCCGGCTGCTTTTCCTGGCGAGGGCGCACTGATGGCGGCCCGGCTGATCCGCATCCGGGGCCGCGTGCAGGGCGTGGGATTCCGCGACTGGCTGCTGCGGGAGGCGCGGGCGCATGGGTTGTCCGGCTGGGTCCGCAACCGGCAGGACGGTTCCGTGGAGTCTCTCCTGTCCGGCGACGAGGCCGCCGTGCGCGATGTGCTGTCCGCCTGCCGCCTGGGGCCACCCATGGCGCGGGTGGACGAGCTCGTGGAATCCTTTGCCGAGGCACCGGAGGAACCGGGCCTCCGCCGCCTGCCGACGGCCTGAGGAAGGGTCAGGCTTCCCGGATCACCGGTTCGCAGGCCACCGGGAAGTTGACCGAACTGGCGATGAAGCAATGCGCATGCGCCTCGTGGTGCAGGGTCCGGGCCCGCTCCACGTCGCAGCCGGCGCGGATCACCACCTGGGGCCGGAGGGTCGCGCCGATGAAGCGGCCGCCCCTGCCCTCCTCGGCCATCTCCGCCTCGGCCTCGTCGCGATAGGCGGTCACCACCACCCCGGCCTCGGCGCAGAGATGCAGGTATTGCAGCTTGTGGCAGGCCGAGAGCGAGGCGAGCAGCAGTTCCTCCGGGTTCCAGCAGGCGGGGTCGCCGCGGAAGGCCGGGTCGGAGGAGCCCTTGATGGGCGGCTTGCCGGGGGCCTCGATGAGATGGGCGCGCTCATAGGCGCGGTAGCCCGCGGTCCCCCGGCCACGGTCGCCCGTCCAGGTCACGGCGATCCGGTACCGGTGCAGGCGTCCCGCCATGGCCATCCTCCGTCCGTCGCCGGGGACTCGCAGCCCCTGGGCAGGAAGGCCGTAGCGGAAGCCCGGGGCGACGGGAAGGCCGCCCGGGGGTTGCCCCGCAACCTCGCGGGGCAGACACGTCCGGGGCGCGCTTGCATCCTGCACTGCAACAGTCCATATGCCGCCCACCGGCGATCCGCGCCGGTCATGCTCCCTGACGCGAGCGGGCCGCTTCCATCATGGCCCTGCGGCGGAGCAACCTTCTCCCGGGCCGCCATCCGCGTCGTTCGCGGCCCACTGGAAGACGCTCCGCCCCCAGGGAAAGCCATGGGCCGGGCGCTTCACGGACCGATCGAACACTGATGACCGACTTCCTGACCCTCGGCCTCGCGTCGCCCATCCTGCGCGCGCTGGACGAAGAGGGCTACACCACCCCGACCCCGATCCAGGCCCAGGCCATTCCGGCCGCCATGGAAGGGCGGGACGTTCTGGGCATCGCCCAGACGGGCACCGGCAAGACCGCGGCCTTCTCGCTGCCGCTGCTGCACCGGCTGATCATGGACAAGCGCCGCGCGCCGCCGACCGGCTGCCGCGCGCTGATCCTGTCCCCGACGCGCGAGCTGGCGGCGCAGATCCATGACAGCATCAAGGCCTATGGCCGCCACCTGGGCCTGCGCACCGCGCTGATCTTCGGCGGCGTGCCGGAGAACCCGCAGCGCCGCGCGCTGTCGGGCGGTGTGGACATCATCGTCGCCACGCCGGGCCGCCTGCTGGACCATATCGGCACGCGCAACTGCCGCCTGGACTCGCTGGAGGCCTTCATCCTCGACGAGGCCGACCAGATGCTGGACCGGGGCTTCTGGCCCGCGATCCGCCGCATCGCGGGGATGCTGCCGAAGCAGCGCCACACGATGTTCTTCTCGGCCACCATGCCGAGGCCATCGCCTCGCTCGCCAAGGACCTGCTGCGCGAGCCGGTGAAGGTCGAGGTCACGCCCGTCGCCACCACGGCGGAGCGGGTGAACCAGCGCGCCATCCATGTGAGCCGCGACGGCAAGCGCACGGTGCTGGCCGAGATCCTGCGCAAGCCGGAGGTGGGCCGCACGCTGGTCTTCTCCCGCACCAAGCACGGCGCCGACCGCATCGTGAAGCAGCTGGAGCAGGACGGGCTCGCCGCCAACGCGATCCATGGCAACAAGAGCCAGGGGCAGCGTGAGCGCGCGCTCGACGCCTTCAAGCGCGGCACGGCGCCGATCCTGGTCGCGACCGACATCGCCGCGCGCGGCATCGACGTGTCCGGCGTGACGCATGTGATCCAGTACGACCTGCCGGAAGTGCCGGAGACCTATGTCCACCGCATCGGCCGCACCGCGCGCGCCGGCGCCTCGGGCGAGGCCATCGCCCTGGTGTCGCTGGACGACGTGCCGCTGCTGCGCGCGGTCGAGAAGCTGACGCGCCAGGCGGTGCCGGCCGAGGGCGACATCCCGACCGGCCCGGTGCCGCGCGCCCCCGGGCGCCAGCAGAACCGTGGCCGCGGCGGCCAGGGCCGCCCCGGTGGCGCCCCCCGCCCGGCGGGTGGGCACGGTGCCGGCAACGGGCGCGGCGATGCCCGCCGCCCGCAGTTCGCGGGCGACCGCAAGCCGGCGGGCGGCCATCGCCCGCATGGCGAGGGCCGCGATCGCCGCGCGGATCACGCGCGCCACGAGGGCGAGGCCAAGAACCGTTCCTGGCGGGACAGCGATTTCCGCGACACGGACCGTTCCGGCACGCGCTGAGCGATCCGGGCCTGACGGCCTGACCTGAGAGCCCGTTTGAGAAGCCCGTCCTCCCCTTGCGGGAGGCCGGGTTTTTTCATGTCTTCCCGCCCCCGCGAGGCTGTCGCCACCCGGCCGGGCGGGTAGGATGGACGCGCCCCGGACAACCCCCGCGAAAGGGCCCGCGCTTGAGCTTCGCCGCCCCGCCCATCCCGCCCGGCATCGTCTGCGCCGCCGATTACGAAGCCGAGGCACGCCAGCGCATGGAGGCAGCCGCCTGGGCCTATCTCTCCGGCGGCAGCGCGGATGAGCTGACGCTCCGCTGGAACCGCGAGGGTTTCGACCGGCTCCGGCTGCGCGGGCGGGTGCTCGCCGACATGGCGGGCGCCAACACGCGGCTGGACCTCCTCGGCGCATCGCTGGAACACCCGGTCCTGGTGGCGCCGATGGCCTTCCACCGCCTGGCCCATCAGGGTGGCGAGGCCGCGACCGCGCTGGGCGCGGCGGCGGTCGGGGCGGGCATGGTGGTCAGCACCCAGTCCAGCATCCCGGTCGAGGAGATCGCCGCACAGTATGCGGCGGGCGGCGGGCGGACGCCGCTCTGGTTCCAGCTCTATCTGCAGCACGACCGTGGCTTCACCCGTGCCCTGATCCAGCGCGCCGAGGCGGCCGGCTGTTCCGCGCTGGTGCTGACGGTGGATGCGCCGGTCAGCATCCGCAACCGCGAGGCCCGGGCCGGCTTCGCCCTGCCGCCGGGGTTGGAGGCGGTGCATCTGCGCGGCCTGCCCCCTGCTCCACCGAACCGGGCGGGCATGGCGGAAAGCGCGGTCTTCCGCGGGATGCTCGATGCCGCGCCGACATGGCGGGACCTGGAATGGCTGCGCGCCAGCACGCGCCTGCCGATCCTGCTGAAAGGCGTGACCGATCCGGAGGATGCGCTGCGCGCCGCCGGGGAAGGCATGGCCGGAATCATCCTGAGCAACCATGGCGGCAGGGCGCTGGACACGCTGCCGGCCACGATCGACCTGCTGCCCCCGATGGCGGAGCGGCTCGGCGGGCGGCTGCCGATCCTGCTCGATGGCGGCATCCGGCGCGGCACGGATATCGTGAAGGCGCTGGCCCTGGGCGCGAAGGCGGTGCTGGTCGGGCGGCCGGTGCTGCACGCGCTGGCCGTGGGCGGGCCGGTGGGCGTGGCGCATCTGCTGAAGATCCTGCGCACGGAGCTGGAGGCCGCGATGGCGTTGACCGGCTGCCGCGACCTCGCCTCGATCGGACCGGAGGTGATCTGGAGGGGTTGAGACGGCCGGCGGGAGGCGCTGCTGCCCCCCGCCTCCTGGCTTTCAGTCCCCGCCCGGCTCCTTGGCGTCGATCAGCTCCGGCGTCTCGGCCAGCGGGAATTCGCGGCCCTGGTCCGGGTCGATCGGGCGGCTGCGCCGGGCGGGCGGCAGGGTCTGCGGCTGGCCGGTTTCCAGCGCCCGCTCGATCGCCTCCAGCACCCGCACGTCGAGGAGGCCCTCCTCGCCGCCGGGCTCCGGATCGCGGTCGTTCAGGATGCAGTCGGAGAAGTAGTCCGTCTCGCCGGCGAACTGGTCCACCACGGGGAATTCGCGCGTGCTGGTCTTTCCGTCCACGGTGGCGGTGTGTTTCGGCGAGACGCCGGGGCCGAAGCCATAGGCGTTCTCGACATAGAGGTCGCCCTTGCTGCCGGTGACGCGGTAGGTGGCGCTGCTGCCGCCGGTGTAGCTGACGGTGAACTGCGCCAGCCGCTCCTCCGGGAAGCGCAGCGTCACCGCCACCGTGTCGTCCAGGTCCATGCCCGAGCCCGGCGTGCGGATGCCCATGGCCGAGACCTCGACCGGTTCCGTGCCGAAGAGGTTGCGCACGGCGTTCAGCGGATAGGGCCCCATATCCGTCACCGGCCCGGCCCAGTAGCCATGCCTGGCGCGGTGGTTGGAGGGGCTGACGATCTGGCTGAAATTCGAGACGAAGGAGCGGATCTCGCCGAACTCGCCGGAGCGGACGCGGCGGATCGCCTCCAGCGTTCCCGGCTCGAAATGCAGGCGGTAGGCGATCAGCAGCTTGGCGCCCGAGGCTTTCGCCGCCGTGTTGATCGCCTCGCACTGCGCGGTGCTCACCGCCATCGGCTTTTCCAGCAGCACATGGATGCCGGCCTCCAGCGCGGGCACGGCGAATCTCTCGTGCTGGTCGTTGGGCAGGGCGAGGTAGATCGCGTCGATCCCGTCCGAGGCCAGGAGCTTCGCGTAATCGTCGTAGTGGTAGCTCTTCAGCCCGTAGCGCGCCGCGAGCCTGTCCGCCTTCACGGGATCGCCGGTCACCAGGGCGGTCATCTCGGAGTTCTTCGTCTGGCCGACGCCCGGCATGAAGGCGGCCTGCGAAATCCAGCCGCCGCCCACCACGGCGTAGCGTACCTTGCGCCCCTTCACCTGACGTGCGGGCATGGCGGTCTCCTTCTGCGTCCTGCGCGCCGCGACAACGCGGCGGCGCGGCGGGTGTTGCCTGCGGCGGCCCTGTTGCCCTGCCATGTTGCCCTGCGGCACGAGCCGTCCGAACCTGCCGGGCGATATGAGCCCACCTGAACCGGATTGCCCATGACCGAATCCGCTGCCGCCCTGCGCGCCCGCTATGGCGCGGCTGTTCCCGCCGCCGCCATTCCCTGGAATCCCGCGCTGGACCTGCTGCTGTCGCATCGCTCGGTGCGTGCCTACCGGCCCGACCCGCTGCCGGAGGGCACGCTGGAGGCGCTGGTCGCGGCGGCGCAGTCGGCGGCCACCTCCTCCAACATGCAGGCCTGGTCGGTGGTCGCCGTCACCGATCCGGACAGCAAGCGGCGGCTCGCGGCGGTGGCGGGCGGGCAGCGGCATGTCGAGCAGTGCCCGCTCCTCCTCGTCTTCCTGGCGGACCTGTCGCGCCATGCCCGGCTGGCGGAGCGGACGGGCCGGCCCCTGGAAGGGCTGCCTTTCCTGGAGACCTTCCTCGTCGCCGCGCTGGATGCCGGACTCGCGGCGCAGAACGCCGTGGTCGCGGCGGAATCGCTGGGGCTTGGCACGGTCTATATCGGTGCCCTGCGCAACGATGTGGAGGCGGTGGCGGAGGAGCTCGGCCTGCCGCCCGGCGCCGTGGCGGTCTTCGGCCTCTGCGTCGGCCATGCCGCGCCGGATGGCGGGGCGGTGAAGCCGCGCCTGCCGCAGGCGGCGGTCCTGCACCATGGGCGCTACGACCCGGAGGCCGACATGCTCGCCCTGCCCGGCTATGACGCGGCGCTGGAAGCGTTCAGCCGGGGGCAGGAGCGCAGCCCCTATACCTGGACGCAGCGGGCCATGGCGCGCTGGGGCACGCTGCGCGCCATGGCGGGGCGGGACCGGCTGCGGGAAGCGCTGGAGCGGCTGGGCTTCCCGCTGCGCTGAAGGTCCCGGCCCAGGCGAGCGCCTTCAGGCGAGCACGTAATGCCCCTGCGAGACTTCCCGCAGCGCCGCGTCCGGTGCGGCGGGCTTCGGCTCGTAGAAGAGGCGCTGCCGGGACCGCTCGCGATCCGGGTCCGGGATCGGCGCGGCGGAGAGCAGTGCCTTGGTATAGGGGTGCCGCGGATCGCCGAAGACCTGCGCCGTGGTGCCGAGCTCCACGATGCGGCCGCGCAGCATCACCGCGACGCGGTGGCAGAGGTGGCGCACCATGCCCAGGTCGTGCGCGATGAAGAGATAGGCCATGCCCATCTCCTCCTGCAGGTCCATGAACAGGTTCACGATCTGTGCCTGGATCGAGACGTCGAGCGCGGTGATCGGCTCGTCCGCCACGATCAGCCTGGGGCGCAGGGCGATGGCGCGGGCGATGCCGATGCGCTGCCGCTGGCCGCCGGAGAACTGGTGCGGGAAGCGGTCCATGAAGCGCGGGTCGAGGCCGACGAGGCGGAACAGTTCGGCGACCTTCTCGCGCTGCTCCCTGCGTCCATGGACGGCGCCGTGGTTGGTCAGCGGCTCGCCCACGCTGTCGCCCACACGCATGCGCGGGTTCAGCGAGGCATAGGGGTCCTGGAACACCACCTGCAACCGTTGCCGCACGCGGCGCAGGCTCTGCTTGCGCAGGCGGGTGATCTCCTCGCCCTCGAAGAAGACGCGCCCGGCGGTGGGTTCCTCCAGCCGCAGCACCAGCCGGCCGGTGGTGCTCTTGCCGGAACCGGATTCGCCGACGAGGCCCAGCGTCTCGCCCGGCTGGAGGTCGAAGGAGATCCCGTCCACGGCGCGCACCGTATGCGTCACCTTGCCGAAGAGGCTCTTGCTCACATAGTGCCGGGTCAGCCCCTCGACGCGCAGCAGCGGTTCGCGCGTGGTCCCGTTGTCCATCCTCCCGGCGCTCATGCCACCACCTCGCCCGCCCCTGCCGCACGCGCGGCGCGCAGGTCGTACCAGGCGGCGACGAGATGGCCGGGCTCGCCTTCCGGCGCCTGCACCAGCGGCGGCACCTCGGTCAGGCAGCGCTCGGTGGCCAGCGGGTTGCGCGGGGCGAAGGGATCGCCCGCCGGCGGGCGGTACATGTCGGGCGGCGATCCCGGGATCTGGTAGAGGCGCTTGCGCTTCGCGGCCGGTGCCGGGTCCGGGACCGGAACGGCCTCCTCCTCCGGCAGGGAGCGCAGCAGGCCCCAGGTATAGGCGCTGCGCGTGTCGTGGAAGACAGCGCGGGCGGGGCCGCGTTCCATGATGCGGCCGCCATACATGACCTGCACATTGTCGGCGAGGCCGGCGACCACGCCCATGTCATGGGTGATCCAGATCATCGCCATGCCCAGCTTGCGCTTGAGGTCGCGCATCAGGTCCAGCACCTGGGCCTGCACCGTCACGTCGAGCGCGGTGGTGGCCTCGTCGGCGATCAGCAGCCTGGGTTCGCAGGCGATGCCGATGGCGATCATCGCGCGCTGGCGCATGCCGCCGGAGAACTGGTGCGGGTACTGCTCCACGCGCTTCTGCGGGTCGGGGATGCCGACCAGGTCCAGCAGCTCCACCGCCCGCTTCAGTGCCGCGCCGCGCGAGAGCTTCAGGTGGCGACGCAGGGATTCGCAGATCTGGTAGCCGACGGTGAGGACCGGGTTCAGCGAGGTCATCGGATCCTGGAAGATCATGCCGATCCTGCCACCGCGCAGTTCCTGCAATTCCGCCTCGCTCATCCGCAGCAGGTCGCGCCCCTCGAAGAGCGCGCTGCCGGCGGCGATGCGTCCCGGCGGCCTGGGGATCAGCCCGAGCATGGACAGGACGTGCACGCTCTTGCCCGAGCCGGACTCGCCCACGATGCCCAGCGTCTCGCCGGGCTGGAGCGCATAGGTCACGCCGGTCACGGCATGCACCGTGCCCTCCCAGGTGTCGAAGCGGACCGTCAGGTCCCGGACATCGAGCAGCGGCGCCGTCATCGGGCAGTTTCCGGCCAGGGCATGGCGGACCTCGTCAGGGGTTCGGGATGGGGGATGGGAGGGGCGGCAGGCGAGGCCAGGAGGCGCAGGACCGCGCCTCCGGCGGGGCTGGGGGCGGGAGCCGGTGCCGCCGGGGCGGGCAGGCGGTGGTCCTGAGCCAGCAGCGCGTGGGCGAGCATCCTGGCTGCGGCGGTGGCGGGGGCGGCCACCGGCCCCCGCACCAGCCAGGCGAGATGCGCCGCCAGGGCTGCCCGGGAGAGTTCCGCCGCCTCCCCGGCCTGGATGTCGTGCTGGGCCAGAGCGAGGATGGCGAGGAGGCGGCGCTCGTCGGCGGTCACCCGGAGGCAGCCGGGCGCCTCCATCACGATCGGGCGGCGGGCGCCGAAGCCGAGCAGGAAGAGGAAGCGGTAGAGGGCCCGCGCCGTCTCCTCCCCCTCTCCCTCCAGGGCGCCGACGATGCCCTCGTGGATCTCGGCATCCTCCCCCTCTGGACGACGGTGCGGAGGCACCAGAGCAGCAGGTGCTCGCTGGAGGTCAGGCGCAGCAGGTCGCAGGGAAAGGTCATGGCCAGGGCAGGATAGCCATGCGCCATGATAATGCAAACGAATTGCAATTGCATCTGCAAAGAGGATAGTCTGGCCCCTGGGGCGACGCCGCCCGGAACCGGAGATGTCCCATGCACGACAACTGCCAGAGGGCCTGCGAGAGACGGCAGGTCTGGTCCCTGTCCGCGGTCGAGAACCTGATGCTCTGGTCGATGCGCGCCTGGGTGCTGGACCGCTTCCACGGAATCGCCCTGGCGGAGGAGATCGAGGAGGCGATGGAGGCCATCGGCGCACCCGGGGCGATGCGGCCGCTCGACGGCATGATGGGCGCCCTCAATGGCGGCGCGTCGCGGCTGATCGAGGTGAACTGCGTCTGCTGCGAGGAGGTGAGCCCCGACGAGTTCGCCCTGCTGGAATGCCTCGCCCTGGCGCAGAGGGACCGGCCGGCCGAGGCGGCCCGGCGGCTGGCCGGGCTGGCCATGCCCCATACGCTGGAGGAATGCGCCCGGGCCATCCAGCCCCTGGCCCGGCAGTTGCTCCGGGCCGGGCATGACCTGCCACTTCCGGCCGGGGGCGGTGGCCGCGTGCTGCCCTTCGAGATCCGGCCGGCGGCCTCCACCCTGCTGCACTGAGCTGCCCGCCGGGTGGGCGGGGCGGCCTTTCAGCCGAAGACCTCGGCCCAGGCGCCGCGCAGGGCCGAGTCGGCCTCCTCCATGGTCGCGGGGATGCCCAGGGCGTGCAGGCTGGTGACGCCGTGCTCGCTGATGCCGCAGGGGACGATGCCGCCGAAATGCGACAGGTCCGGCTCCACGTTCAGCGCGATCCCGTGCCAGCTCACCCAGCGCGTCACCCGCACGCCGATGGCGGCGATCTTGCTTTCCTGCCTCGTCGCCGGATCGGCGACCCAGATGCCGACCCGCCCCTCGCGCCGCTCGCCCTTCACGTTGAAGCGGTCCAGGGCGCGGATGATCCATTCCTCCAGCCCGTGGACATAGGCCCGCACGTCCCGCGCCACGATGCCGCCATGCGGCCTGGTCAGGTCGAGCATGACATAGGCGGTGCGCTGGCCGGGGCCGTGATAGGTCCATTGCCCGCCCCGCCCGGCCTTGAAGACGGGGAATCGCGCATCCACCAGCCCCTCCGCGGTGGCGGAGGTCCCGGCGGTGTAGGTGGGCGGATGCTCCACCAGCCAGACGGCCTCTCCGGCCGTGCCGGCGCGGATGGCTGCGGCCTGCGCCTCCATGGCGGCCAGCGCCTCGGGATAGGGCGTGCGCCCTTCCACCACCGTCCAGAGGGGCCCTTCCGGGGCTCCCCCTCCGGCCTCCGGGCCGTTCCCGGGGAGGGTGGAAAGGCGTTCGGGCGAAATCACTGTCATGGGGGCCGTTGCTAGGTTCGTGTTCATCGGTTATAGGCGCCTCGTCTGCACGCGGTCGTGGCGGAATGGTAGACGCGCCAGCTTGAGGTGCTGGTGGGGGAAACCCCGTGGAAGTTCGAATCTTCTCGACCGCACCAGATTTTCTTCATCCAGGCATCTCTCCCCGAACGCCCCCCGCTGGTAAGTGTGAACAGTCAGTTTTGACTGTTGACGTTGGGGCGCAGCCCGATCTGGCTGCCGCGAAGAGGGCATCATGGACGAGGATTTCCGCAAAGCCGCGCTCGATTACCACCGGCTCCCGCGTCCGGGAAAGCTGAGCATCGAGCCGACGAAGCGCATGGCCACCCAGCGCGATCTCGGACTGGCCTATTCGCCCGGCGTCGCCGCCGCCTGCGAGGAGATCGCGGCGAACCCCGAAACGGCCTACGACTACACCACCCGCGGCAACATGGTGGCGGTGATCACCAATGGCACGGCCGTGCTCGGCCTCGGCGCCATCGGGGCGCTGGCCTCCAAGCCGGTGATGGAGGGCAAGGCTGTCCTCTTCAAGAAGTTCGCCGGCATCGACAGCGTCGATATCGAGGTCGAGGAGCGCGACCCGCAGAAGTTCATCGAGGCGGTCTCGGTGCTGGAGCCTTCCTTCGGCGCCATCAACCTCGAGGACATCAAGGCCCCCGAGTGCTTCGAGATCGAGCGCGAGCTGCGCGCCCGCATGAAGATCCCGGTCTTCCACGACGACCAGCACGGCACCGCCATCATCGTCGCCGCCGCCGTGCGCAACGGGCTGCTGCTGCAGGGCAAGGACATCTCCCAGGCGAAGATCGTGGCCTCCGGCGCGGGCGCGGCGGCGCTCGCCTGCCTCGACCTGCTGGTGGCGATGGGGGCGAAGCGCGAGAACATCACCGTCTGCGACATCGAGGGCGTGGTCTATGAGGGCCGCACGGCCCTGATGGACCCCTACAAGGCGCGCTATGCCCGCCAGACCAACGCGCGCAAGCTGCCGGACGTGCTGGCCGGGGCCGATGTCTTCCTGGGCCTTTCCGCCCCGCGCGTGCTGAAGGCCGAATGGCTGCCGAGCATGGGCGAGAAGCCGCTGATCCTGGCGCTCGCCAATCCGGAGCCGGAGATCCTGCCCGAGGCGGCCCGCGCCGTGCGGCCGGATGCGATCGTGGCCACCGGGCGCTCGGACTACCCGAACCAGGTCAACAACGTCCTCTGCTTCCCCTTCATCTTCCGCGGGGCGCTGGATGCCGGCGCCACCACGATCAACGAGGAGATGAAGGTCGCGGCGGTGGAGGCCATCGCCCGCCTCGCCCGCATCGAGGCCAGCGAGGTGGTGGCCGCCGCCTATGGCGGGCAGGCGCCGGTCTTCGGGCCGGACTATATCATCCCCAAGCCCTTCGACCCGCGCCTGATCCTGGAGATCGCCCCGGCCGTGGCCAAGGCGGCCGCCGAGAGCGGCGTCGCCACCCGCCCGGTGGCCGACCTCGCCGATTACCGCCGCAAGCTGGAGCGCCATGTCTTCCGCTCCGGCGACCTGATGCGCCCGGTCTTCGAGGCCGCGCGCAAGGCGCCGCAGCGCGTCGCCTATGCCGAGGGCGAGGACGAGCGCACCCTGCGCGCGGTGCAGACCGTGCTGGACGAGGGGATCGCCGAGCCGGTGCTGGTCGGCCGGCGTGAGGTGATCGCCGCCAAGGTCCGGGCGATGGGCCTGCGCATGGACCTGGAGAAGAGCGTCACCATCCTGGACCCGGTGGCGGATACCGATCTCTTCGGGCCGCTCACCGAGATCTATACCCGCCGGGCCGGGCGGCGCGGCATCCCGCCCGATGCCGCCGCGCTGAACGTCCGCACCCGTCCCACCGTGGCGGCGGCGCTGCTGCTGGAGGCGGGCAAGGTGGACGCGGCCATCGTCGGCGGCACCGGCGAGTGGATGCGCCACTGGCACCAGGTGAACGACATCATCGGCAAGGACCCGCAGGTCGGCCGCGCCTATGCCCTGACCGGCGTCATCACCCAGGCGGGCAACCTGTTCTTCGTGGACACGCATCTGCTGGTGGAGCCCACGGCGGAGCAGGTGGCGGAGATGACCCTCCTCGCCGCGGAGCAGGTGCATGCCTTCGGGCGCAGGCCGCGTGCGGCGCTGCTGTCGCATTCCTCCTTCGGCGCCTCGCAGGCCCCCTCGGCCAAGAAGATGCGGGACGCGCTGAAGCTGATCCGTGCCAAGGCGCCGGACCTGATGGTGGATGGCGAGATGCATGCCGATGCCGCGCTGATCCCCGCGATCCGCGACCGCGCGGTCTGCGACAGCCGGCTGGAGGGCGCGGCGAACCTGCTGGTCTTCCCGAACCTCGATTCCGCCAACATCGCCTACAACCTGGTGAAGGCGGCGACCGATGGGCTGCAGATCGGGCCCATGCTGCTCGGCATGCGCAAGCCGGTGCATGTGCTGGTGCCCTCCGTCACCGCCCGTGGCATCGTCAACCTGACGGCGCTGGTGGTGGCCAAGGAGGTCCAGGCGCAGGACCACCTCTGACCCCCGCGGCCCCGCCCCAACCGGGCGGGGCCTCGCAGGGGGCCATACCCTGGCGCCGGGCGGGCGGCGCCCCCATTCTCCTGTGATGGCGAAGCCGCCCGTCCCTCCCTCGTCCGGCCTTCCTGCCGGTCCCGCCAGCCCGGGCCGCGCGGTGGCCGGTTTCCTGCGGCGGGCAGAGGCCCTGCCCGGACTTCGCCTCGCCCCCGGCCACGCCCGGCGCGCCTGCTTTTCGGCATCGATGCCACCGCCAGCCGCCAGCCGGCCTGGGACCGCGCCTGCGCCGTGCAGGGGGAGATGTTCCTGGCGGTGCGCGGCCTCGGCGGCATCGCGGTCTCGCTGGCCTATTACCGGGGTTTCGGGGAGTTCGCCGCCACGCCCTATCTGACCGACGGCGCGGAGCTGGCGCGGCGCATGTCCGGCCTCTCCTGCCTCGGCGGCCGCACCCAGTTGCTGCGCCTGCTGCACCATGCCCTGGCGGAAGGCGGGCGGGAACGCCTCGCCGCCATGGTGTTCGTCGGCGATGCGCTGGAGGAGGCGGCGGACCCGATCTGCCACGCCGCCGGGATGCTGGGGGCACGGAAGACCCCCGTCTTCCTGTTCCAGGAGGGCCGCGACCCGGCCGTGGAGGGGGTGTTCCGGCAGGTAGCGCGGCTTTCCGGCGGCGCCTGGGCCCCGTTCGATTCGTCCTCCCCGCGCGCCCTGGCGGAGCTGCTGCGCGCCGTGGCGGTCTATGCGGCAGGCGGCCATGCCGCGCTGTCGCGCCTGCCCGGGGTGGCGGCGCAGGCCCTCGCCCGGCAGATCCCCGCCCCGTCCGGAAGCTGAGGCATGCTCCAGGAGCTTCCTTCGGCGGGCCTGGCCCAATGGCTGTCCCATAGGGCGGAGAGGCGCTGAAGCCCCATGGCCTGGATCGCGCTCGGCAGCCTCTCGCTGCTTCTCCTGCTGCTGGCGCTGCGCGGCTTCGCCAGTGCCTCCCCCGCCCAGGTGAAGGCCGCGCTGTTCTGGCTGGCCGTTTTCCTGGCCCTGGCCCTTGGGGGGCTGCTGGTCCTGAGCGGGCGGGGGCCGGTGGCGCTCTTCCTGCTTTTCACCCTGGGTCCCCTGGCCTGGCGCCGGTGGCAGTCGCGGCGCCTGGCCAGGGGGTTCGGGGCCGCGCCGCCCCCGCAGGGATCGCCGGAGGACGCGGTGGAAACCGCCACCCTGTCGCTGCGCATCGACCCGGCCTCGGGCATCATGTCGGGAACGGTGCTGCGTGGCCGTTATGCCGGGCGCGACCTCGCCCGGTTGCAGCGATCACAAATTGAAGAAATTTTTGCGGATTGCCTGGAGAATGATCCGGACAGCCTTCCTCTCCTGGAAGCATGGCTGGCCCGGATGCAACCGGAAGGCGAAGAAAAACCACCCCCTCCGGGCTCGGCACCGATGAGGCGGGAGGAGGCGCTGGCGGTGCTCGGCCTGCCGCCGGAAGCCAGCCCAGAGCAGGTCCAGGCCGCCTATCTGCGCCTGATGCGGGTGGCGCATCCCGACCGTGGCGGCTCGGACTGGCTGGCGGCGCGATTGAATGAAGCGCGCGATACGTTGCTTCGCTGAAATATTAACCTACAACTCCGGGTGGCATGTTCCGCGGGCTGACAGCGGGCGGCCATCATGGCAATCCTAGCCGGCGTTTCGAAAGGACCCGATGTTGTGAACAAGCCTCTTCGCAAGGCTGTCCTGCCCGTCGCGGGCCTGGGCACGCGCTTCCTGCCCGCCACCAAGGCGCTGGCCAAGGAGATGCTGCCGGTCGTTGACAAGCCCCTGATCCAGTATGCGGTGGAGGAAGCCCGGGAAGCGGGCATCGAGCAGTTCTGCTTCGTGACCGGCCGCGGCAAGACGGCGATCGTGGAGCATTTCGACGTCGCCTACGAGCTGGAGCGCACACTGGAGGAGCGCTCCAAGACCGAGCTGCTGGAAATGCTGCGGCACCAGTCCCTGCCGCCGGGCAGCATCACCACGGTGCGCCAGCAGATCCCGATGGGCCTGGGCCATGCCATCTGGTGTGCCCGCGCCTTCATCGGCGACGAGCCCTTCGCCATCCTGCTGCCCGACGACCTGATGCTCTGCGAGACCTCCTGCACCAAGCAGCTCGCCGATGCCTATCAGGAGACCGGCGGCAATGTGGTGGCGATCGAGGAAGTCCCCATGTCGCGCGTCAAGAACTACGGCGTGCTCGACGTGGCCGAGGACAAGGGCAAGCTGGTCTCCGTGAAGGGGCTGGTGGAGAAGCCCGCGCCGGAGGATGCGCCCTCGAACCTGACCATCATCGGCCGCTATGTGCTGATGCCGGAAGTGGTGCAGTACCTCTCCCGCATGGAGCGCGGCGCAGGCGGGGAGGTGCAGCTCACCGACGCCATGGCCAAGCTGATCCCCGACCAGCCCTTCCACGGGCTGCGCTACGAGGGCCGCCGTTTCGACTGCGGCGACAAGGGCGGCTTCCTGGAGGCGCAGATCGCCTTCGCCCTGAAGCGGCCGGACCTGGCGGACAAGGTGCGCGAGTTCCTGCCCAAGTACTGCGGCTGAGAAGGGCCAACACTTGCGTATCGCCATGATCGGGGCCGGCTATGTCGGCCTCGTTTCCGGAGCCTGCTTCGCGGAGTTCGGCGTGGACGTCCACGTCGTGGACAGCGAGGCGGAGAAGATCCGGGCCCTGCGGGAAGGGCGCATGCCGATCTACGAGCCGGGCCTGGACCGGCTCGTGGAGGACAATGTCCGCGACGAGCGGCTGCACTTCACCACCGATCTGGCCGAGGCTGTGCGGCGGGCCGATGCGGTCTTCCTGGCCGTCGGCACGCCCACCCGGCGCGGCGACGGCCATGCCGACCTGACCTATGTCTATGCCGCCGCCGAGCAGGTGGCGCGGGCGGCGGAAGGGCCGCTGGTGCTGGTCACCAAATCCACCGTGCCGGTCGGCACGGGGCGGGAGGTGCAGAAGATCGTCCGCCGGGTCCGCCCCGAGCTCGACATCCAGGTCGCCTCCAACCCGGAATTCCTGCGCGAAGGCAGCGCCATCGGCGACTTCATGCGCCCGGACCGGGTGGTGATCGGGGTGGAGGACGAGCGTGCCGAGGCGGTGCTGCGCCGGCTCTACCGCCCGCTGAACCTGATCGAAACGCCGATCCTGGCCACCGGGCTGGAAACGGCGGAGCTGATCAAATACGCCTCCAACGCTTTCCTGGCGGTGAAGATCTCCTTCATCAACCAGGTGGCCGATCTCTGCGAGAAGGTGGGCGGCGACGTCCATGCCGTGGCCAAGGGCATGGGGCTGGACGGCCGCATCGGCCGCAAGTTCCTGCATCCCGGCCCGGGCTTCGGCGGTTCCTGCTTCCCCAAGGACACGCTCGCCCTCTCCCGCACCGCGCAGGACCATGGCGCGCCCATGTCCATCGTGGATGCGACCGTGGCCTATAACGACGCGCGCAAGCTGGAGATGGCCGAACGCGTGATCGCGGCGCTGGGCGGCGATGTCCGGGGCAAGACCGTCGCCATCCTGGGCCTGACCTTCAAGCCCGAGACGGACGACATGCGCGAGGCCGCCTCGCTCGCGGTGATCCCCCGGCTGGCCGAGGCCGGGGCCAGCATCCGCGCCTATGACCCGCAGGGCTCGGGCCATGCCCGCCAGCTCCTGCCCGAAAGCGTGGTCTTCGCCGAGAACGCGCTGGATGCGGCGCGCGGCGCGGACGCGACCGTGCTATTGACGGAGTGGAACGAGTTCCGCGCCCTGGCGCCGGAGAAGCTGCGCCAGGCCATGCGCGGCGACCTCGTTCTGGACCTGCGCAATGCCTGGGAGCCGGCGGCCATGCGCCAGGCCGGCTTCCGCTATCACTCCATCGGCCGACCCTGAGGAACCCGCATGACGTTCCAGCACAAATTCGACCCGACCAGCCTGCGCGAGTACGACATTCGGGGCATCGTCGGTAAGACCCTGTCCGGTGAGGATGCCTTCGCGATCGGCCGCTGCTTCGGCACCATCGTGAAGCGCGAGGGCGGCTCGGTGGTCGCGGTCGGCTATGATGGCCGCCTGTCCTCCACCATGCTGGAGGAGGCCCTGGTGAAGGGCCTGACCGCCTGCGGCCTGAAGGTCCTGCGCGTCGGCTGCTGCCCGACCCCGATGCTCTACTACGGCGCCTATGAGCTGAAGGCCGATGGCGGCGTGATGGTGACGGGCAGCCACAACCCGCCCGACTACAACGGCTTCAAGATGGTGCTGAAGAACAAGCCCTTCTTCGGCCCGCAGATCCAGCAGATCGGCAAGATGGCCGCCGCCGGCGACGTGGTGGAGGAAGGCCAGGGCTCCTCCGAGACGGTGGACATCGCCGACCGCTATGTCGCCCGCATGATGCACGACTATGACGGCGGCGACCGCAAGCTGACCGTGGTCTGGGACCCGGGCAACGGCTCCGGCGGCATCATCACGGAGAAGCTGGCCAAGGTGCTGCCGGGCAAGCACATCGTGATCAATGCCGGGATCGACGGGCGCTTCCCGAACCACCATCCCGACCCGACCGTGCCGAAGAACCTCGAGCAGATCATCGCCGAGGTGAAGACGCAGAAGGCCGATCTGGGCATCGCCTTCGACGGCGACGCGGACCGGCTGGGCGTGGTGGATGACGAGGGCCACATGCTGTTCGGCGACCAGCTCCTGGTGGTGCTGGCGCGCGACGTGCTGAAGGCCATGCCGGGCGCCACCATCATCGCGGACGTGAAGGCCTCCCAGGTCCTGTTCGACGAGGTGGAGAAGGCTGGCGGCAAGCCGCTGATGTGGAAGACCGGCCACTCTCTCATCAAGCAGAAGATGGCCGAGACCAAGGCGCCGCTCGCCGGCGAGATGTCGGGGCACACCTTCTACGCGGACAAGTGGTACGGCTTCGACGACGCCCCCTACTCCGCCGTGCGCCTGCTCGGCATCGTGGCGCGGATGGCGGAGAAGCTCTCCGACGTGCGCAAGGCGCTGCCGCAGGTGATCAACACCCCGGAGCTGCGCTTCGACTGCCCCGAGGAGAAGAAGTTCGTCGTGGTGTCCGAGGTGAAGGACCGCCTCGCCAAGGCCGGCGCCGATGTGCAGGACGTGGACGGTGTCCGCGTGCTGACCGAGGATGGCTGGTGGCTGCTGCGCGCCTCCAACACCCAGGCGGTGCTGGTCGCGCGCTGCGAGGCCAAGAGCGAGGAAGGGCTGGAGCGGCTGAAGGCCAGCCTGTCCGAGCAGCTCCAGGCCTCCGGCCTCGCCGCGCCGGATTTCTCGGGCGAGAACGCGGGGCACTGACGCTTCCGCTCTTTCTCTACGGCACGCTGCTCGACCGCGGCGTGCTGGCCCGGCGGTCGGGGGACCCCTGGCTGCCACGGCGGGCTCTGCCCGCCAGGCTGGAGGGCCACCGCCGGGTGGTCTTCCGCGGCACCCCCTACCCCACCCTTCGCCCCGCGCCGGGCGGAAGCGTGGCGGGGCTGCTGGTCCGCCCCGCCGCCGGGGCGATGCACCGCCTCCGCGCCTATGAGGGCGCCTGCTACCGCCTCCATCCCTTCCGCGTGCTGACCCGCCATGGCCCGCGCCACGCCCGGGCCTTCGTCGTGCCCCGCCATCTCGCGGGGGTGGAGCCCTGGTGAGGCCGGCGGCCTGAACAGGGGCGGCGCCCCGCGCTACCGTGCCCCGGGCGATCCGGGGGATGGGTGGAATGATGCAGCGGATGCCGGCGGAGCCGGGGATGCGCGAGGACGAGGTCGACACCCCGGCGCTGATCCTCGACCTCGATGCCTTCGAGGCCAATCTGGATGCCATGGCGGCCCGGCTGGCCCCCACCGGCGCGAAGCTGCGCGCCCATGCCAAGACGCACAAGTCCCCCGTCATCGCGCGCCTGCAGATGGCCCGTGGCGCCGTGGGCCAGTGCGTGCAGAAGGTGGCCGAGGCGGAGATCCTCGCCTGGGGCGGGGTGGACGACATCCTGGTCAGCAACGAGGTGGTCTCGCCACGCAAGCTGGCGCGGCTGGCGGCGCTGTCGGGCATCGCCCGGGTGGCCCTTTGCGCCGACGACCCGGCCCTGATCCCGGTGATCGAGCAAGCCGCCGAGGCGGCGGGGCGGCGCCTGTCTGTGCTGGTGGAGATCGATGTCGGCCCCGGGCGCTGCGGCATCGCGCCGGGGCCGGAGGCGGTGGCCCTGGCCGGGCGCATCGCCGCCTCGCCGCATCTGCGCTTCGGCGGATTGCAAGCCTATCACGGCAGGGCCCAGCACCTCCGCACACCGGAGGAGCGCGCCGCCGCCATCCGCCACGCCGCCGAGGGCACCCGTCGCACGCTGGAGCAGCTCCGGCAGCAGGGGCTCGGCTGCCCCATCGTGGGCGGCGCCGGCACCGGCAGCTTCCCGCTGGAGCTGGAAAGCGGACTCTGGACGGAGATCCAGGCGGGTTCCTATGCCTTCATGGATGCGGATTACGCCCGCAACGACGCGCCCCCGCCCTTCCGGCAATCGCTCTTCGTGCTGACGCAGGTGATGAGCGCCCCAAGGGGAAGTGGGCGCGCGGTGGTCGATGCGGGCCATAAGGCACTGCCCACCGACAGCGGCATGCCGCTCGTCCATGGGCGCCCCGGGCTGAGCTACGGGCGCCCCTCCGACGAGCACGGCACCATCCTGGCGGAAGGCGCCGCCCTCCCCGCGATCGGGGAGAAGCTGCGGCTCGTACCCGGCCATTGCGACCCGACGGTGGACCGCTTCGACTGGTATGTCGGCGTGCGGAAGGGGCGCGTGGAATGTCTCTGGCCGGTCGCGGCGCGCGGGGCGATGGCCTGATCCCGGCCCGGGAAGCCCGGAGTCTGGCGGCGAAGGGCGCGGCCCTCCGCCGGCCGTGTCAGCGGCGCGCCTCGCGCTGCTTGGCGGTGGCGCTGGCGGGGTGGGCGGCCGCATGGGCCGGCTTCGCCGGCGCGCGCGCGGCCACCGGGGTGGCGGCGCGGCCACGCGTGGCCTGGGGCTTCGCCGCGCGGATGAAGGCCCCGCCATCCCCCTGTTCCATGACCTTGGCGTTGCGGGTGACCGGACGCAGCGGACGGATCTGCGCCGCGGTCCGCACCAGCTTCGCCGGGGGATCGCGGCGCGCCGCCTCGGCCGCGGCCAACCGGGCCTGCCGGGCCGCGGCGAGGCGGGCCGCCCGCGTGCCGCCCACGCTCACCGTGGCCGCATGGGCCCGGCCGGTGATCAGCCCGCCGGTGGCACGCGCGACACCCGCGCCGGCGGATGCCATCAGCAGGGAGGAAGGCGTGGAGGGCTCGACACCCATCTTGGCGAAGCCGTCATCCAGCAGCGCGGCCGCATGGCGGTCGCGTTCCACCCAGGTGGAGCCGCCGAAGACCGCCACCACCAGCCGCTGCCCCTGGCGCTGCGCCGAGGTGACGATGTTGAAGCCGGAGGCCGAGATGAAGCCGGTCTTGATGCCGTCCACACCGTCATAGGTGCCGATCATCCGGTTGTGCGACCGCACGCGCCGGCCGCCGTAGCGGAATTCCGGCGTGGAGAAGTAGTGGTAGCGGTTCGGGAAATCGATGTAGAGGCGCCGCCCCAGCGTCGCCATGTCCCGCGCCGTGGTGACCTGCTGGAAATCCGGCAGGCCGTTGGCGTTGCGGAAGACGGTGTTCGTCATCCCGAGCTGGCGTGCCTTCTGCGTCATCATCTGGGCGAAGCGGTCGTTGCTGCCGCCCAGCGTCTCGCCGATCATCCAGGCGACGTCGTTGGCCGAGAGGGTGACCAGGGCCAGGATGGCCTGTTCCACCGAGATCGAGCTGCCGGGCGGGATGCCCAGCTTCGAGGGGGCCTGCGAGGCTGCCTCGGAGCTCATCACCATGCGGCTGTCCAGCGTCATGCGGCCATCGCGCAGCGCCTCGAACAGCAGGTAGAGCGTCATCATCTTGGTCAGCGAGGCGGGGTAGCGCGGCTCGTCGGCATTCGCGGCGGACAGGGCCTGGCCGCTGCGTGCATCGATGACGATCGACGCGTAGCGGTCGGAGCCGATCTGCGCCGCCGCCGGGACGATCCCCAGGAGCGTCGCCCCCCAGCCCGACACCAAGGCGAATGCCAGGGCCAAGCTCCGCACGCGACGGGGCGTGCGCCAGCCAAGTGACATATCCGTAGTTCCCCCTCGTGGACCCGATGTCCAGGCCCAGGCACACCCCCCAGCGTGCCGGACAACCGACGATAATCGCCCGCCCGTGACCGTGTCCACGTCCATCATGCGGATTTTGCTCGAATTTTCCGTAAGCTCCGGCCTGTCAGTGTACCTGCCGCACAAGTTTTTGTGTTTCGCATCAATTTTGTTGTGGAACCCGAACCGATTTGTCGCCAAAAACCCTTTGCTGCGGCGCAGCAAAGAGCTATACCAGTGCCTGCAAGTCTTGGGAGATATAAAAGACATGGCTACCGAACCGAAGGTTGCGCGGCTCGCGTCCGACACCACCCAGGCCGCCGCCACGGCCACCAACGAGACGATTCAGCAGAGCAAGGCCGCCCTGGAGAATGGCGCGAACCAGGCCCGCCGCATGATGGAGGAAAGCATGAGCCAGGCCACCAAGCTCGCCGAGGGCATCTTCAAGTCCGCCCAGGAAGCCATGGATTTCGGTCGTGGCAATGTCGAGGCCCTGACCCAGGCGACGCAGACCTACGTGGCCGGCACCCAGGATCTGAGCCGCCAGACCTTCGCCCTGTTCCAGTCCCTGTCCGACCAGGCCCTGGAGAATGCCCGCGCCTTCGCCACCGTGCGCAGCGTGAAGGATGCGGCGGAGCTGCAGGCCAACTTCGCCCGCCAGACGCTGGAGAAGGTGATGGGCGAGACCGCCAAGCTGCAGGAGGCCGGCTTCCGCCTCGCCGAGCAGGCCAGCGCGCCGCTCGCCCAGCGCATGACGCTGGCCATGGAGCGGGCCACCAAGCCGCTGAGCGTCTGATCCCCGTCACGGATCCATCGCGGGGCCGGACGATATCCGGCCCCCAGGCACAGCCTGGCCGCGGAAGCGGCCGGGCTTTTGCCATTCCGGGTTCCGGCCCGGCGGGGCGGCGCGCATTCCCGCGGCCTCAATCCAGGCTGCCACCTGGACTGCCACTTGGGCGGCGGGGCCCATGCCTTGCATTCCCGGGCGCCGAGCGCCATCTCGGCACCGATCCGGCGCGCGCCATTTCCGGCGTGCCGCCCGGGCGGACGGCGCGGCTTCATCTTGATATTCCCGCGCCAATCGCCTTCCATTCCAGAGAGCATTCCGCCGCCCCGCCCCTTCCGGCGGGACGGCCCGGTTGAGCGGGCGACCGATGAGCGAACAGGATAAGAGGCCCGACGGGAACACCCCCGGCGGCGGACAAGGGGATCAGGGACCGGCGAGCGGCGTGGTCGTCAAGGCACGTCCGAAGACGCGCAAGCCCGCCATGTACAAGGTCCTGATGCTCAACGACGACTACACGCCGATGGAGTTCGTCGTGCATGTCCTCGAACGGTTCTTCCAGAAGAACCGGGAGGAGGCGACTCGCATCATGCTCCACGTGCACCGGCGCGGGGTCGGGGTCTGCGGGGTCTTCACCTATGAGGTGGCGGAGACCAAGGTCACCCAGGTCATGGACCTGGCCCGGCAGAACCAGCACCCCCTCCAGTGCACGATTGAGAAAGACTAGACGTGAAACAATCGTGTAACGCCTCTCCCGCCCCGCCAGGAAAGGCCCCACATTAGCCTTCTAACCACCCTGTCCCCGGCGCATCCCGCTCCGGGGCAGACCATGAGGGGAGCGTCGCCTCAGTATGCTGTCCCGCAACCTCGAACAGACGCTCCATCGCGCCCTGGCGCTCGCGAATGACCGCCGGCACGAGTACGCGACGCTGGAGCACCTTCTTCTTTCCCTTTGCGACGACACGGACGCCACCACGGTGCTTCGCGCCTGCGGTGTCGAACTGGAGAAGCTCAAGCGGGATCTCGCCGAGTTCCTGGACAAGGACCTCGCCGGGCTGATCAGCGACCGAGGGGGCGATCCGAAGCCCACGGCCGGCTTCCAGCGGGTCGTCCAGCGGGCGGCGATCCATGTCCAGTCCTCCGGCCGCGACGAGGTGACGGGCGCCAATGTCCTGGTCGCCCTGTTCAGCGAGCGCGAGAGCCATGCCGTCTATTTCCTGCAACTGCAGGACATGACGCGGCTCGACGCCGTGAACTTCATCTCCCACGGCATCGCCAAGGCTCCTGGCCGGTCGCAGAACCGCCCGGTGCAGGGCAATGCCGAGGAAGGGGGCGAGCCCCGGGGCAAGGAGGAGGAGCGGCGCGGCGAGGCAGGCGCCAAGCGGGGCCAGGACGCCCTCTCCAACTACTGCGTCAACCTCAACAAGAAGGCGCAGCAGGGCAAGATCGACCCGCTCATCGGCCGCGACAGCGAGATCGAGCGGACCATCCAGATCCTCTGCCGCCGCACCAAGAACAACCCGCTCTATGTGGGCGACCCGGGCGTGGGCAAGACCGCGATCGCGGAGGGCCTGGCCAAGCGGATCATCGAGGGCGACGTGCCCGAGGTGCTGCTGAAGTCCACCATCTTCGCGCTCGACATGGGCGCGCTGCTGGCCGGCACCCGCTACCGCGGCGATTTCGAGGAGCGGCTGAAGGCCGTGGTGACGGAGCTGGAGCAGCATCCGGGCTCCATCCTCTTCATCGACGAGATCCATACGGTGATCGGCGCCGGTGCCACTTCCGGCGGGGCGATGGATGCCTCCAACCTGCTCAAGCCGGCCCTGGCCCAGGGCACGCTGCGCTGCGTGGGCTCCACGACCTATAAGGAATACCGGCAGCACTTCGAGAAGGACCGGGCGCTGGTCCGCCGCTTCCAGAAGATCGACGTGAACGAGCCGTCGGTCGAGGATGCGGTGAAGATCCTCCAGGGCCTCAAGACCAATTACGAGAAGCACCACAAGGTCCGCTACACGCCGGAGGCCATCCGGGCGGCGGTGGAGCTTTCGGCCAAGTACATCAACGACCGGAAGCTGCCGGACAAGGCGATCGACGTGATCGACGAGGTCGGCGCCTCCCGCATGCTGCTGCCGGAGAACAAGCGCCGGAAGACCGTGACGCTGAAGGACGTGGAGGACATCGTCGCGAAGATTGCGCGCATTCCCCCCAAGTCGGTCAGCACGGACGACAAGGAGACGCTCAAGAACCTGGAGCGCGACCTGAAGTCCATGGTTTTCGGCCAGGACAAGGCGATCGAGGCGCTCTCGGCCGCGATCAAGCTGTCCCGCGCCGGGCTGCGCGACCCGGAGAAGCCGATCGGCAACTACCTCTTCTCCGGCCCCACCGGCGTCGGCAAGACCGAGGTGGCCAAGCAGCTCGCCAAGACGCTGGGCATCGAGCTGACCCGCTTCGACATGTCCGAGTACATGGAGCGGCACTCGGTCTCCCGCCTGATCGGCGCGCCGCCGGGCTATGTCGGCTTCGACCAGGGCGGCTTGCTGACCGATGCCGTGGACCAGCATCCGCACTGCGTGCTGCTGCTCGACGAGATCGAGAAGGCGCACCAGGATCTGTACAACATCCTGCTGCAGGTGATGGACCACGGGAAGCTGACAGACCACAACGGCAAGATCGTGGACTTCCGCAACGTCATCCTGATCATGACGACCAATGCGGGGGCCTCCGACATGGCCAAGGCCGGCATCGGCTTCGGGCGGGAGATCCGGACCGGCGAGGACGAGGAGGCGATCAAGCGCCTCTTCACTCCCGAGTTCCGCAACCGCCTGGATGCGGTGGTGCCCTTCAGCGGGCTGACGCCGGAGATCGTGGGCAATATCGTCGAGAAGTTCGTGATGCAGCTGGAGGCCCAGCTCGCGGATCGCAACGTCACGATCGAGCTGTCCTCGGCGGCCAAGGAGTGGCTGGCGGAGCGGGGCTATGACCCGCTCTACGGCGCGCGCCCCCTGGCCCGGATCATCCAGGAATACGTCAAGAAGCCGCTGGCCGAGGAGCTGCTCTTCGGCAAGCTGGTGAAGGGCGGCGCGGTGAAGGTCGGCATGAAGGACGGCGCGCTGACCTTCGACATCACCGAGGCTCCGCCCCCTGCCCTGCCCAAGCCCGAGGAAGGCCCGGGTGATGGCGAGGCGGAGCGCGAGCCCGAAACGGCGGACTGAGCCACCCGCCTTTCCGAGATCAGGGGCGCGGCGGGGAAACCCGCCGCGCCCTTTTCTTTGCCTGGAGGGTGTGGCCGATGCACCCAGCGCGGCCTGACGGCGATAGCGGGGTTCAGCGGGGCGGAGCAGGTCGGGTCCGGCCCCTGGCTCCTTCGCCAGGGGCGAAGGAGCCAGGGAGGGGTTCTAGTTCGGGTTCTGCGCCAGCCGGCCGCGCATGGACTGCGCCTGGGATGCCGTGACCGCGGGGGCGGCATTGCCCCAGCTGTTCCGGATATAGGTGGTCACCGCCGCCGCCTGGTCGTCGGTCAGGCGCCAGCCGAAGGCGGGCATCGACGCGGCGGTGGGCACCGCATCGGTGGTGGCCGGTTTGGAGCCCTGCATCACCACCCGCAGCAGCGTCTCCGGCCCGGACTGCTGCACCGTGGGACTGTTCGCCAGAGCGGGGAAGAGACCGGCCACGCCCTTGCCATCCGCGCCATGGCAGGCCTGGCAACCATCCATGTAGATCGCGGCGCCCGCCTGCATCTGGACATTGCTGGCTGGCAGGGGCGCGGGCGCCGCCACGGTGGCGGCTTCCTCGCGCGGCTGTTTCAGATAGGTGGCGATGGCGCGGAGATCGGCCTCGGTCATCAGGCTGGTGGAGTATTCCACCACCTCCGCCATGGGGCCGGAAGCGGCGGCATGCACGTTATGGCCGGTGCTGAGATATTCCACGATCTCCTCGATCGACCAGGCACCGATGCCCGTGCGGCCATCCGTGGTCAGGGAGGGTGCGAACCATCCCTGGAGTTCGCCGCCGCTCAGGGTCTGGGAGGTCTTGTCGCCGCCCAGCATGTTCTTGGGCGTGTGGCAGGCGGCGCAATGGCCCAGCCCTTCCACGAGATAGGCGCCGCGGTTCCATTCCGCCGAACGGCCGATCACCGGCTCGAATTCGCCGTGACGGAAGAAGAGCAGGTTCCAGCCCTTCATCAGCACACGGATGTTGAAGGGAAAGGGCAGCGTGTCCCGGTCCACGCGGTTCTGCACCGGCTCCAGCGATTGCAGGAAGGCGAAGATCGCATCGGAATCCTCCCGCCTCACCCTGGTGTAGTAGGTGTAGGGGAAGGCCGGGTAGAGTTGCGTGCCATCCGCCGCGCGGCCCTCATGCATGGCGCGGTAGAAATCCTCCGCCGTCCAGGTCCCGATGCCCGTTTCGCGGTCCGGCGTGATGTTGGCTGCGCGGATCTGGCCGAAGGGCGTCTCGATCGCCCGCCCGCCCGCGAAGCCCTGGGAGCTGTATCCGGGCATGCCAGGCGCGATGCCGGAGCCGGCATGGCAGGCGGTGCAGTCGCCCACCGTGGCGAGGTAGCGGCCGCGTTCGATCTGGTCGTAGCGGTCGGGTTCGGCGCGGGCGGGCGAGCCGGCCATGGCGGCCGCGGCGAGGCCCGCCAGGGCGAGGAGCAGCGGGCGCATCAGGCCTGCACCAGCGGCTGGCCGGGATTCTTCAGGTACTGCCTGGTGATGGCATCCGCGGCCATGTAGGCCAGCGCCCCGACCGTGCCGGTGGGGTTGTAGCCGGGGTTCTGCGGAAAGGCGGAGGCCCCGAACACGAAGAGGTTCGGCACGTCCCACATCTGGGAATACTTGTTGATGGCACTGGCCTTCGGATCGGCGCCCATGATCGCGCCACCGGTGTTGTGCGTGGTCTGATAGGGCACCACGTCCCAACCCGCCTTCTTGGGAGCGGAGCGGATCTGCTTCGCGCCCATGGCCCGCATGATCGGCTCCATCTTCTGCGTCACATAGGCGGACATCTTCACTTCGTTGTCGTGATAGTCGAAGGTCATGCGCAGCAGCGGCCGCCCGAGCCGGTCCTTGTAGGTCGGGTCGAGGTCCAGATAGGCGTCGCGATAGGACATCACGCTGCCCTGGCTGCCGACATTGGCGACCTTGAGGTAGTTCTCGGCCGTCGCCTTCTTCCAGGCGCTGCCCCAGCGCGGCGTGCCGGGCGGGGTGGGGCGCGCGGAGATCGGCCGCGCATTGGTGGTGGTGCAGTTGATGTTGGCGCCGCCGACGAAGCCCAGCCCGGTGTGGTCGAAGACATCGCCCTGGTAGTCGTCGCAGGTCATGCCCAGCGCGCCCGCCCCCGCCCAGGCATTGAAGATCTGGTCGTCGAAGAAGCCGTTCACCGAGGAATTGCACTGGTAGGCGTAGTTCTTGCCGATCACCCCCTCCCCCGTGCTCGGGTCGTAGGGGCGGCCGATCCCGGAATGCAGCAGCAGCCGCACGTTCCAGAGCTGATAGGCGCAGAGCAGCACCATGTCGGCGGGCTGCTCCCATTCCTGGCCTTGCGGATCGACATAGGCGACGCCGGTCGCGGTCTTGCCATCCGCCGACATCAGGATGCGCGAGACCTCGCATTGCGTGCGGGCCTCGAAGCCCGGATGGCGCATCAGCACCGGCAGGATCGTGGTCTGCGCGCTGGCCTTGGAATAGTTGGCGCAGCCGAACCGCTCGCAGAAGCCGCAATAGGTGCAGGGCCCCAGCGTGACGCCGAGAGGGTTGGTATAGGGCTGCGACATGTTCGCCGAGGGCAGCGGGAAGGGATGCATCCCGACTTCCGTCGCCGCCCGGGTGAAGAGGTTCTGCGCGTGCGACATCTTCATCGGTGGCGTCGGATAGGGGCGTGAGCGCTGGCCCTCGAAGGGGTTGCCGCCCGGCTGGATCTGCCCCTTCAGGTTCCCCGCCTGCCCCGCGATGCCGCAGAGATACTCGAACTTGTCGTAGAAGGGCTCCAGCTCCTCATAGGTGAGGCCCCAGTCGGCGATGGTCATGCCCTCGGGGATCATCGACGCGCCATAGCGTTCCGTCAGGTGCGAGCGCAGGCGGAAGTCGCTCGGCATGAAGCGCCAGGTATGGCCGTTCCAGTGGATGCCCGCGCCGCCGACGCCGTTGCCCGGCAGGAAGCTGCCCCAGTTGCGGATCGGCAGTGCCCGCTGCGACAGGTTGTTGCGCGCCGTGACCGTGTCCTGCGCCGGCTGCGAGAAGAGCTCGTTGCGGATGGCGTAGCGCAGCTCGTCCGGCGCCGTGCCGATGTTGAAGTCGGTGGAGGTGTCGCGCCAGGGGCCGCGCTCCAGCGCCACCACATCCAGCCCGGCCTGGCAGAGTTCGTAGCCCATGATGGCTCCGGTCCAGCCGAGGCCGACGATCACCGCATCCTTGCGTGGCAGGCGTTGCATCAGATGCGCCCTCCCGATCCGGCGGTGATCGGCGGGCCGCCGGGGCCGCCCCATTCCGGGCGCCCCATGAGGCCGACAGGCGGGATGGTGTAGCGCTGCTTCGGATGCGCGATCACGTCGCGGAAGTCGTAGCGCGCGCCGGGAAAGCCGATCATGCGCCAGCCGACCATGCCCTTGTTGCCGCCGTAGATCGGGTCGGCGAAGTAGCCTTCCATGACGTTGCCGTAGATCTGTTCGAACAGCACCTTGCCGTCGAAGCCGTCGAGCTTGACCTCGCCCTTCTCCAGCCCGGTCAGCAGCTTGTCCTGGTCCTCGCCGCTCAGTTCCTGGAAGCGGCGGTTGCTGGAGCCGGCGGCGACATGCCGCGCCAGGGCGGCGAGGCCCTGGCGGTAGATCTGCCGCGGTGTGAAGGGCAGCTGGTAGCCCTGCGTCGGCAAGGGGTCGGCGGGGAAGGGCCCCTGCATGTACCAGCCGTCGCGGCGGCCATAGGGGCCGGCGAGCTGCCGGTCGATGAAGATGGCGCAGCCCGCGTCGCGCCCGCCGGGACCCAGGGAATCGGTCGGGATCATCCGCTCGGCGATCGCCTCGATCACCGCGGCCTCATCCGCCGTCAGGAAGAGCCAGGGGCCGGGCTTGGCCATGGTTTCCGGCGGCCAGACGCTGCCCGGCTCCCAGGGGAGCAGGCCGCTGATCTCGCGCGCCTGCCCGGTTGCGCCCAGCGCCACCAGGGCACTGGCCGAAAGCAGTGCTCGCCGCCGTGTCAAACCACCCCGCATCGGAAACTCCATTCTTCCCGCGGCCCTGCGGCCACGGCTTTGCGGGCGATGCTAGGCATGATGGCGCGGGAGGAAAGCGAAGCGCGCGAGTCCCGGCCCTCTTATCGTCTTGTCTTGAACTTCATGGACGGGAGTTCACCTCGTTCCTCCGGAATCTTCTGTGTCAACTCAAAGCCTTGCGCGCCTTCTGCAAGCTCTCCCGCTGGGTTTCGCTCACCTCGGGATAGCGCAGGTCCAGCTTCCGCAAGGTTTCAAGCAGGGTCTCCGCCACCAGCAGCCGGGTCAGCCATTTCCGGTCCGCCGGCAGGACGTACCAGGGCGCATGGGGCGAGGCGGTGGCACGGATCGCGGCCTCGTAGGCGGCCTGGTAGTCGTGCCAGCGGCGCCGGTCCACGATGTCCGAAGGATGCAGCTTCCAGTTCTTGTCAGGCTCGTCGATCCGGGCCAGGAAGCGCTTCCGCTGCTCCTCCTCGCCGAGATGCAGGAAGAACTTCAGCAGCACCGTCCCCTGCCGCGAGAGGTAGCGCTCGAAGCAGGCGATGTCCTCCAGCCGCTCGTCCCAGATCGTGCTTTCCACCAGCACTGGCGGCAGCAGCTGGCCGTCCAGGATCCCCGGATGCACGCGGGCCACCAGCACCTCCTCGTACCAGGAACGGTTGTGGATGCCGATCCGGCCACGGCGCGGCAGCGCCACGACATGGCGCCAGAGGAAGTCATGCTCTCGCTCCAGCCCGACCGGCGCGGAGAAGGTGGCGACCTGGCAGCCCTGCGGGTTGATGCCGGAGAAGACATGCTTGATGGCGCTGTCCTTGCCCGCCGCGTCCTGCGCCTGGAAGATGCAGAGCACGGACCAGTGGCCGCTGGCATAGAGGCGGCCCTGCTGCTCGGCGATGGCCTCGATGCGCTCGCGCAGCGCCGCCCCGCTTTCGGCCTTGGTCATCTGGACCCCGCCCTTGTCGTCGGTGGCGTAGTCCTTCAGCGAGAACCCCTCGCCCGAGGTGATCCGCCGCCGTTTCGCGAAACGGCTGATCGGGTTCGACATGGCTGGCCTTCCCTTCCTTCCGGTGCAGCAGGCAACGCGGCAGGCGCGCCGGCGTTGGCCGCCGCGCCTGCCCGTCCGGACCGCAGCGCCGTCAGGGCAGGTTCAGGCGGACCGAGACGGGGCAGTGATCCGAGAGGCGATCCTTCCAGCCGGGCTCACGCTCCGCATAGACCAGCACGCGCAGGCTGTCCGGCACCAGCCAGTCCCGCGCCGCGCCGCCGAGCAGGATGTGGTCGATGAAATCCCGCCCGCCCCAGCAGGGATCGGAATGCCCCTCCGTGGAGCGCAGCAACGTGCCGCGCTTCGCGATCCGGCGCAGGAAGGCATCGCGCGGCCCCTGAAAGCGCCGGTTGAAATCGCCGAGCACGGCGAAGCCGCCACCCTCGCCCTGCCGCGCCGCGATCCATTCCGCCAGGATGCCGGCCTGCTCGCCCAGGATCGCGCATTCCCGGTCGCCCTCCGCCACCCCTGTCACGGCCCCCTGGCGGCAACCGGCCTTGAGATGCAGGGCCAGCAGCCGCAGCGTGGCGCCTCCGGCGCCCTGGACCGTCACATCCACGCCGCGGCGCAGGCTGAACCGCGCCTCCGGCGCAAGGTCCAGCGCCGCGAGATCGGGGTTCTGCCAGGCCCGCAGGCGGCGGCGCACGGCGATGCCGACACGCTGCACGTCGCGCTCCCCGGGGAAGAAGAAGCGCCATTCCGCCGGGTCCAGCAGGCGCGCCGCCGCCTCCGGCCCGTCCACCTCCTCCAGCGCCAGCACATCCGCCGCCAGCCTTTGCGCATAGAGGCGGAGGCGCGCGAAATCCTCCGGGCCGCGGCCGGGGAGTTCCGGTGGCAGCAGCGGATCGCCCGGGGCGCGCGTGGTGAGCCAGTTGAGGTTCCAGCTCGCCAGCTTGATCTCCTCGGCCCGCGAGGGCATCGCGAGGAGGAGAAGCAGGGCGAGGCTAGAAAAGAGACGGCGCATCTTCCGGCTCCGGCACATCCGCCATGGTCTCCTCCAGGCTCCGCGCGCCGCAGCGGAGCAGCCGCGCCGCGAGCCGGTCCAGCGCCGCCGGGTCGCGCGTCCGGTCCGCCGCATCGCCGCGTGGCACCCAGATCACCGTCTCGTAGCGCGCCCGCGTCAGCAGCACGCGATAGGTGTTGCGGATGAAGTCGCGCTCCTGCGGCTGGCGCACCACCTGCCAGGCGCTGCCGAGGAAGCGGCGCGCCTGCCACCCCGATGCGCCGGCGGGCAGGAAATCGCCGCCCCAGGCCAGCCCCGCCACATCCAGCTCCAGCCCCTGGCAGGCATATTCCGTCGCGCCGGTCTCCAGCGCGTCCGAAGCGCGCACATCGGGCCAGCGGCGCAGGAACCAGTCCGCCACCGCCGGGGCCGGCACCTCCTCCCCGAAACCGTCGCCGCGCAGGCGGCGGGCGCCGGAACTGCGCAGGATGCCGGCCCGCCGCTCGCCCCGCGCGAAGGCCCGCAAGGCCCGGCGCAGGGCGCCCAGCTCGCGGGTGAGGAAGACCGGCAGTTCCTCCCCGGCCTCCGCCGCGATGCGCGCCGCCTCGGCGAAGCGTCCGTCCAGCAGGGCCTCCACCCAGGGCGCGACGGCGGCGCTGCGGATGCCGCGGATCGGCACGGTCAGGTCGAGGGCGGGATCGAGCCTCAGCCAGGGCGCTGGACCAGGGGCGAGGCGCTGCACCGGATCGGAGGCCGCCAGCACATGCGGCGCGGCCACGGCGCGCCAGCGCCCATCGGCGGCGATACAGCGGCCCCATTCCGCCAGCCCGGCCTCTCCCGTGTTGATCTCCTGCCCCTGGCCGATCAGCGCGACGATGGCCGACCAGCCCCCGGCCCGGGCCATGATCTCCAGCGTGTGGGCGGGCTCGCTCATGGTCAGCACGGCCTTGCGCCGCTGCGTGTCGCGGCTCGCCTGCTTCGCGTCCCAGGCGCGCTGCGCCTCGTCGAAGACGATCAGCCGCTCCGGCGGCGGCTTCCGGTCCGGATCGCCGGCATGTTCGGCCAGGAAGGCATGGACGTTCTGCAGCGCCATCCTCACCCGCCGCCCGGCCTCCTCCCGGCCACAGGCCCCGCGCTCCACCGCATCCCGGGCCAGCGCGGCGCGCAGCACGCCGACCAGCGGCACATTGCCGGTCAGGAAGGCCGCCCCGTCCAGCCGCGCCGCGCCGAAGACCGCGTTCAGCCCGCACAGCGTCTTGCCCGCGCCCGGAATGCCGGTGACGAAGACCACCACCCGCGCCGCGTCCCGCCGGGCCTCGTCCAGCGCCCGCGCGATGGCCTCCGTGGTGCGGGTCAGGTTGGCGGCGTCCGAGCGGGCGGCCGCGATCTCCGCCACGCCATGCCGGGCATAGAGCATGGTGGCGGCCTCCACGATGGTCGGCACCGGGCGATAGGGGGCGGCGAGCCAGTCCGCCCCGTCCAGCGACGAGGCCGGCGCCGGGATCTCCGCCTGCAAGCCGGCCAGCAGGCCCGGCAGGGCGCGGGCATGGGCGCGCAGCGGCGGCACCACCGCATGCCAGAGCAGGCTGGGCTGCTGCGGCCCCGGCCGCGACCCTGCCTGGGGCGCCAGCAGCGGCACCAGCACAGGCACGATCGGATGCGCCCGGCTGCCGGCATGGAAGTCGCGCAGGTCCAGCGCGTAATCCTCCACCTGCCGCAGATCGGCGGGGGAGAAACCCTCCCCCTTGAACTCCAGCACCAGGATCGCGCGGTCGGTCAGCACCACCGCGTCGATGCGCTTCTCCAGGCGCAGCAGCTCGTATTCGAAAGCCAGGGTCCAGCCCTCGCCACCCGCCCGCGCCACCGCCTCCCGCAGCAGTTCCGCTGAGGCTTCCCAGGCCGCGAGCTGGGCATAGGTGGCGTCGAAGCCGCGCCGGGTCTGCGCGGCCGCGAGGCGGGCGGCGACATCGGCCGGTTCGGTGCGCAGCAGCTCCGCGCCGGTGCAGGCGAACCAGGCCCTCACGCACGCCGCCGCGAAGGCCAGGTCGCCAGGAGCAGGCTGGCCAGCATCAGGGCGAAGCCGATGAGATGCGCCGGGGTCATCGGCTCCCCCAGGAACAGCACCGCCGTCGCCGCCGCCGAGGCGGGCAGGAAGGCCATGAAGACGCCGGCCAGGCCGGCGGGCACGCGGCGCAGGCCGGAATACCAGAGCAGCAGGCTGAACAGGCTCGCCGTCAACCCGTGGAAGACCAGCAGCCCGGCCAGGAGCGGATCGGCCAGCGCGCCCGCGGCACCTGGCCAGGGCAGCGCCAGGGGCAGCCAGGCGGGCAGCAGCAGCAGGGCGGAGAAGATCTGCATCCAGAGGCTGGCGGTGACCACCGGCAGGCGCCCGGCGAGGCGCTTGGACAGCAGCGCATAAGCGGCCTCGCCGCAGACGGCCAGCAGCACCAGGGCATTGCCGGCGAGGCTGCCGCCCGCCTCGCCGCCCCCGCCCCGGGCCAGGGTGACCGCGGCGATCCCGCCCGCCGCCAGCAGGGCCGCCGCCCAGCCGCGCGGGGTGAGCCGCTCGCGCAGCAGCAGCGCCGCGCCCAGCGCCACCGCGGCCGGGATGGTCGCCAGCATCAGCCCGCCCTCCAGCGCGGTGGTCAGGCGCAGGCCGAGCAGCAGCGCCGCGTTGTAGAGCACGGTGCCCAGCAGGGCCTGCCAGAACAGGTTCAGCAGGGCGCCGGGCGGCGGCAGGCGGAGCCCGTCGCGCCAGAGCGAGAGCGGCAGCAGCAGCGCCACCGCCAGCAGGCAGCGCAGGCCGACGATCATGGCGATGGGCAGGGTGGCGGCCAGGGTCTTGGCGACGCCGACATTGACGCCGACGAGGCTCATCGCCGCGGCGAGCTGGGCATAGGCGGTCAGCATCGCGGCGCCGGGCCCGCGCCCTGCGGCACTGGTGAAGCGGGCATCGGTGGCGGTGTCAGTCCTCTTGTCCATCCCGGCGGAAGGGCGAGGCCAGGGCCAACGCCTCCATCTCCGCCAGCATGGCCGGGCGTTCCTGATTCAGGAAGCCCGCCACGGCACGCCGCAGCCCGGCATGTTCGATCCAGTGCGCGGAATAGGTCGGCACCGGCAGGTAGCCGCGCTGGATCTTGTGCTCGCCCTGCGCCCCGGCCTCCACGCGCGGGATGCCGTGCGCGATGGCGAAGTCCATGGCCTGGTAGTAGCAGAGCTCGAAATGCAGGAAGGGCGCCTCGACCAGCGAGCCCCAGTTGCGGCCGTAGAGCGCGTCCCGCCCGATCAGGTTCAGCGCCCCTGCCACCGGCTCGCCGTCACGCTCCGCCACCATCAGCACCACGCGGTCGCCGAGCCGTTCGGAGAGCAGTGGCCAGAAGCGCGGCTTCAGATAGGCATCGCCCCATTTGCGGTCCACCGTGTGGCGGTAGCACTGGTGGAAGACCCGCCAGTGCTCCGGCGTGATCTCCTCGCCTCGCAGGGTGCGGAAGCGCAGTCCCGCCGCCTGCGCGTCCCGCCTTTCCCGCCGCAGCGTCTTGCGCTTGCGGGAGGACAGGGCGCCCAGGAAATCGTCGAAGCTGCCATAGCCCGGATTGGACCAGTGGAACTGCGTGCCGAGGCGCTGGAGCCAGCCCGCCTCGCCCAGCGCCTCCCACTCCGCGCCGGTGCAGAAGGTGACGTGGCAGGAGGAAAGCCCCAGATCGGCCACCGCCTGCCGCAGCCCCTGCGCCAGCGCCGCCACCGGCACGCCGCCGCCGGGGCGCGTCAGCAGCCGCGGGCCCGGCACGGGGGAGAAAGGCACCGCCACCTGGAGCTTGGGATAGTAGCGCCCGCCCGCCTGTTCGAAGCCGCGCGCCCAGCCCCAGTCGAAGACATACTCGCCATAGGAATGGCTCTTGGCATAGGCGGGGGCCACCGCCAGCAGCGTGCCGCCGCCATCGCGCAGCGCCGCGTGCTGCGGCAGCCACCCCGTCCTGCCGCCGGCCGAGCCGCTATCCTCCAGCGCCGACAGGAAGGCATGGGAGACGAAGGGATTCCCCTCCCCCGCGCAGGCATCCCACTCGGCGGCGGGGATCTCCGCGATGCGCGGATGCAGGGTCAGCGTCAGTTCGGGCGCGCCATCGGGCATGGGCCCCAATGTGCGCCCTCCCCCGGCCAGCGCAAGTTCCTGCCGCTGCGATGCGGCATGGGGCGGAACCGGCGTTTCCGGGATCAGGCGATCTCGATCATCGCCTCGACCTCGACCGCCGCATCGCCGGGCAGCGAGGGCACGCCGATGGTCGAGCGCGCATGGCGGCCAGCCTCGCCGAAGACCTCCACCGCCAGGTCGGAGGCGCCGTTCATCACCACCGCATGCTGCGTGAAGTCCGGCGTGCAGGCGATGAAGCCGCCCAGCCGCACCACGCGCTTCACCCGGCCGAGATCGCCGCCCAGCGCCGCCCGGGCCTGGGCCAGGACGTTGAGAAAGCAGGTCCGCGCGGCCTCGCGCCCCGCCTCGGGGCTCACCCCCTGGCCCAGCTTTCCGGTGACGGCGATCTTCCCCCCTGCATCGGGATCTGGCCGGACACCACCAGCAGCGACCCGGCGATCACCGCGGGCACGTAGTTGGCGATGGGCGCGGCGGGCTCGGGCAGGGTGATGCCGAGCTCGCGCAGGCGGGCGTCGATCGGGCCGGACATGGACATGCTCCTCGGAAGAACCGGGGCTGTCATAGACCGGGCCGCATGGCCCGGGAAACCGTCCGCCCGCCGCCTCAGCCCAGCCGCCTCAGCCCACCAGCCGCAGGCTGCGCCGCCGCGCCTTGGGGCCGGCGGGGGCCTCCAGCGGCAGCAAGGGCTGCTCGCCCGCCGCCACGCCCAGCTCGGCGCCGCATTCCTCCTCGGTCGGGTCCGCCAGGACCGGCCCTTCCAGATATTCCAGCGCCAGGCGCCGGAAGGCCCAGTCCAGGATGGAGGTGGCGCGGGCGATCCTCGAGTCGCCCTCCACCGCCCCGGCCGGGCCGAAGCGCGTATAGGCATGCGCCTGCACGAATTCCGCCAGCGGCACGCCCCGGGCGAGACCCAGAGAGACGGACTGACACAGCGCATCGAGCACGCCCCGGAAGGCGGCGCTGTCCTTGGCCAGCGTCAGCGAGACCTCCGACAGCGTGCCGTCCGGATGCTCGGCCGTGCGCAGCGTGACCTTGTGCCCGGCGATCGAGACCTTCCAGACCTGCCCGCGCGCCGCCGCCCGGGTCGGGGCGGGCATCGGCGCCGGGCGGGGCCGGTCAGAGGCGGCGACGGGCACGGGGGCGCCGGCATGCAGGAAAGGTTCCACCGCGGCCTGCATCGCCGCCCGGGCCTCGGGGCCGCGCGGCGCCAGCAGCGCTTCGGCCCGCGATCCGGCACGGCGGGCGGCGGCGGTGGGCTCCTCCTCCCCCGCGCCGGTCAGGCGGCAAGGCCCGGCCGCCGGGGCGAGGCTGGCCGACTCGGCGCCGAGCAGGGCCTCCACCGCATCGGCGGGGGAAAGGGCGAAGAGCGATTCATGCCGCAGCCCGGGCGCGGCGGCGGCGGCATCCAGCGCCCCGCGCGCGGCCTCCGCCAGGCCGGGCACCACGCAGACGGCGGGCGGAGGCGGCGCGAAGAGTGTTACCGGCGCACGCTCCCCCAGCACGGCGGCGCATTCGCCGCTGGCCGCCTCGGCGGCGCCGCGGGTCAGGGCGGCGATGGCCTGGGCCACCTCCCGCGCCTCGCGGCTCTCGTAGTCGAGTCCCAGCCCGGCCAGCAGCCCCGCGAGATCGGCGAAGCCGATGCGCAGCCGGCGCGCACGCCCGGCGGAAAGCCCCTCCAGCGCCAGCACGGCAAGGCGCACGGCCCGGGCGTAGCCGGTCGAGTCGAAGCCCGCCGGCCCCTCCAGGAAGGCGGGAAGGTTCAGGACGAAGCGCGGCTCGTCGCGCATGTCGTCCCTGGCCGAGTCGCGCCAGGCGGAGGCGCCGGGGGCGCCGCGCCGCGCCAGCAGCAGGGTCCGCAGCGCCTCGGCCAGCGAACCGGCCTCCGGCAGGTCGAGCGCGGAGGCCCCGGCGGCGGCCCGGCGGATCCAGGATTCCGCCTGGGAGATCAGGGAGATGGAGCGGCGGCCGGTGCCCGCCTCCGGCACCAGGGCGGCCAGGGCATCGGCGGCGGCATCGTCCCAGGCCGCGGGCAGGGCCACGGCACGGGACGGCGCATCCGGGTCCGCCTGGCCGTGGGTGCGGCGCAGCGTCACATCGGACCACACGGTGCCTGCGAGCCTCTGCATGACTATCCTGCCCCCGAAAGGAAATTCACGGCGCTGAAGCAACATGTGGTGAGGCGCGGAGTCAACCGCCACCAGATACGGTAGGGAAAGCGCGGCCTTTCACGCGCGGCGCCCGCATGCCATATGGCGGGGCCAGGAGGCCCCAAAGCCCATGTCCATGCTCATGCGCCTGTGCTCCGGCTTCAAGGGCCGGAAGGTCGGCACCGACCGCCACGGGAACCTGTATTTCGAGAGCCGCAACGTCGTGCCCGGCTTCAACCACACCCGCCGCTGGGTGGTGTATTCCGGCCGGCCCGAGGCCACCAACGTGCCGCCGGAATGGCACGGCTGGCTGCACCATGCCACGCCGCAACTGGACGAGAACCGCCGCTATCCGTGGCAGCTCGACCACCAGCCGAACATGACCGGCACCGCGCTCGCCCACCGGCCGCCCGGCCATGACTACAAGGGCGGGGAGCGTCCGAAGACCGCGGGCGACTACGAAGCCTGGACCCCCGGTGTGTGAGGAAGCGCGTGATGGCGCGCCGGATGGCCGGACCGCGGCCCTCCGGGATGTCCGGGCACCCGTTCCGCCCCGTCGGATAAGGATCGTGATTTGAAGGGACGCAGCCTCGCCGAGCTCGCGGCCGGCGCCATCGTGCTGGTCGTCGCCGTGGTGTTTCTCGCCTATGCCGCCACGAATTCCGGCCGTTCCACCACCGGCACCGGGATGACCCTGCATGCGCGCTTCGACCGGATCGACGGCCTCGCCATCGGCTCCGATGTCCGTATCGCCGGCGTGCGGGTGGGCAGCGTCACGCAGGAGCGCATCGACCCGCAGACCTTCCTCGCGGTGGTGACGATGCAGGTGGATTCCGGGCTGAAGCTGCCCGACGACACATCGGCCGAGATCACCTCCGAAAGCCTGCTGGCGGCAAGTACATCGCCCTGGTCCCGGGTGGCAGCGACAAGGACCTGCGGGACGGGTCGGAGATCACCATCACCCAGTCCTCCGTCAGCCTGGAGGCGCTGCTGGGCAAGTTCATCTTCTCGGTGACCCAGATGAATTCCAGCAGGCCCGAGGAGGCGGCACCCGAAGGCCAGCCCGGGGATGGCCAACCCGCCCATGCCCCCGCCCCGGCCGGAGCCCCCGCCCGTGAACGAGGGGCTGCAGGCGCCGGAGACCTGGCCCGGCCAGGATGGCCATCCCCTCTCCTGCCGCGACAAGCTGAAGGTGCTGGGCGAGAACCATGAGGAACTCGTCCAGGTGCTGCGGGATGCCTTCGAGGATGCGGTGCTGATGGGGGTGGACGAGGCGGCGATGCGCCGGCTGCTGCACGGGGTGGTGGATGCCCTCCCCTCCCCCGCCGTCCGGGGGGCTGAGTGCGCGATGAGGACTGCCCCCTTCCCGCGCTGTTGCTGGCCGCCCTGTTGCTGCCCGCTGTCCCCGGCCATCCCGGCGCCCAGGAATCCGCCAACTGGATCCCCGGGAAGATCGCGAAGCTCCAGGCGCTCGACAAGGTGACCGCGCAGGTCACCGTGCTGGACGCGCCGGTGGACAAGCCGACCAGCTTCGGCACACTCACCATCACCGTCCGTGCCTGCGACTACCACCCGCCCGACGAGGTGCCGGATGCGGCCGCCTTCATCGAGGTGCGGGATACGCTGGCCGCCAAGGATGCGCCGCTGGCCTTCCGGGGCTGGATGCTGGCCAATGCCCCGGCCGTGAACATGCTGGAGCATCCGGTCTACGACCTGCGCATCCTGGAATGCCACTGATCGCGGCCGATTGACGATCACCGGGGGCGGCCGCAGCCTCCCCCGCATGAAGACCCCCGATCCACCCCCTGGCCCAGGGCCAGGGCGGCGCCGCCTCCTCGCCGGCCTGAGTGCCAGTCTGGGCGCCAGCCTCGCCCTGCCCCTGGCCGCGCCGCGCCTCGCCCGTGCCCAGGTGGCGCCGCTGCGCTTCGTCGCCCAGACGGACCTCGCCATCCTGGACCCGCACTGGACGCCCGGCGTGGTCACGCGCAACCACGCGCTGATGGTCTTCGACACGCTCTATGGCATGGACACCGATCTGCGTGTGCAGCCGCAGATGGCCGCCGGGCATGAGATCGACCAGGACGGGCGGCGCTGGACCATCACGCTGCGACCTGGCCTGCGCTTCCATGACGGCGAGCCGGTGCGGGCGCGCGACGCGGTGGCCAGCATCCGCCGCTGGGGGGCGCGGGACACCTTCGGCATGGCGCTGCTGGCCGTCACGGAGGAGCTTTCCGCCCCCGACGATGCGCGCATCGTCTTCCGGCTGAAGCGCCCCTTCCCCATGCTGGCCGAGGCGCTGGGCAAGCCGGGCACGATGAACTGCTTCATCATGCCGGAACGCCTGGCCCTCACCGATCCCGGCACGCAGGTGACGGAGATGGTGGGCAGCGGCCCCTTCCGCTTCATCGCGGCGGAACGGGTGGTCGGCGCCCGCACGGTGTATGAGCGCTTCGGCGGCTATGTGCCGCGCGAGGGCGGCACGCCCAGCCTGCTCGCCGGGCCGAAGCAGGTGCATCTGGAGCGCGTGGAGTGGATCTCCATGCCCGATCCCGGCACCGCCGCGGCGGCGCTGCAACGGGGCGAGATCGACTGGTGGGAACAGCCGCCCGCCGACCTGACGCCCATGCTCGCCCGGCACCGCGGCATCCGGCTGGAGGTTCTGGATACGGCGGGCTCACCCTGTTTCATGCGCTTCAACCAGCTCTATCCGCCCTTCGACAAGCCGGCCGTCCGCCGCGCCCTGCTCGGCGCCGTGCGGCAGGCGGATTTCATGCAGGCGGTGGCCGGCGACGACCGCAGCCTCTGGCGGGACGATCTGGGCTTCTTCCTGCCCGGCTCCGCCATGGCGAGCGATGCGGGCATGGCGGCGCTCACCGGCCCGCGCGACATCGCGGCCACGCGCCGGGCGCTGGAGGAGGCGGGCTATCGTGGCGAACCGGTGGTGCTGATCCACCCCACCGACTATCCCTCCGTGACCGCGCTGAACGCGGTGGCCGCCGATCTGCTGCAACGCTGCGGCCTGAAGCTCGATGTGCAGGCGATGGATTTCGGCACCTTCATCCGCCGCATCGCCAACCAGGAGGCGCCGGAGCGGGGCGGCTGGAACGTCACCTGCATCAGCACCTCGGGCGCGAGCTGGATGAACCCCGCCGCGCACAACTACCTGCGCGGCAGCGGGCGCCGGAGCATCGTCGGCTGGCCGGTGAGCGAGCGGCTGGAGGCGCTGCGCGACCGCTGGTTCGACGCGCCGGAGGGCGAGCAGGCGGCGATCGGGCGGCAGATGCAGGAAGCGGCCTTCGCGGATGTGCCCTTCATCCCGCTCGGCCTCTTCACCCAGAACACCGCCTATCGCGGCAACCTGACCGGCATGGTGAAGGGCGCGCCGGTCTTCTGGGGGCTGCGCCGGGGCTGACCGGCCCCGGGATGCGCAACCGGAATACGAAAAGGGCCCCGGGAGCGATCCCGGGGCCCTTCCTGCGACAGGCTCAGTTCCTGGCCTTGTCCACCAGCTTGCCCTTGGTGATCCAGGGCATCATGCCGCGCAGCTTCTCGCCTACGGCCTCGATCTGGTGCTCGCCGTGGCGGCGGCGCGTGGCCTTGAAGGAGGCCTGGTTGACCTTGTTCTCCAGCATCCAGTCGCGGGTGAACTTGCCGCTCTGGATGTCCTCCAGCACGCGCTTCATCTCCGCCTTGGTCTCTGGCGTGATGATGCGCGGGCCGGTCACGTACTCGCCATACTCCGCGGTGTTGGAGATGGAGTAGTTCATGTTGGCGATGCCGCCCTCATAGATGAGGTCGACGATCAGCTTCACCTCGTGCAGGCACTCGAAATAGGCCATCTCGGGGGCATAGCCCGCCTCGACCAGCGTCTCGAAGCCGGCGCGGATCAGCTCGACCAGGCCGCCGCAGAGCACCACCTGCTCGCCGAACAGGTCGGTCTCGCACTCTTCCTTGAAGGTCGTCTCGATGATGCCCGAGCGGCCGCCGCCGACGGCGCAGGCATAGGAGAGCGCGATCTCCAGCGCATTGCCGGAGGGGTTCTGGTGCACGGCCACGAGGCAGGGCACGCCGCCGCCCTTCTGGTACTCGCCGCGCACAGTGTGGCCGGGGCCCTTCGGCGCGATCATGAACACGTCGATGTCGGCGCGCGGCTCGATCAGGTTGAAGTGGATGTTCAGCCCGTGCGCGAAGGCCAGCGCCGCGCCCTCGCGCATGTTCTCGTGCAGGTGGTCGCGGTACAGGTCGCCCTGGCCCTCGTCGGGGGTCAGCACCATCACCAGGTCGGCCCACCTGGCGGCCTCGGCCGGGCTCATGACCTTGAAGCCGGCGGCCTCGGCCTTCTTGGCGGAGCCGCCCGGGCGCAGGCCGATCACGACCTCCTTCACGCCGCTGTCGCGCATGTTCATGGCATGGGCGTGGCCCTGGCTGCCGAAGCCGATCACCGCGACCTTGCGGCTCTTGATCAGGCCCACATCCGCGTCACGGTCGTAATACACGCGCATATCCGCGCACTCCCCTCAAGGGTTGGACGAAAATCCGGGGCGGGCCGGGACCTTGCCCGGCCGCCGGTTCAGGTGGCGAGGCTCCGCGTGCCCCGCGCGATGCCCACCGCGCCGGTGCGGGACACCTCGGCGAGGCCGATGGGGCGCATCAGCTCGATGAAGGCGTCGATCTTCTCGGCGGCGCCGGTCATCTCGAAGACGAAGCTCTCGATGGTCGCATCCACCACGCGGGCGCGGAAGGCATCGGCGAGGCGCAGCGCCTCCATCCGGTGCTCGCCATGGCCCACCACCTTGACCAGCGCCAGCTCCCGCGTCAGGTGCGGCCCCTCCAGCGTCAGGTCGGCGACGCGGTGGACGGGGACGAGCCGGTCGAGCTGCGCCTTGATCTGCTCGATCACCATGTCGGTGCCGGAGGTGACGACGGTGATGCGCGACAGGCGCTTGCCGTCATCGACCGGCGCCACGGTCAGGCTCTCGATGTTGTAGCCGCGGCCGGAGAAGAGGCCGATGACGCGGGCGAGCACGCCCGCCTCGTTCTCCACCAGCACCGCGATGGTGGCCGTGCGCTGCAAGGGCGCCCTGTTCAGGTCGGACATGTCGGTGCGCCCCTCAGACCAGGACCTTGCCTTCGTCGGTGACGCCGGCGACGCCCCCCTGCTGGCCCGGGCCGAGGATCATCTCGTTATGCGCGGCACCGGAGGGGATCATCGGGAAGACGTTCTCCTTCGGGTCCACGGCGATGTCGGCGATCACCGGGCCGGGATAGGCGATCATCTCGCGGATCACGTCGTCCAGCTCCTCGGCCTTCGTGGCGCGCAGCCCCTTGGCGTGGAAGCTCTCGGCCAGCTTCACGAAATCCGGCAGGGCGTCGGAGTAGCTTTCCGAGTAGCGGCCGCCATGCAGCAGCTCCTGCCACTGCCGCACCATGCCCATATACTCGTTGTTCAGGATGAAGACCTTCACCGGCAGGCGGTACTGCGCCAGCGTGCCCATCTCCTGGATGTTCATCAGGATCGAGGCCTCGCCGGCGATGTCGATCACCAGCGCGTCCGGATGCGCGATCTGCACGCCCGAGGCCGCCGGCAGCCCGTAGCCCATGGTGCCGAGCCCGCCCGAGGTCATCCAGCGGTTCGGCTTCTCGAAGCCGAAATACTGGGCGGCCCACATCTGGTGCTGGCCGACCTCGGTGGTGATGAAGGTGTCGCGCCCGGTCTCCAGCGTCAGCTCATAGAGCCGGCGCACCGCGTGCTGCGGCTTGATGATGGAGCCCGTCTGCTCGTAGCGCAGGCACTTCGTCTCGCGCCACGCGTCGATCTGGCGCCACCAGGCGGCCAGGGCCTCGCGGTCCACCGGCCGCTCGTCGGCCTTCCAGGCCTCGGTCAACGCGCGCAGCACGGCCGCGGCATCGCCGACGACCGGCACATCCACCGCCACGTTCTTGTTGATGTTGGAGGGGTCGATATCGGCGTGGATCTTCTTCGCATCCGGGCAGAAGGCGTTCAGCCGCCCGGTCACGCGGTCATCGAAGCGCGCGCCGATGTTCAGCAGCACATCGCAGCCATGCATGGCGAGGTTCGCCTCGACCGTGCCGTGCATGCCCAGCATGCCCAGGAACTGCGGGTCGCTGGCCGGATAGCTGCCCAGGCCCATCAGCGTGTTGGTGATGGGGAAGCCGGTCTCGCGCACGAAGCGCGTCAGCAGTTCGCTGGCCTCGGGCCCGGCATTGATGATGCCGCCGCCGGTATAGACCATCGGCCGCCTGGCGCCCTTCAGCAGCGCCACGGCCTCGCGGATGCTCTCCGCCGAAGGCTCGGTCTGCGGGCGGTAGGAACGGTGCGGCGTGCCCGGCGCGGGGGTGTAGCGGCCCTTGCCGATCAGGATGTCCTTCGGCAGGTCGATCACCACCGGCCCGGGGCGGCCGGAACGCGCGATGTGGAAGGCGTCATGCACCGTTGCCGCCAGATCCTCCATCCGCTTGACCAGATAGTTGTGCTTGGTCGCGGGGCGGGTGATGCCGGTGGTGTCGGCCTCCTGGAAGGCGTCGTTGCCGATCAGGTGCGTTGGCACCTGCCCGGTCAGGCAGACGATCGGGATGGAATCCAGCAGCGCGTCCACCAGCCCCGTCACGGCGTTGGTGGCGCCGGGGCCGGAGGTCACGAGCACGCAGCCCACCTTGCCGGTGGAGCGGGCATAGCCCTCCGCCGCATGCACGGCGGCCTGCTCATGGCGCACCAGAACATGGCGGATCGCGTTCTGCTGGAAGATCGCGTCATAGATCGGAAGGACGGCGCCCCCCGGATAGCCGAAGATGACCTCTACGCCCTGATCCTTCAGCGCGCGCAGGACGATCTCGGCGCCGTTCATCACATCGGCGTCGGAGGCGGCGGGAAGGGTGGCGGACATCGGCGAGGTTCCGTTTCCTTGAACTGGTCCCACGCAGGGTAACAGCGCGGAGCGGCCCATCTAGGGGTCATGCTGTGATGCGTCAACGGGCGGAATCAACAAATGCTATTATTTCCGCCAGAAGACTTTCCGAAAGTTGCGCTGAATCGGTGAAACGAGCACGGATCGTATGCGCCTCTCTCGGGTCTGCCCCCGCGCAGCGGGCAGCGCGAGATCGTGGTGGCGGAACCAGGTCGCCTGCCGCTTGGTGTACTGCCCGATGGCCAGACAGGCGCGTCGGCCCGCTTCCTCCAGCGAAATCCGCCCCCGCAGCACGCCGCCGAGTTCCGGCACGCCATGCGCCCGCATGGCCGGCAGCGCCGGGTCGAGCCCGCGCACGAGCAGCGCCCGCACCTCCTCCAGGGCGCCCAGTTCCAGCATGGCGGACCAGCGCCGCCGGATGGCTTCCCGTAACATGTCGCGCGGCGGATCGAGCAGGACGGACAGGACCGGCCGTTCCGGCGGCGGGTCGGGGATGGGCATGTCCTGCCATGCCGCCAGCCCGCGCCCCGTGCCGCGCCAGACCTCCCAGGCCCGGGCGATGCGCTGGCTGTCGCCCGGCCGGAGCCGGGCGGCGGTGTCCGGATCGGCCGCGGCCAGCCGCTCATGCAGCGCCTCTGGCCCCAGTTCCGCCAGGAGGCCGCGCGCTTCCTCCCGGGCCGCCGCCGGAACCTGGGGCACCGGCGCCAGCCCCTTCAGCAGTGCCTGGAAATACAGTCCCGTTCCGCCGCACAGGATCGGCACGAGCCCCGCCGCCGCGACCTCCGCGATGGCACGCTCCGCCTCGCCCCGCCACCAGGCGGCGCTGGCTGCCTCCGCCGCGTCCCGGATGCCGTAGAGGCGGTGCGGCGCTTCGGTCTCCTCCTCCGGCGTCGGGCGGGCGGTGAGCACGCGCAGGTCGCGATAGACCTGCATGCTGTCCGCGTTGAGCACCGCCCCGCCGATCCGGCGGGCGATGGCGAGGGCGAGGGCCGACTTGCCGCTGGCGGTCGGGCCGGCGATCAGCAGAAGGGGCGGTTGCCGCATCGGGATGGCCTGGGCAGTGCGGGTGAAATATGGTCCCGCCAGCATGTCGCATGTCCTGACCCTGATCGCAGCCCCCGCTTCCGTGGCCGGTGGCGCGCTGAACGCCTCTACCCTTTCCATCGTGGCCGATGCCCTGCGGGCGCTCGGTGCGGAAACGGGGCGCCCCGAATGGCTGGCGGAGGGCGAGGCGGTGGACCTTCCCTTCTCCGCCCTCGCCCCGGACCAGGCCGTGGCCGCCGCCCGGGCCGCACTGGGCGAACGCCCGGTCGATGCCATCGCCCAGCCCCTGGAAGGGCGGCGCAAGCGCCTGCTGGTCGCCGACATGGACAGCACCATCGTCACCAGCGAAACGCTGGACGAGCTGGCGGCCTATGCGGGCATGGGCGAGAAGGTCGCCGCCATCACGAAGCGCAGCATGAATGGCGAGATCGATTTCGCCACCTCGCTGCGCGAGCGCGTGGCGCTGCTGGAAGGGCTCTCGGTCGAGGCGCTGGAGGCCACCTGGGCGAAGACGCATCTCATGCCGGGCGCCCGCTCCCTGGTCCGGACCATGGCGGCGAACGGGGCGCATTGCGCCCTGGCCTCGGGCGGCTTCACCTGGTTCACCGCCCGCGTCGCGGCGCTCTGCGGCTTCACCACGCACCATGCCAATATCCTGCTCGATGACGGCCGGCACCTGCTCGGCCGGGTCGAGGAGCCGGTCTTCGACCGGGATGCGAAGCTGGTGATCCTCACCCGCCTCGCCACCGGGAACGGGCTCGCCATGTCGGAAACCCTGGCGGTGGGCGATGGCGCCAATGATCTGGCCATGATCGGCGCGGCCGGGCTCGGCGTCGCCTACCATGCCAAGCCGGTGGTCGCGGCCGCCGCCCGGGCCCGGGTGGACCATGGCGACCTGCGCGCCCTGCTCTATGCACAGGGCTACAAGGTCACCGAGATCCTTCCGGACCAGGGATAGCGGCCGGCGGTTACTGGCTCACCTGGCGCAGGCTGCCATCCGGCGCGCGCTCGAAGACACCGCCGCCGCCCAGGAAGGCCCCGTCCGGGTTGCCGCTGCTCCGGCTGGCCTCCGGGCCGCCGATCACCACGCCGCTCTGCTGCGCGGCCGGCATGGCCGGTGCATGGCTGGCCGGGGCCTGCGGCTGCCTGGCCGCCCGCCCGGAGCGATGATGCACCGGACCAGTGCCCGGCCCGCCACGGGCGCTGTCCGCGCTGCGGCTGTCATTGCGGGGTGTGGCACCCTGCTGGGCGTGGCTGACCGGCTCGTTCGGATTCGGCGGCACATCCGGAGCGCCCGGATTGGACCGGCTGTCATTGCGGGGCGTGGCGCCTTGCTGGGCGTGGCTGACCGGCTCATCCGGATTCGGCGCCACATCCGGAGCACCCGGATTGGACCGGCTGTCGTTGCGCGGTGTGGAACCGGGGCTGTACTGCGTGGTCGGCACCTGCGCCTGGGCCATCATGGGCAGCAGGGCGGGTGCGCCGCCGAGTGCCATGCCCAGGGCCCGGACGGCGAAGCGTGTGTTGATCATGGTCCTTATCCTCTCTCGGAGAACAATCGGCCCGGACAACGCCGATATGGGCACCACGCTTCACGGAATCCCGTCGTTCCGCCCGGGCCAGCCATGCCCTGATCGGTGTGCCGCCATCTTCGTTCCGGCCTATTGGAACCGGCCGCGACGAAGTGTTTCAGGGGCCGCCCTGGCCGCTGGTGCCGTAGGATGGCGCATTATATGGCGCATTATCCGGGATGACTGATCCAACGGGATTTTCCACCGGTCCGGTGCGGCTCACGGGAAGTCTATGTTGCAATGCGGTAACTCCGGTTGAGAGAGGCCCGCCTCCTGCATGACGAAAGCTTCATGCAGGCGTTCATGTTCATCCCTGTAACAGGAGTCCTCCCATGCCGAGTTCCGTGATCAGCAGCGCTTCGCGCTTCCGCACCGAGGTCTTTCCGCGGCGCCAGGACCTCTACCGCCATCTGGCGCAGAACGGGCAGCAGCCGAAGGCGCTGGTGATCTCCTGCGCCGACAGCCGCGTGATCCCGGAGGAGATCATGCAGTCCGGCCCCGGCGAGATCTTCGTCTGCCGCAATGCCGGGAACATCGTGCCGCCCACGGCGCAGTTCACCGGTGGCGTTTCCGCCTCGATCGAATATGCGGTGATGGTGCTGGGTGTGCGCGACATCGTCGTCTGTGGCCATTCCGATTGCGGGGCCATGAAGGCCCTGCTGCAGCCGGAATCCCTGAAGACCATGCCGAATGTGCAGGCCTGGCTGCGCCACGCCGATGCGGCACGCTGCGTCGTCTGCGAATCCTATCCGGACCTGGAAAGCAAGGCGGCTACCCGCGTCCTGGCCATGGAGAACGTGGCCCTGCAACTCAACCACCTGCGCACCCATGCCTCCGTCGCCTCCCATCTGGCACGGGGCGAGATGACGCTGCACGGATGGTTCTTCGATCTCGAAACCGGCGGCCTCTTCGCCCTGGATGGGACGCGGGAACGCTTCGTGGAGGTCGCCGAGGGCGAAGAGATGCCCGTGGCCGTGAGTGCCGCGGACCACCGGGTGGCGTAGCGCCCGGCCCTTCCCGCCCCCGGGCCGGATCAGAGTTCGCGCAGGGCGCCGCAGACGCGCTCGACCTGGGCGTCGCTGAGCTCGGGGAACATCGGCAGGCTCAGGACCTCACGCGCCGTGGCCTCGGTCTCGGCGCAGCGGGCCGGGCCCAGGGCGATGCGGCCACGATAGGCCGGTTGCAGATGCACGGGCACGGGGTAGTGGATGCCTGTGCCGATCCCCTGCGCCCGCAGCCGCCCTGCAGCAGGTCGCGCTCCGCGCTCCGCAGCACATACTGGTGGAAGACATGGGTCGCGCCCTCGCGCCGCAGCGGCGGCGCCACGGGGCCGCCTTCCAGCGCCGCGTCATAGGCCCCGGCGATCTCCCGCCGACGGGCGTTGTTGTTGTCCAGGCGCGGCAGGCGGGCGCGCAGGATGGCGGCCTGCACCTCGTCCAGCCGCGAATTCACCCCCGCGAGGTCGGAGACGTAGCGGGAGCGCCAGCCATATTGCCGGATCGCCCCGATCTTCTCGGCGAGCTGGGGATCGGCGGTGGCGATCACGCCGCCATCGCCCAGCGCGCCGAGATTCTTGGTGGGATAGAGGCTGAAGGCCGCTGCATCCCCGATCGTGCCCAGCCGGCGCCCGCCCAGCGTCGCGCCATGGGCCTGGGCACAGTCCTCGATCAGCGCCACGCCCGCGGCGCGGCAGGCCTCCAGCATCGGGGCGAGGTCGCAGGCCTGGCCATAGAGATGCACGGCGATGGCGGCGCGGATCGGCGGCAGGCCGGGCGGCGGCTCCTCCAGCACGGCCACCAGTTCGTCCGCATCCATGGTGTAGGTGTCGGGATCGATGTCGAGCAGCAGCGGCGTGGCCCCCGCCATCTCGATCGCCGCCACGGTGGCGACGGCGGTGTGCGACACGGTGGCGACGGTGCAGCCCTCGCCGATGCCCAGGCCGCGCAGGATCAGCGCCAGCGCGTCCGTGCCGTTGGCGCAGCCGATCGCGTGCTGCGCCGCGCCCTGGCCACGCCCGAGCCAGGTGGCGAACTCGCTTTCGAAGCCCTTGCCCTCCTGGCCCAGGATGTACCAGCCGGATTCGAGCGCACGCATCACCGCCGCGTCGATCTCCGCCTTCTGCGCGCGGTAGCCGGCGCCGGGATCGGCCTGCGGCACCAGGAGGTCGGGCACGTTCATCCGGGGTCTTCCTCAGATGCGATCAGGGTTGGATGTAGTCGGCGAGGCGGGGCCGGAACCATGCGACGCTGCGGCGCAGCCCTTCGGCCAGGGGCACGCGCGGGGCCCAGCCCGTCGCTTCCCGGAACGCGCGGTCGTCGGCATGGTAGGACCCGATATCGATGGCCGCCCGGTCGGGCGGAAAGGAGCGGATCTCGTAGCTCCCCTGCCCGGCGGCGTCCACCAGAAGCTCCGCCAGCCGCAGCAGCGAGACCGGGGCATCGCCGCCGATGTTGAAGGCCCGCCCGGCGCAACGCTCCGGCGCCGGGCCCAGCAGGGTCTCCGCCGCCGCCAGGAAACCGGCCACCACGTCATCGGCATAGGCGAGGTCGCGCAACTGCTCGCCGCCCCAGACCTCGAAGGGCTCGCCCTCCAGCACCCGGCGGATCCAGATGCCGAGGAAGGTCTGCCGCGCGTCGCGGATGCGCAGCCGGGGGCCGTAGCAGTTGGTCAGGCGCAGCGAGGCGACCGGCCGCCCCTGCACGCGGCCTTCCAGCAGCCAGTACTGCTCGCCGGCGAATTTGGAGACGCCGTTGGCATCGGGCGGGACGACCGGGTGCCGCTCATCCACCGGCAGGTATTGCGGGCGGCCGTAGAACTGGCGGGTCGAGGCATGCACCACCGCCGCGCCCGGGGCGGCCTGGCGCAGCGCCCCGATCAGGCGGAGCTGCGCGGTGGCGTTGATCTCCAGGTCCGGCAGGGGCTCGCGCATGCTGCCGGCATGGGAGGTCTGGGCGGCGCAGTTGAACAGCGCATCCGCCCCGCGCAGGGCACCCTCCAGGTCCAGCGCCGGATCGCGCAGGTCGCCTTGCAGCAGCCGGGCGCCGCATCCCTCCAGATTGCCCGGATGCGCGCCCATCCCGGGCAGCATCGCGTCGATGGCCAGCACCTCCGCCCCCGCCGCGGCCAGGGCGTGGCAGAGATTGGCGCCGAGGAAGCCGGCCCCGCCGGTCACCACGGCGCGGCGGCCGCGCCAGAAGGCGGCGCTCATGGCCTCATCCATCGGCACGGCGCGATGGCCGGGCGGACCCAGGCAGCGTGGTGGTGGCGAAGCGTCATGTCTCGGCGATCCTCGTCCTGCCGCGGGGCAAGGTGCTGGCGCGATTGCGGCGGTCCGGAGGCGAAAAGGACCGCCTCCGGACCGGAAGGCCCGTCAGGCGGCGGGCGCCAGCGCCACGCCGGTGATCTCCACCTTCCAGGCCGGATCGACCAGCGGCGCCTGGATCGTCATGCGCGCCGGCTTGGCCGTGGGGTCGAGCCAGCGGTCCCAGGCCCGGTTCATGGCCGGGGCATCGGCGATGTCGGCCAGCACCACGGTGATGGAGAGCAGCGCCCGCTTGTCCGTCCCGGCCTCGGCTAGCAGCGCGTCGATCTGCGCCAGGATATCGGCGGTCTGCCCCTCGGCATCGAGCGTGGCGTCATCCGCCACCTGCCCGGCCAGGAAGATCAGCCCGCCGCCGATGGTGGCGCCGGACAGGCGGCCTTCCTCGGCAAGGCGTCGGATGGTCATGGTGTCGTGCTCCCGGGCGGATATGGCGCCCCCAGCATGCGCGGGACGCGGCGCCGCGCCAGCCCCCGTGGTGGAAATTCGCCGCCGGACGGTTCCGGCCTTCCGGCCCGGCGCGCTTCCTGGCTGGCCTGCCCCGCGACAGGCACATGGCTTTTCCCGTGGACAGCCCCGTGACGCCTCCGTAGCGTCTGCCCCGTGCCCATGACCTCGCTCAAGCGCATTACGACCAAAAAGACGTCCCCCGGCGGGGCGTCCTCGGGCGTGCGCGCGGCGATCGCGGCGGCATAGCAGACCCCCGAGGACCCCGCCGGCAGCGGCGGGGCCCCGAAACAGGCTCCCGCCCGCTGGCCTCCAGACAGAGACCAGAACCCCCATGAGCCTGGACCTTTCCCTCGAAGCACCGAGCGACGCCCCGAACCGACCCGCCGGCCTGCGCGCGCCCGTGGTCGCCATCGTCGGTGCCACCGGCGCTGTCGGCGTCGAGCTCCTGCACTGCCTGGAGGCACGGAACTTCCCCGTCGCTGCGCTGAAGCTGCTGGCCTCTCCCCGCTCGGCCGGGCAGACGATGCGCTTCCGGGGCCAGGAGCTGGTGATCGAGGCACTCGGCCCCGACAGCTTCCAGGGCGTGGACATCGCCCTCTTCTCCGCCGGCAGCGGCGTTTCCAAGCAGTACGCCCCGGTCGCGGTCCAGGCCGGCGCCGTGGTGGTGGACAATTCCTCCGCCTTCCGCATGCGCGCCGATGTGCCGCTGGTGGTGCCCGAGGTGAATGCGGAGAGCATGGCCAGCCATGCCGGCATCATCGCCAACCCGAACTGCGTCGCCGCCATCGCCACCGTGGCGCTCGCCCCGCTGCACCGCGCCCATCCGATCCGCCGCCTGACTGCCGCGACCTACCAGGCCGCCTCCGGCGCCGGCGCCGCGGCGATGGAGGAGCTGCGCCAGTCCACCGCCGCCTATCTCAAGGGCGAGGCGTTCGAGCCCAAGGTCCTGCCGCACCCCTATGCCTTCAACCTCTTCAGCCACAATGCGGAGATGGACGAGGAGAGCGGCTATAACGGCGAGGAGCAGAAGGTCGTGGCGGAAACCCGCCGCATCCTCGGCACGCCGGATCTGCCCGTCGGCATCACCTGCATCCGCGTGCCGGTGCTGCGCGCCCATGCCATGGCGCTGCATGTGGAGTTCGAGGAGGTGGTGACGCCGGAGGAGGCGCGCGCCCTGCTCGCCGGGGCGCCGGGCCTGAAGCTGGTGGACGACCGCGCCCGCAACCACTTCCCCATGCCCTCCGAGGCTTCGGGGCAGGACGACGTGCTGGTCGGCCGCATCCGCCGCGACCTGGGCGACCCCTCGGGCCGCACCCTGGCCCTCTTCGTGGCCGGCGACCAGCTCCTGAAGGGCGCCGCGCTGAACGCCGTGCAGATCGCCGAGCGCCTGCTGCGCCGGGGCTGATGACGGGCGGGGTGTGGGGCGGCCCCGGGCCGCCTCCGCCCCCTGGCCATTCCCGATCGGGTGAGGCGGGCCGATCCATGGCCCCACCCCCTCGACCTTTCCAGCGCGCCGTAGCATTCCGGCCTCCGGACCATTCCGGAGTCTTGACGATGTGGAGCTGGCGTCCGCCCCTTCCCGGGCGGCGGCGATCCCTGGTGCCCGCCCCGATGCGCATCCTGGCGGCCCTTTCCCTGCTGCTGTCCGCCCTCCCCGCCATGGCGCAGACCGCCGTGCCGGAGGGCATGCTCCCCGCCCCGGACCGTTCGGGCGAGATCCGGCGAGGGGAGGCCTCGGTCTTCGCGCCGGACCTCGCCGGGCGCCGCATGGCCAATGGCGCGATCTTCGATCCCCAGTCCAACAGCGTGGCCAGCAGCGACCTGCCCCTCGGCGCCACCGCCCGCGTCACCAACCTGCGCAACCGCCGCAGCACGATCGTCGCGGTGCGGGACCGCTTTCCCCGCCGGGGCGAGCGCATCCTGAATGTCAGCCCGATGGTGGCGCGGCAGCTCGGCATGCGGGGCAGCAGCGTCATCCGCGTGGAGGTCGCGCCGCTGGCCGTGCCGCAGGCCGATGGCAGCATCCGCATCGGCCAGGGCAGCGGCCTGTCCGGGCGCAAGGCCTATGTGACGCCGCCGCGCTGAGAGGGGAGCCAGGGTGACAGGCCCGGGCTTTGGGCGGAGGATCGGGCAGCAGGAGGACAGGACGCGATGACCGATGCCAGCCTGATGCCCGGCTTCCGCATCGAGGATGTGGAGATCCCCGCCGGAACGCCGCATGCGCCGCCCGGGCTGCGCATCCGCGCCGCCACGCGCGGCACGGGTTTCCCCGTCCTGCTGCTGCATGGCCATCCGCAGACGCTGGTGACGTGGCGCCATCTCGGCCCCGCCCTGGCCGGGGCGGGCTATGCCGTGGTCGCCACCGACCTGCGGGGCTATGGCGATTCCGGCAAGCCGGAGGGCGGCGCGCGGCACGTGAACTACAGCAAGCGCGCCATGGCGGCGGACCAGGTGGCGGTGATGCGCGCCCTGGGGCATCGCCGCTTCGCCGTGGTCGGGCATGACCGGGGCGGGCGGGTCGCGCATCGCATGGCGCTGGACCATGCGGAGGCCGTGGAGCGCGTCGCCGTCTTCGACATCGCGCCCACCGCCACGATGTATGCCCGCACCGACAAGGAATTCGCCACCCGCTATTTCTGGTGGTTCTTCCTGATCCAGCCCGCGCCGCTGCCCGAGCGGATGATCGGGGCCGATCCGGAATTCTTCCTGCGCCAGCATATCGAGGGGCAGGTGAAGATCCCCGGTGCCACGCCGGAGGCGGTGATCCGCGAATACCTGCGCCCCTATCGCGACCCGGCCACCATCCACGCCATCTGCGAGGACTACCGCGCCGCCGCCGGCATCGACCTGGAGCACGACGCCGCCGATGCCGGGAACCGCGTCCGGGCGCCGCTGCTCGCGCTCTGGGGCGGGCGCGGCACGGTCGGCGCGCTCTATGACGTGCTGGAGACCTGGCGCGAGAAAGCGCTCGACGTCCGGGGCCGGGCGCTGGACTGCGGCCATACGCCGCAGGAGGAATGTCCGGAGGAAACGCTGCGGGAACTCCTGGCCTTCCTGCCGCCTCCCGGCCATCGCGGCTGAGCCACCCCCCCTGCTTTCACCCCTGCCGGCGAACCCGCGCGGCAACGAGGCGTTGTGTCCGGGAAGGACGGCCGCTGCCATCGCGCCCCTGCCATCGCGCACCGGCCGCCTCGTCAACGCAGAGGGAGGACCGCCTTGTCCCCGACCGCATCGAGCCCTGGCCCGCAGCCCGGCGGCAATCCCATCCCCGAGCCTGGCCTGCCCCCCGGCTCGCCCATCCCGCCGCTGCCGCCCGGGCAGCCCGCGCCGCCCATGCCGCCGGAACCCGACGGGCCGAACCCCGGCCCCGGCCCGGACATCAGCCCGCCGGGACCATCGCCGCAGGTGCCGCCCGCCACCATGTAGCCACCCCCGCGACAGGCGGCGCGCGCCGCCGGAGGCTTCGCCATGCTTTTCCGCGACCGGCGGGATGCCGGACGTCGACTGGCGGACCGGCTGCGGGGGATGGACCTGCCGCAGCCCATCGTCCTCGCCCTTCCACGGGGCGGGGTGCCGGTGGGCTATGAGGTGGCGCGGGCACTGGCGGCGCCGCTCGACATCCTCCTGGTCCGGAAGCTGCCGACACCGGGGGCTCCAGAGCTGGCCCTGGGCGCGATCATCGATGGCGCCCCGCCCCGGCGCGTGATCAACGAGCGGATCCGGCGCGAATTCGGGGTGCGCGACGAGGAGATCGACCGCATCGCCGAGGGGCAGCTCGCCGAGATCGCCCGCCGCCGCGCTGCCTATGTGCCCGACCGGCCGCCGCTCGCCATCGCCGGACGCAGCGTCATCGTGGTGGATGACGGAATCGCCACCGGGGCCACGATGCGGGTGGCCCTGCAATCCCTGGAGGGGGCCGGCGCCCTCCGCCGCGTCATGGCGGTTCCCGTCGCGCCGCCGGAGGCCGTCGCCGCGCTGGAGCCTCTTTGCGACGAGGCCGTGGTGCTGCTGCGGCCGCATGCGCTCGGCGCGGTCGGCCGTTTCTACGAGGACTTCACCCAGACCCGGGATGCCGAGGTGATCCGGCTGCTCCGCCAGGCCAGGACGGGCGCGATGCCGTGACGGAGCCGGAGCCCGGGGCGCATCACCTCAGAAGGCCACATGTCCCGCGATGGCGCTCAGCAGCGCGAAGAGCACGCCGCCGACCAGGAAGCCGACCACCGTGCCGTTGATCCGCACGAATTGCAGGTCGCGCCCGACCCGCAGCTCGATCCGGTCCGTCACGGTCTGTGCGTCCCAGCCGCTGACCACCTCGGCCACGAAGCCGGACAGGCGCTGCCGGGCGGAAGGCAGCAGCGCCAGCAGCATCCGCTCCACCGCCGCATTGACCCGGGCGCGGGCGCCGGGGTCCTCGGCCAGCACCTGCCCCGCATTGTTCAGCGCGGCCTGCGCCAGTGCCGCCAGCCGCCCGTCCGGATTGGCGGCATCCAGCTCCGCCGCCCAGCGCACCCGGTGCCAGGCATCGTCCAGCCAGCCCGCCACCACGCCATGGCGCAGGGCCGAGCGCAGCGCCGCCCCGATCTGGGCGGCGCGCTGGGGGTCGTGCTCCAGCCGGTCCAGCTCCCGCATCACCCATTCGTCGAAGGCGGCACGCAGCCCGCTTTCCGCGTTCTCGGAATTCAGCGCCTCATCCAGCGTGCCGTTCACCGCCGTGACCACGCGCTTGGCGAGATAGGCCCCGGCCACCCAGCCGACCACGGAACCGCCCTGCTCGCGCACGCGCTTCTCCACCTCCTCGCGCAGGGACTGCTCCTTGTTCCGCAGCACCTCGCGGATCTCGCCCAGCGCCAGGGCGAAGACGTCGCGGTGCTTGCCGCCCTCGACCAGCGTCCGCAGCGCATGGGCCAGGAGCTTCGTGGCGGCGGGGCCGTCGGCGAGGCGCGGCAGGATGCGCAGGACCTGCTTCTGCGCCTTCCCTTCCTGCATGCTGGTGAGCAGGCGCGGCACCGAGGCGGCGATGGCCCGGGCGGCCGGCCTCGTCGTCGCCTCGTCGGCCAGGACGTTGCGGATCACGCCGGCGAGGTCGAGCCGGGCGATGACGCGGGCGACCTCCCGCTCGGTGAAGACATGTTCCGCCACGAAGCGGCCCAGCGCGGCGCCCAGGCGCTCCTTCTGGCGCGGGATGATGGCGGTGTGCGGGATGGGCAGGCCCAGCGGATGGCGGAACAGCGCCGTGACCGCGAACCAGTCGGCGATGCCGCCCACCAGCCCGGCCTTGGCGCTGGCCTGCAGCAGGTCGGTCCACCAGCCGGGCGGCAGGGCATAGGCCCCCACCGTCAGCGCCGCCATGAACAGCAGCAGCCCGCTCGCCAGGGCCTTGTGGCGGCGCAGGCGCCGGCGCAGCTCGTCCTCGCCCGCCGGGAGAGGGGCTGTGGGGGGCGGCGAAACGGGCGCCGGGTCCGGCCGCTCTACCGCCGCGGGGTCCGGAGGCTGGGGCGAGGAAGGATGTTCCGGCGGCCTGCGGAAATCCCTCTCCTCTGAGCCGGCGCGCGGCGCGGTGGGGGAAGCGGGGCTGTCCTGCATAGGGCGCGGAATTGGCGGTGCCGGAAGCGCTTGTCCAGTGCCTCCGGGGTGTTATGTAATAACGTATGGCCCGCCTGCCCGATCCTCTCGCCTTGTCCACCGGTGTCGCTCCACGCCTGATCCTGGCCCTGGGCCTTTCGGCGCTGCTGTGGCTGGGGGTCGCCTGGGCCATGTCGGACGAAATTCTCTCCAGCGGGGTCGCCCCCCGTGGGGCCACTCTGGTGGCGGGAGGGCTGTCTTGAGCAGCACGCCCGGCATCCGCCTACATGACCTGACGGTGGCACATGAGCGCCGGCCGGCGGTGCACCATGTGAACGGCACTTTCCCGGAAGGCAGCCTGACCGCCGTGGTCGGGCCGAACGGCGCCGGCAAGACGACCCTGCTGCGCGCCATCGCCGGGCTGCACGCCCCCAGCGAGGGCCGGGTGGAGCGTGATTGCGGCCGCATCGCCCTGCTGCCGCAGATGACATCGCTGGACCGTTCCTTCCCGATCACCTGCCTCGACGTCGCCATGCTGGGGCACTGGCCACGCCTGGGCGCCCTTCGCGGCGCCTCTGCCGCCGACCGGGAGCGTGCCATGGAGGCGCTGGCGGCGGTCGGGCTGGACGGCTTCGGCCGGCGCCCGGTGGGCAGCCTTTCCGCCGGCCAGTTCCAGCGCCTGCTCTTCGCCCGGCTGCTGGTCGAGGACGCGCCGGTGATCCTGCTGGACGAGCCCTTCAACGCCGTGGACGCCCGCACCGCTGCGGACCTGCTGCGCCTGGTCCGGGACTGGCATGGCCAGGGACGCACCATCCTCGCCGTGCTGCATGACATGGATCTGGTGCGCCGGGAGTTCCCCGACTGCCTGCTGCTGGCGCGGGAGGCCGTGGCCTGGGGGCCGACCGAGGCGGTGCTGACCGCGCAGAACCGCCTGCGCGCCCGGATGATGGCGGAGGGCTGGGACGAGGACGCCGAAGCCTGCGACCGCCCCGTCGCCGCCTGAGGCACGCCTGACGCCATGCGCCATTCCGCCATGCCGCCAGCCGGGGTGTCCACCGGGGCACCCGCCGGGGTGCCGTCCCCGGCATGAGCGCCTATGACCTCCTCTTCTCGCCCTTCGTCGAATTCGGCTTCCTGCGCCGGGCGCTGATCGGCTGCCTGGCGCTCAGCCTCGCCGCGCCGCCGCTCGGCGTCTTCCTGATGCTGCGCCGGATGAGCCTGTCCGCCGATGTGCTGGCGCATGGCATCCTGCCCGGCGTGGCGGCGGGCTTCTGGGTCGCCGGCCTTTCCGTCACCGCCATGTCCCTGGGCGGGCTGATCGCGGGGCTGGGCGTGGCGCTCGGGGCCGGGGCGCTGTCCCGCGCCACGGGGGGCGGGAGGATGCGACCCTGGCCGCGCTCTACCTCCTCGCCCTGGCGCTGGGCGTCGCCATGGTGTCCGTGCGCGGCGGGGCGGTGGACCTCACCCACCTGCTCTTCGGCAGCGTGCTGGGCGTGGATGACGACGCGCTGCTGATGATGGCGGGGGTCTCCACCCTCACCCTCCTCGCCCTGGCCCCCGCCTGGCGGCCGCTGGTGCTGGAATGCTTCGACCCCCAGTTCGCCGCCGCGCAGCGGGCGCATGGCGGGGCCTGGCACATGCTTTTCCTGGCCCTGGTGGTGCTGAACGTCCTGGCGGCCTTCCAGGCGCTGGGCACGCTGATGGCGGTGGGGCTGATGATGCTGCCCGCCGTCGCCTCCCGCCACTGGTCGCGGCAGATCGGCGGGCTGGCCCGCGCCTCCGTGCTGCTGGCGGCCATCGCCTCCACGGCGGGGCTGCTGCTGTCCTATCACCTCGACGTCCCGACCGGCCCGGCCATCGTGCTGGTGGCGGGCGGGCTCTGGGCCGTCTCGGTGATCGCCGGGCCGGTGGACGGGTTGCTGGCCCGGCTGCTGCGTCGGCGCCACCTGGCGGGATAGCAGCCCGCCTCAGAGCCGCAGATTGGTGCGCGCGAGGTCCAGGATCTCGTTGCCGCGCCCGCTCATCACCGCCTTCAGCGCGAGGAGGCCGAAGCCCTTCATCTGCTCCGCCGTGATCTTCGGCGGGATGGCCAGTTCCTGCCGGTTGCTCACCACGTCGAGCAGCGCGGGGCCTTCCTCCGCCAGCGTGTCGCGCACCGCGGCTTCCAGCTCGCCCGGATCGGTGACGCGGCGCGCCGGAATGCCGCAGGCCCGCGCCATGGCGGCGAAATCCGGGTTCTCCAGCGACACGCCGGTTTCCAGCAGGCCGGCCGCCTTCATCTCCAGCTCCACGAAGCCCAGCGTGCCGTTGTTCAGCACCACCACTTTCGCCGGCAGCTTCTGCTGCCGCAGGGTCAGCAACTCGCCCATCAGCATGGTGAAGCCGCCGTCGCCGGAGAAGGAGACGACCTGCCGCTGCGGAAAGGCGGATTGCGCGCCGATCGCCTGCGGCAGGGCATTGGCCATGGAGCCATGCACCCAGGAGCCGATCAGGCGCCGCCGCCCGTTCATCGTCAGGTAGCGCGCCGCCCAGACCGTGGGCGTGCCGACATCGGCGGTGAAGATGGCGTTCTCCGCCGCCTGCTCGCTCAGCACCCGGGCGAGGTGCTGCGGGTGGATCACCCCTTCCCCGGGCTTCCCCTGTGCCAGCTCGTCCAGCCCCTCCCGCGCCTTGCGGTAATGCGCCAGGCAGGCATCGAGGTAGCGGCGGTCCTGCTTCTCCACCAGCCGCGGCAGCAACGCCGCGATGGTGGTGCCGACATCGCCGACCAGCCCCAGATCCAGCCGCGTGCGGCGGCCCAGATTCTCGGGGCGGATATCGACCTGGGCGATCTTCGCCTTCTGCGGATAGAACTGCCGGTACGGGAAGTCGGTGCCCAGCATCAGCAGGGCCTCGCAATTCTCCATGGCGTGATAGCCGGAGGAGAAGCCGATCAGCCCGGTCATGCCGACATCATAGGGATTGTCGTATTCGACGAACTCCTTGCCGCCGAGCGCATGGACGATCGGCGCCTTCAGCACTTCCGCCAGTTGCAGCAGGGCGCCATGCGCGTCGCGGCAGCCGCGCCCGCAGAGCAGTGTGACCTTCGAGGCGCCGTTCAGCATCTCGGCCAGGGCCTCCAGCGGCCCTTCGGCCGGACGGACCACCGGCGCCATGGGCAGCAGCGCCGTGGTCGTGGCGGGCGCAGCGGCAGGCTTCATCGCCACGTCGCCCGGGATCACCACCACCGCCACGCCGCGCTGGCCCACCGCGGCGCGGATCGCGTTGTCCAGCACGCGCGGCATCTGCTCGGGGCTGGAGACCATCTCGCAATAGACGCTGCATTCGCGGAACAGGTTCTCCGGATGCGTCTCCTGGAAATAGCCGGAGCCGATCTCGGCGCTCGGGATATGCGCGGCGATGGCCAGCACGGGCACGCGGCTGCGGTGGCAGTCGAAGAGGCCGTTGATCAGGTGCAGGTTGCCCGGCCCGCAGGAGCCGGCGCAGACCGCCAGCGTGCCGGTGAGCTGCGCCTCGGCCCCGGCGGCGAAGGCGGCGGCCTCCTCGTGCCGCACATGCACCCAGTCGATCTCCCCACGCTGGCGCAGGGCCTCGGTGATGGCGTTCAGGCTGTCGCCGACCACCCCGTAGATCCGCCGGACGCCGATGCCCTGAAGGGTCTCGGCGAAAAGATCGGCCACGCTCGCATTCGCCATGGTGCCACTCCCGCTGGTGTCAATCGGCAGGACAACACCACAGGGCACCGGGATATTCATCTGGAAGACTCGTTTTGGCGCAGCCATTCGCCCGGCGCATCGCTTCCTGCTGCCGTCGCGCCGTCCCGGGGGAAAAGGCTCCGCCTTCTCCCCCTGCCCCCTGATCCGCCAGGAAGCTGAGGTTCCTGGACCTCCCACTCGCTGGTTCCTGCTGACGCCGGATCGCGCCGGAATGCTTGGCTCTCCGGCGGCTGCCAGTGCCACCAGTGCCCCACTGATCCACCTGTGCCCAGGGATCGGACGGCAGGCTGACGGCCACCACCAGCGCCCATGACAGCCCGGGGTCCGGGAAGCGGCTTCGGTCCCCCCTCATGGTCATGGGCGGAATGGGGGTCCCGGGGGCGAGGCGGCGCCTTGCCCCCGGGGCCGGAGCTGTCTCAGTAGGGCACCTTGTCCGCCTTCGCGGCCCAGGCCTGGAAGGTGGTGATCGCCTCCTCCGCCAGGAAGCGCCGCAGGGGCAGCCTGCGCTCCCCGATCGGGCGCGCCACCTCGTCATAGATCGCGGCGTCGTCGAAGCCGATGGCGGCGGCATCGGCGCGGCCATTGCCATAGGCGATCTCGCCGATCCGCGCCCACCATGTGGCGGAGAGGCACATCGGGCAGGGCTCGCAGCTCGTGTAGAGGACCGCGCCGCTCAGGTCGTGCGTGCCCAGGCGGCGGCAGGCGTCGCGGATGGCCGTGACCTCGGCATGGGCGGTGGGGTCGCCATCCGGCACCACCCGGTTCGCCCCCTCTCCCACGATCCGCCCGTCCTTCACGATGACGGCGCCGAAGGGGCCGCCGCCCGTCTCGATATTCTCGCGCGACAGGGCGATGGCCCGGCGCATGGCCTGTTCGGGCGTGACGGCCGCGGGGGGCGTCGCGGGGGTTTGGGTGTCGGACAAGCTCGCATCCTTTCGCATCGGGCGTTCCTGCCCCATGTCTTCCCTTATGAAGCCCGCGCTTTCCATCCTCGACCAGTCCCCCGTGCTCGCCGGGCGCCCGCCCGCCGCGGCCATCCCCGACACGCTGGAACTCGCCAGGCTGGCGGACCGGCTGGGCTATGCCCGCTACTGGCTCTCGGAGCACCATAACAGCGAGGCCCTGGCGGGCTCGGCGCCGGAGATCCTGGTCTCCGCCATCGCCGCCACCACGCGCCGAATCCGCGTCGGCCCGGCCGGGATCATGCTGCCGCATTACAGCGCGCTGAAGGTGGCCGAGCAGTTCCGCGTGCTCTCGGCCATCGCGCCGGGGCGGATCGACCTGGGGCTGGGCCGTGCCCCGGGCTCGGACGGGCGCACCGCCTATGCGCTGAACCCGCTGAACGCCCGGCAGACGGAGGATCACTTCCCGCAGCAGCTCACCGACCTGCTGGGCTGGCTGGGCGAGGGGCTGGCGGCGAACCATCCCTTCGCCGCGATCCGGGCGCAGCCGCAGGGCGCGCCGCCGCCCGAGGTCTGGATGCTGGGGTCCAGCAACTATGGCGCCCAGGTCGCGGCCTATCTCGGCCTGCCCTATTGCTTCGCCTATTTCTTCTCGGACGGGCGCGGCGCCGCCGAGGCGCTGGAGACCTATCACAGCGGCTTCCGCCCCGGCGTGCTGCCGGCGCCGCATGCGGCGATCTGCGTCTTCTCCGTGGCGGCGGAAACGGAGGAGGCGGCAAGGCATCTGTTCCGTTCCCGCGAATTGCAACGCACCCTGCGGGAAAGGGTCGGCTTCGTCCCCCTGCCCCCGCCGGAGGAAGCCGAGGGCTTCGCCTATGACGAGGCCGAGCTGCGGCGCATCGAGCGGCTGCGGGAGCATTCGGCCGTGGGCACGGGCGAGCAGGTCTGGGAGAAGCTGTGCCGGATGGCGGCGGAATTCCGCTGCGCCGAGGTGGCGGTCGTCACCGCCTGCCACGATCCCATGGCGCGCCGCCGCTCCTACGAGCTCCTGGCCCGGGCGGCGGGGCTGGCGGAAGGCTGAGCTTTTCCCCTGGCCCCACCGGCCGGCGTGGGGGCTTAGCGGAAGGCGTCCGGGCGCACCCGGTGCAGGCGGCGGGACCGACGCGGGCGCAGCACCAGGAAGGCGGAGGCCAGGGTCGGGACGGAGAGGAGCGGCAGCAGGCCGAACCAGGTTCCGAAGCGGCGCGGCAGCAGCAGGTAGGCCAGCACCACCACCCCGGCCACCAGGGCGTTCAGCAGGACGGAACCCGCCCAGCACCAGCGGGCGAGGCGCAGGCGCGCGGCCTGCTCCGCCTCCTCCGCCTGGCCCCGGGTGAAGGGCATGCCATCGGAGCGGACCTCGTAGAGCCGCGCGGGATCGGGACGGAAGGAGGACGGCGCCGTCAGCGCCGCATCACCACGAAAGCCGGGCGCCCGTAGCGGCGGGCCTGCCGCATCTTCCACCACAGCGTGACGAAGGCCACCAGACCCGCCACCACGACCACGGGGATCAGCAGGCCGAGCACCACGAAGGCCAGGGCAGCCATGGTCAGGCCGATCGCCACCACCGCCACCAGGGCGGCTGCCCCGCCCACCCGCAGCAGCACGCGTTCGAGCATGCCGGGCGGCTTCGGGGTACGGAACTCACCCTCGGGCGTCATGTCGAGCAGGAGGGGACGGCGCGGTTCCTCGTTCATGTCCTGGATGTCGCCCCGCGCCCCTCAAGGTTCAAGTCTCGAAACGTATCTGGCCGTCCCGCCGCGCAACTGGTGCATCATGCAAGGCTGGGCACCGATTCTTCGGGGTCCCAACGAGCGCTCAGAAAGCACCATCCAGGGAACCAACAAGAATGCCGTGGAACCAGTTCTACGACCCCTTCGGATCGATCCTTCTCTCCGCCCTGGTGGCGGCCATCCCCGTCGCCACCATGCTGATCGCGCTGGCCTTCCTGAAGATCCCGGCCCATTGGGCGGCGATCTCGGCCCTGGTGGTGGCCTTCGTCGTCGCGGTCTTCATCTTCGGCATGCCGGCGGGTATCGCCGGGCGTGCCACATTGCTGGGAATCATGTCCGGCCTCTTCCCGATCGGCTGGATCGTGCTGAACATCATCTTCCTTTACCGGCTGACAGTGGCGAACGGCTCCTTCGAGATCCTGCAGCGCTCCATCGGCGGCATCACCGAGGACAGGCGGCTGCAGTTGCTGCTGATCGCCTTCGCCTTCGGCGCCTTCTTCGAGGGAGCCGCCGGCTTCGGCACGCCGGTCGCCGTGACCGCGGCGCTGCTGATCGGGCTGGGCTTCTCGCCGCTGGCCGCCTCCGGCCTCTCGCTGATCGCCAACACCGCGCCCGTGGCCTTCGGCGCGCTGGGCACGCCGGTGATCGCGCTCGCCGGGGTCACGGGCCTCGATGTCTATACACTCTCGGCGATGATCGGGCGGCAACTGCCCTTCTTCTCCCTGCTGGTGCCCTTCTGGCTGATCTGGGCCTTCGCCGGCTGGCGCGGGATGCTGGAGATCTGGCCGGCCATCCTGGTCACCGGCGTTTCCTTCGCCGTGCCGCAGTTCCTGGTCTCCAACTATCACGGCCCCTATCTGGTGGATGTGATCGCGGCGCTGGTCTCGATGGCCTGCCTGGTCGGCTTCCTGCGGGTCTGGCAGCCGCGCCGGGTCTGGAAGGACCCCTCGCTGCGCGGCCGCGACGATTCGGTGGCCGCCGGGGAGGGCCTGCGCGGCGAGGCGGCGGGCGCCACGGCAGCCCGCACCGGCTCCCGCACCGGCCCCCACACCGGGCACGGCGCGGAGATCATGGACGCCCCGCCGGTCGCGCGCATGTCGGGCGGCGCGGCCGCCGCACCGGACCAGGGCGCGCTGCTGCGGGCCTGGATGCCCTGGCTGATCCTGACGGCCTTCGTCTTCCTCTGGGGGCTGGAGAGCACGCGCGGCCTGCTCAACGGCATCTGGTCGGCCAGCGTGCCGATCGACGGGCTGCACCGCATGGTGGTCAAGGTGCCGCCGGTGGTGGCCGCGCCGGTGCCGGAAGGCGCCGTCTTCGCCTTCGGCATCCTGTCCATGACCGGCACGGGAATCCTGGCGGCGGCGGTGCTGGGCGGGCTGCTGATGGGCTTCTCGCCCCTCGCCCTGATCCGCGAATACGGGGCCACGATCTGGCGCGTCCGCTTCTCGCTGATCACCATCGCCGCCATGCTGGGGCTCGGCTACCTCACCCGCTATTCCGGGCTGGATGCCACCATGGGCCTGGCCTTCGCCAATACGGGGATGCTCTACCCCCTCTTCGGCACGCTGCTGGGCTGGCTGGGCGTGGCGCTGACCGGCTCCGACACCGCCTCCAACGTGCTGTTCGGCGGGTTGCAGAAGATCACGGCGGAACAGCTCGGGCTTTCGCCGGTGCTGATGGCCTCGGCCAATTCCTCGGGCGGCGTGATGGGCAAGATGATCGACGCGCAGAGCATCGTGGTCGCCTCCACCGCCACGAACTGGTTCGGGCATGAGGGCGACATCCTGCGCTACGTCTTCTTCCACTCCATCGCCCTGGCGGTGCTGGTCGGCCTGCTGGTGACGTTGCAGGCCTATGTGCCGCCCTTCACGGCGATGGTGCTGCACTGAGGCGGCGGGGGCGGCTCCGGCAGGGGCCGCCCCGCTTCGTTTTCCTTCCTCTCCTTCATCCGGCGGCATCTTGCCGCGCGCCGGCACCGGACGCAGGCTTGCCGCCAGGATATTCGGCGAGGGAACGGGACAGATGGCGGGTTTCGCGGAGGTCGTTCCGGCCGGCCCCGGCGGGCCGCCATCCCCACCCGTGGAGCGCGCACCGGGCGCCCCGCCCCCGCCGGGCCTTCGCGAGATCTTCGCGGCCTTCACCAAGATCGGCCTCACCAGCTTCGGCGGCGGACTCAGCGGCTGGATGATGCGGGAATTCGTGCAGAACCGCCGCTGGCTGAGCGAGAGCGAGTTCCTCAGCGGGCTGGCGCTGTCGCAGGCCTTCCCGGGCATCAACACGGTCAACCTCTCGATCTGGATCGGCTACCGCCTCCGGGGCGGCTGGGGCGCCCTGGCCGGGGCAGGCGGCATGGTGGTGCCGGCGATGCTGGTGGCCATCGCCGCCGCGGCGCTGTTCCGCCACCTGTCGCAGAACCCGGCCGTCCACGCGATGATGCCTGGCGTGGCCGCGGCGGCGATCGGCCTCTCGCTCCAGACCGGGCTGCGCGCCGGGCGGAATGCCGCCCGCTCCGTGGTCCCGGCGCTGATCCTGGCCGCGAGCTTCGCCGGGATCGCGCTGCTGCGCCTGCCGCTGCTCTATGTGGTGCCGGCCCTGGCCCCCATCAGCATCGCCTGGGCCGCCCACAGCCTGCGGCGCGGGGGCTGAGCCGGATGCCGGAAAGCCCGCTCCTCCGCCTGCTGCTGGTCTTCGTGCCGCTGTCCTTCCTGTCGGTCGGCGGCGGGCAGAGCGTGGTGGCGGACATCCACCGCCAGTCCGTCGATGTCTATGGCTGGATGAGCGATGCCCGCTTCCTGGATCTCTACGCCCTGTCGCGCCTGACACCGGGCCCCGGATCGCTGCTGGTGACGCTGGTGGGCTGGGAGGTCGCGGGCTGGGCCGGTGCGCTCATCACCTCCTTCGCGATCTTCGTGCCCTCCTCGCTGCTGGTCTATGCCCTGGCGATGGTCTGGGCCCGGCACCGCGGCGCCCGCTGGCAGGTCGTGGTGGAACGGGGGCTGGCGCCGGTGGCCGCCGGCATGGTCCTGGCCGCCTCCTATACCCTGCTTTCCGCCGCCGAGGGGGGCGTGCTGGCCTGGGCGGTGGCGGGGGGAGCAGCGCTGGTGCTGATGCTGACGCGGGTGAGCCCACTCTGGCTGCTGGCGGTGGGGGCGCTGGTCTTCCTGGTGCTGCGCCCCTGAATGGCACCCCTGAATGATACTGGCCGGAGGCAACCCCGCCCGCCGCCCCGCGTTCCCTGGCCTCACCTGACCGGGAGACAGAACAAGATGCGCACCCTCCTGCTGGCCTCCGCCGCCGCGGCCTTCCTCGCCTTTCCCGCTCCCTCTCCCGCCTTGGCCCAGGGCGCTCCCGCCATGCAGCGCATCGACCCGTCGCATCTGCTGGCGAACCGGCTGATCGACCGTGACGTCTACACCACCGACCGGGTCGAGGTCGGCGAGGTGGAGGATCTGGTGATCGACCCGGCGACGGGGCGCATCGTCACCGTGGTGATCGATGTGGAGCGCGATCTCGGGCTGAACGCGAAATACATCGCCGTGCCGCTGGACAGGCTGAGCATCGCCCCGGGGGAACGGCGCGTGACGCTGAACATGACACGGGCGGAACTCTCCAGCCTGCCCGCCATCGACTACCACGACTGACCGCGATGCCGGCAGGCCGGACGGCTCAGATGGAGTAGTCCGGCTGCAGGGTCTGGTCCATGGTCAGGCCGGGGAAGGTGGTGTTCCGCCCGACCGGTTTGGCCGGGGCCCCCGCCACGGTGGTGTAGGGTGCCACCGGGTGCAGCACGACGGAGCCGGCGCCGACCTTGGCGCCCTCCCCGATCTCGATATTGCCGAGGATCTTGGCGCCGGCACCGATCAGCACGCCGCGCCGCACCTTGGGGTGGCGGTCGCCATGGTGCTTGCCCGTGCCGCCGAGCGTCACGCCCTGCAGCAGCGAGACGTCGTCCTCCACCACCGCCGTTTCCCCGATCACCACGCCCGTCCCGTGGTCGAGCAGGATGCCGCTGCCCATCCGCGCCGCCGGATGGATGTCCACGGCGAAGACCTCCGCGCTGCGGCTCTGCATGTAGAGTGCCAGATGCTGGCGCCCGGCCAGCCAGAGCCAGTGCGCCACACGCTGTGCCTGGAGGGCGAGATAGCCCTTGAAGTGCAGGAAGGGCGTCAGGAGGTCCGGGCAGGCGGGATCGCGGTCGCGCACCGCCAGGAGGTCCGTGGAGGCCGCCGCGACAATGGCGGGATCGCTGAAGAAAGCCTCGCAGGCCAGGCCCGCCAGGGCGGTCGCGTCCAGCTCGGCATCGGCGAGCTTGCGGGCGATCCGGTGGCCCAGTGCCTGCGGGAAGGAGGAATGGCGCAGCACCGCGACGGCCATGGGCTGCGCCAGGATCGGGTCGCTCGCCGCCGCGCCGCTCGCATCGCGGCAGAGGCGTGACCAGAGGTCCAAGGCCGGCACATCCGGTCCTGGAGCGATACGGGACGGGGGTTCGGGCCGCAGTACAACGCAGTTGGATCGCATGGCGGGGGTACTCGTGGCCATTGGAAGACTAGAAGATGGAACGCGGCCGTGACGGTGCCAGCCCCGGCCGCATGTGTCTGGGGCCTGAGCCGGCCCCCCGGGGAGGGGCGCCATGCGGCCGCCGGCCGTGCCGCTGTCGCTTCGCCGCCAGCCATCCGGTGTCATCCTAGGGCAAATCGCCGGGCGGCGGAAACGGGTTGGCGGGAATGTGGCGATCATGCCCCGGAGAGTGCCGCTCTCCTCTCCCCCGCAACCTCCCGGTCAACCTGCCGGAACCCTTCCTTTCCACATCCGGAATTTTTTCTCTGGACCTGGAGTACTCGCGTGCAAGAATTAGGAAAAGGGAGGGACATCACGTTGCGGTTGAAACTGCCCCATGCAGGGGTGGCGGCGCGGCCCCATGCCATGGCCCGGCCAACCGTCACTTCAGGGAGACCCGTCTTTCCGGGGAAGCGGGACGGCCGGCAGGCTGCCATGCCGGCCGGCGGGGATGCCCCGGGCCCCTGACATGCCGCTGCTGCTCGCTGTCCTGATCGCCTTCGGCCTCTGCTACACCGTGCTGGAACTCGCGGAGAGGCTCCGCGCCTCGCCGGACGCTCCTTTTCAATCCAACCTCCCGCCCGCCGACGCGGCGGAAGCCGGCGGCGATCCCTGGGCGCGGCGGATCTGGTACGCCACCATCTGGGGCACGCTCGGCCTCGGCCTGTGGTCGATGATGGTCGTGCCGACCCTGCTGAGCCTGCCGGACGGCATGCCGGAAATCCTTCTCCTCCCCGCCGCGCTGTCGCTGGCCCTGCCGCTCCTCGCCTCCCTCCCCGGCGTCGCCCTGGCCCTGGGCGATCCCATCCCGGGCCGGACGGGAGCGGCGGCGGGAACGACGCGCTGGCGGGAATGCTGGCGCCCCTTGGGCGGCGCCCTGCTGCTCGGCGCCGGCCTCCTCGCCGGTTGCCGGCTGAGTTCGGTCGCCCTCGCCACGCAGCCGCCGGAAGCCTCGTCCCACACCTTGTTCCAGGCGGGGCTGCTCGCCACGGCCAGTCTGGGCCTGCTGTTCCGGCTGGCCCGGCGCTCGCCGCGGGACACACCCCTGCGCTTCCTGTCGGCGATACCCTCCGCCCTGGGCCTGGTGCTGGTGCATCCCATCATGGAGGCACACCTGCCGCACTGGCTGAACTTCGCCAGGCTGCGGGATCTGGGCGAGGCGCAACCAAGCCTGCTGGCCGCCATGCTGGTGGCGGGAGTCCTGCTTCTGTTCGGGGTGGTGCTGACCTTCTGCTTCCTGGCCCGGCGGATGAGCGAGGCGGCGCAGCGCGAGGCCGGCGCCCTGCGGCTGAGCGAGAAGCGGCTGCGGATCCTGTACCGGCGCAGCCCGCTGCCGCTCTGCGTGCTCGACGGCAGCGGTGCCATTGAGCAGGTGAGCGATGCCTGGCTGGAGCTGCTGGGCCGGATGCGCCGGGAAGTGCTGGGCCACCCCCTCGCCCGCTTCATGAGCCCGGACTGCGCCCGGCGCTTCGCGGGCTGTGGCTGGGAAGGGATCCTGCGCCAGCGGGAGCTGCGTGGCGCGGCCTATGACTTCCTCCACCGCGATGGCGGCGTGGTCCATGTCCTGCTTTCGGCGCGGGTCGAGCGGGATGCGAGTGGCAGCACCGTCCGCATCCTCGCCGGGCTGACCGACATCACCGCCCGGCGCCAGGCGGAGGAGGCGCTGCGGCAGGCGCAGCGCATGGAGGCGCTGGGCCAGATCGCCGCCGGTGTGGCGCACGACTTCAACAACTTCCTGACCGTGGTGAAGGGGAATCTCGACATCGCGCGGCGCGACCCGGAACGGGCCGGGCGGGCACTGTCCCGTGCCGGCGAAGGCGCCGACCGTGCCGCCGCACTGGCACGGCGCCTGCTCGCCTTTTCCCGGCGCGAGGTGGCGGTGCATGAGAAGGTCTGCCTGTCCGCGCTGCTGCCTGGCATGGAGGAGTTGCTGCACCGATCCCTGGCCCCCGGGATGCGGCTGGAGACCTGTCTCCCGCCCGGACTCTGGCCTGTGAAGGCGGAGCCGGCGGAACTGGAAAGTGCCCTGCTGAACCTGGTGATCAATGCCCGTGACGCCATCGCGGAACGCGAGCCGGGGCGGCAATTGGCACGGGGGCTGGTGCGGATCCGGCTGGCGAACCGGCCTTCCTCCGGGACGGATCAGGAGATGCCGGGGGACATGGTGGCCATCGAGGTCGCGGATAACGGCCGGGGCATGGAGCCGGAGGTTCTGGCCCGTGCCATGGAGCCCTTCTTCACCACCAAGCCCGCCGGCCGCGGCACCGGGCTCGGGCTGGCGATGGCGCGGCGCTTCGCGGAGGGCTGCGGTGGCCGGCTCACGATCGACAGCCGGCCCGGCCAGGGCACGACGGTGCGGATCATGCTGCCACGCTTTGAGGAGCCGGCGCCGCCGCCCGCCATGCTGCCGGAACCCGGGGAGAGGACGAAGATTCCGCAGGGGTTCCCGCCCGGGCCGTGAGGGCCACCGCCCCGGAAAGGGCGGGCGTGACCTGGGCGTCTCCCCCTGGGGCGATCCGCCCTATTCCATCACCGAGACATAGCGGTGCCGGGCGGTGTTCAGCCAGGAGGTCCGACGCTCCACCAGGCGGCCGCCCGCGTCCCAGGTCCGGCGCTCCATGATCAGCACCGGCGCGCCGACCGGCATCTCCAGCACGGTGGCAACCTCGGGGGAGGCCCCGGCGGCGCTTAGCAGCTCCTCCGACCGCACCACCGTCACGCCATAACGCTTCTGGTAGACGACATAGAGCTCGTCCATCGGCTCCCGCCCCGCCGGGACGGAGAAATCCGGGAAGACGGCGGCGGGCAGGCTGGTCTCATCCAGCATGAAGGGAACGCCATCCTTGGCGCGAAGCCGCCGGACCCTGTGCAGCAGCGCCTCGGCGGGCAGGCGCATGGCGGTGCGCTCCTCCTCCGTGGCCGGGGTGGTCACCAGGGACAGGGCGGTGGAGGTCGGCTCCACCTGCCGGCCCTGCAGGTCGCGGATCGGAAAGAAATGGAACCGCGCCCGCTCGCTAGTCTGGCGGGCGACGAAGGTGCCCTTGCCCTGCCGCCGCTCGATCAGGTGCCGGCGCTCCAGCGCATCCAGCGCCTTGCGGACCGTGCCGTGCGAGACGCCCAGTTCCTGCGCCAGCTCGGGCTCGGAAGGGAGCGCATGACCCGGCTCCCACTCACCGGCGGCGATGCGGGCGTTCAGGATCGACTCCACCTGCGCGTAAAGGGGCCGTGCATCGGGGCGGCCATCGGAAGAGGGCGGAAAGTCGCTCACTGCGTCTCCAACTCGAATCGTCGCATCGGTTGCCTGGAGGCTATGTGTGTAGCACGCTTCGTGCCGCAATGCGCCGTTATGTCCCCAACCCGGCCCCAGGGGGGCACGAGGCGGCCAAAAGTTTCGTAACGATGCAGAAAAAATCATCACGGCATCTTGTATAAGACATTAGAGACTGTATGATCTCCCCCATCGGTAACCGAAGACGGGCCGAGTTTAGGGATAGGAAACACAGGGGGCGGCGCTGGGTCCTGACGAGCGCGGACCGGGGGTGGACACGCGGCTCTGCCGTGTCCCCGGCCGGACGGTTCTCGGACCTGGCGCCGTCACCCATAATTCCAGCACCTCCGAAGCATCGGCTGCCGCCCCGCCGGAAAGCCGGCGGCTGCCTGCTTCCCCACCGGATGAGTCGGCTTTTTCATTCGCAGGGGCGGATCTGCACCCCTGGACAGTGCCGTTCCGGGGCGATCCACCCTAGCCTGTGCATCCCACAGCGACCGGGGACCTCACATGCCTGCTCTCGCGCTTGCCCTGATCCTGCTGCTGCCCTGCCTCGCCAGCGCGCAAACTGCCTCGCCACCACCGGCGCCGGATTCCCGGGATTGCGGCTGCGGCTCGCCCGACAAGCCAGGCGGGCCGCGCTGAACCGCCTTCCCTACCCTCCCGGCACCTCTTCCGTGATCACATCGAACTGCGCCAGCCAGGCGGTGCCGAAGGAGGTGGAGATCGCCACATCCGTCGCGTCCCTCCCCCGCGCCATCAGGATGCGCCCGATGCGCGGCCTGTTGTGGCGGGCGTCGAAGGTGTGCCAGCGGCCGCCGAGATAGACCTCGAACCAGGCGGAGAAATCCATCGGGTCCGGCACCGGCGGCACGCCGATATCGCCCAGATACCCGGTCACGTAGCGGGCGGGGATGTTCATGCAGCGGCACAGGGTCACGGCGAGATGCGTGAAGTCCCGGCAGACGCCCTGCCTCTCCTCATGCGCCTCCCAGGCCGTCTTGGTGGCGCGGGCATACTGGTAGCCGAACTGGATGCGCTGGTGCGCGTAGTCCACGATCGCCTGCACCCGCTCCCAGCCCGGCTTCGTCTGGCCGAAAAGCGACCAGGCGAGGTTGGAAAGCCTGTCCGTTTCGCAGTAGCGGCTGCCGAGCAGGAAGACGAGCACCTCGTCCGGCAGCTCCTCCACCGGGTGCTGGACGGCATCCCGCGCGACCGGATCGGGCAGGCCGCTGTCCTGCACCAGGAAATCCGCCGAAATGGTCAGGCGGCCGGGCGGTGCGACGATGCGTGTGACGATGTTGTTGAATCCGTCCCGGTAGACGCGCCAGGGCACCGCCTGTCCGCTGGTGGAATGGAACTGCACCGCCACGGGGGAGCGCAGGTCCGGCTCACGCTCCGGCACCACGTTGATCAGCAGCAGCATCGGGGTCGCGGAAGGGCACTCGAAGGCGAGGTTATAGCCGGCACGGATCAGCATGGGCGTGTCGTCTCCCGCGGCATGTCGGCCGCATCTCGATGGATCCGCAACAGGTCAGGCAATCCCCGGGCCAGGGTCGCCTCCCCGGCCGCGGGCTGTCTTATCTGTGACGGAGTGTCGCGCCGCCGTGAGCCGGCGCGATGACGCAGCAAGCGCCATCGCGCCCGAATGGTTGCAGGGCCGTTTCGTCAGGCCGCCCGCAAGGTCCCTCAGCCACGCAGGGCACGCCAGAAACGGCGAGTGCCGTCCACCTGATGCCGCCACCAGCCGCCCTGCACGAAGCCGGGCGGCGCCTCCGGATCGCCGGTGACGGGGAAATGGTCGCGCCGCCAGTCCGCCGTGCCGAAGATCCAGTCCCAGACCGGGAAAAGCACGGCGAAATTGCGTCCCGCCTCACCTTCCGCGAGTACGCCGTGGTGCAGCCGGTGGAAGCGCGGCGACACCACCAGACGTTCCCCGACACGCCCGAAGGATAGGCGGATATTGGCGTGCGACATGGCCTCGGCGAGGCGCAGGATCAGCACGGCCAGCGGGAACTGCTCCGGCGGGATGCCGATCGCGAGCGCGATGCCGCCGACCCAGGCCGCGCCGATCAGGTCGTCGATGACGTGGTTGCGGTCATCCGTCCAGAAGGTCATCTGCGTCTGCGCGTGATGGATCGAATGCAGGGCCCACCACCAGGGCAGGGCGTGCTGCAGCCGGTGGCGCCAGTACTCGCCGAAATCCAGCACCACGACGTAGAGCAGGAAGGTCAGCACCGGCCAGTCGCGCAGGGGCGGGAACAACACCTCCAGCGAGGGGGAGACATAGCCCGTCTCCGCCAGCCAGCCGCTGAGCCGGGATTCGACACCCGTGAAGAGCGCGAAGGCGATGAGCGGCAGGATGCCGAGCCGCGCCAGCAGCGTATAGAGGACGTCGGTGCGGATGGCGCGGCGGTCGCGGCGCGGCTCCACCGGCTGCCAGGCCTCCAGCGGCCGGCAGACGAGATAGACCACCACCACCTGCAACAGGCCCAGCAGCAGGAAGCCCGCCCAGCGATAGGCCTCCTCCTCCCACCCCATCAGCCCCGCCGCGTAGAGGCCGGGTTGCAGGATGCTGGCGAAGAGCCAGCCGGTGGCGCCATCCAGCGCATCGGTCAGCGTTTCGAGCATGGCGCAGCGTAACGCCGGCGTATCGGGAAGGCCATGGAGGATGGCCATCCCCGCATCAGTTCTTCCCTGTCACGGCCGCTCCTGGGGCCAGGGTGGGCGCCAGGGTCTCGAAACAGAACCCCTTTTCCTGGAGGCCGGTGACCAGCGGCTCCAGCACCCCGGCAAAAGGCTCCCGCCGCGAGCGCACGCCCCAGTGCATCAGCATCACCTCGCCATCGCGCACGGAGCCCAGCGCCCGGGCCAGCAGCGCGGCATTCGGGGTGCGGTCGCTGTCCAGTTCGTCGCCCAGGAAGCCGTTGGCGCTCCATCCCTGGTGGCGCAGCCCGCATTGCTGCGCCAGGGCCAGGGCATTGGGCGTGGTACGGCCACCAGGGGCACGCCAGAGCGGCAGTACCACCGCCTCCGGCACCATCTGGCGCAGCCGCTCGACCGGGCGGCGCAGTTCCTCGCAGAGCGCCGGGCCGTCCAGCACCGTGCTGCCGCCGTCCCGCTGGCGGGAGGCATAGCGCACCTTTCCCGGCCCAGGGTCGCCCGTGAAGTACCAGTGCCGCCAGGTATGGCTGGCGAAGACGTGCCCCTCCGCCGCCCGCGCGCGCCAGAACGCGGCCCATTCCGGGCCGAGGGTCCGGTCGCCGCGGAAAGTCGGCTCGTCCGCCACGAAGAGCGTGGCCCGCACCCCGTGGCGCCGCAGCACCGCCGCGATCTGCTCGGCCTCCCGCGACCAGCCCGTGTCGATGGTCAGATAGACCGTGCCACGGCAGGCCGCCGGCCCCCTCTCCTGGGCGAAAGCCGGAACCGCAGCCAGGAAAGCCAGGCAGCCGGCCAGGATCGACCGCCCCATCCCTCGCCTCACGCCGGCCTCAGCGGGGCTGCGCCGGGGCGGCGCGGCCATCCCCGGCGTGGCCATCCTGCGCCAGGGCCGGATCGGCGGTGCGGTAGAGGATTCCGTGCGGCGACCGCCCGGCGCGCAGGGTCTGCATCTCCCCCGTGGCGGGGTCCAGCACGCCAACCTTGGCCACCCAGCGCAGCGTGGTCCAGAGCCGGCCCTGCGGGTCGAAGGTGATGTCGTCCGGCCCGCCGGGCGTGTCATAGACCCGCTTCACCGACAGATCCTTCGGGTCCAGCGCGGTGATGCGGCTGTCCACGCGGCTCGTGACATAGATCACGCTGTTGTCGGGAGACGGGAAGATCTGGTGCGCGCCGCGCCCCACCGTGATGCGGCGTTCCACCGCATGGGTCGCGGGGTCCACCACCGAGACGAAATCCTGCCCCATCGCGCCCACCAGCAGCTTGCCGTCATGCCAGTGGATGCCGGCGGGATCGCGGCCGACCTCCTGGGTCCAGGCGACCTCGCGGCGTTCCAGGTCCACGGCGGCGATGCTGCGCTCGCCCTGCAGGGTGACATAGGCGAAGCGGCTGTCCGGGCTGTAGGCCAGGTGGCTGGGCATGTCGCCCACCCGCAGGCGCCCCTGAAGGCTCAGCGCCTGCCCGTCCCAGCCATAGATGTCCACCTGGTCGCGGCGCAGGCTGGTCACCACCAGCCGCTTCCCATCCGGCGTGAAGGCGAGGTGATAGGGATTGCTGATCCGCTCCCGCCGCAGCACCGATCCGGTGGCGGGGTCGAGGAAGAGCATCTCGTTGCCGCCGGAATCCCCGACCAGGATCTGGCTGCGGTCCGGCGTCAGGGTGAGGTGGTGGACCTCCCGCAGCACCGGGATGCGCCGGATCTCCTCACGGCTCCGCCCGTCGAGGATCTGGATGTTCGCCTCGCCCGAATTGAGCACGAAGACGAGATCGGGCGACGCGGCCAGCACCCCCTGCGGCAGCAGGGCGGCCAGGAAGGCAAGCCCGGTCAGCCCTCCGGCCAGGCTCTTGAAGCGCATGAAACCTTACCCTCCGGGGTGGATGCCGGTGCCGCGGGGGTGGTGCGCCCCCCGGTCGATGCGCCCGAGATTAGCACAGGATGGCACGGCGCGAGAGCCTCGGGCGCGCCATGGCCGGTGTCAGCCCGCGGGCTGGTCCGCCGCCGGCTCGAAGCGCAGCGCCACACCATTCATGCAGAAGCGCAGCCCGGTCGGCGGCGGGCCGTCCGGGAAGACATGGCCGAGATGGCCCTGGCAATGGGCGCAATGTACCTCCGTCCGCACCATGCCATGGGTGCGGTCGGTCGTGGTGGCCACCGAGCCCTCAATGGGCCGGAAGAAGGAAGGCCAGCCCGTGCCGCTCTCGAACTTCGTCACGGAATCGAAGAGCGCCGTGCCACAGCCGGCGCAGTGATAGGTGCCCGCCCGCTTCTCGCCATTCAGGGGCGAGGAACCGGGCCGCTCCGTGCCGTGCTCGCGCAGCACGCGATAGGCCTGGGGCAGGAGGCAGTGGCGCCACTCCTCCTCCGACCGGCGCTCCGCCTCGTCCATCGCCTGATCCTTCCCGCTCATGCCGCACGCTCCTTCAGCCGATGCGCGAAGCTCTTGCGGAACTTCGCCACCTTCGGCGCGATCACCGCCCGGCAATAGCCCGACCAGGGGGTGCGGGCGAAGTAGTCCTGATGCTCCGCCTCGGCCGGCCAGAATTCCGGCGCGGGGGCCAGTTCCGTGACCAGCGGCGCCGGGTAGAGCCCCGCATCGGCCACCTCCGCCATCACCTCCCGCGCCACGCGCTCCTGTCCGGGCGAGGTGGCGAAGATGACGCTGCGGTACTGCGGCCCGACATCGGCACCCTGGCGATCCTTCGTGGTGGGATCGTGGATGGTGAAGAAGACACGCAGGATATCGGCATAGGAGATCACGGCGGGGTCGAAATCGACCTTCACCACCTCCGCATGCCCGGTCCGCTTGCCGCAGACCTGCTCATAGGTCGGATTCGGAACCGTGCCGCCGGCATAGCCGGAGACCACGGAGGCGACGCCCTCCAGATTGCGGTAGACGGCGTCGAGGCACCAGAAACAGCCACCGCCGAGGATGGCCGTCTCGGGGTTTCGGGAGACGGGATCGGTCATGCGGCCCATGTGGGGTGGTCCCGGGCCTCTGCCAATGCCGTGCCTGGACCGCCGGGGGCGCCGCCGGGGCTCAGTCGCAGCCCCCGCCCCCTGGGGGCCGGGAAGCTGGCCCGGGCGGCCGAAATGGAAGCCCTGGCCGAAGCCCACGCCCAGTTCCCGCATCAGCGCGGCCTCGGCCTCGGTCTCGATCCGCTCCGCCACCACCGCGGCGCCCAGGGACTGCGACAGCTCCACGATCGCCGTCACGAAGCTGCGGTCGCGGGCGCTGCGCAGGGCGCCTTGCACATAGGCACCGTCCAGCTTCACGAAATCGACCTGCAAGGCGCGCAGGTAGCGGAAGGCGGCGGCCCCCGCACCGAAATCGTCGAGGCAGACGGCCACCCAGCGGTCGCGCAGGAACTGCACGCTGCGGATGGCCTCGTCCTCGTCGCCGATCTGCGCCGTCTCGGTGATCTCCACCAGCAGCCGTTCCGCCAGGTGCGGCCGGGCGTCGAGCAGGCTTTCCATCTTCCGCCGGAAGGCCGGGCTTTGCAGCGACAGGCCGGACAGGTTGACGGCGATGCGCGGCGCGGCCGGCCGCTGCGCCACCTGGGCGACACTGTGCAGCACCGCCCAGTCCAGCTCCTCGGCCAGGCCGATGGCCTCGGCGAAGGTCACGAATTCCTGCGGCCCCTTCAGCGGCAGGTCCTGGATGGGCCGGGGGCGCAGCAGGGCCTCGTAGTGATGGACGCGGCCGTCCTGCAGGCCGACGATGGGCTGATAGGCCATGTGGAAACGCCGTTCCGCCAAAGCACGCCGCATCGCCTCGCTGCGCAGGGTGGCGGAGGCGAGGAAGCCTTGCAGCCCCCGGTCGAAGCCCCAGTCGTTCAGCCCCTCCTGCCCTTCCTGCGCGAAGGCGGACAGGGCGTGGCGCAGGGCGCGCGTGGCCTGGACCACGTCGAGGCCGGGCGCCGTCAGCGGCATGTCGAGCGCGCGGAGCCGCGCCTCGCGTCCGCCCCGGGCCAGGGCGGCCTCCACCCGGGCCGCCAGCTTCGCGAGATCCGTCATGCCACCCTTCAGGCCGTGATCCGCCTGCTCCCCGGCCAGCCCCTCCTCGCCGGCATGGCCCCGGCCCGCCTCGTCGCGTTCCGGCCCGGCCTCCCTCGGAGGGCGATGCATCGCGCCGCCGGACACGATCCCGTAGCGCCCCGGGGCGATCCGCCCGGCCACCCCGTCGCCGTCGTCACCGGCCAGCATCGCCTCGCGGATCTGTTTCAGGATGTCGCTCCCATTCTCCTCGAGTTCGAGGAAGCCCATGGAGGAGGCCACCTCCCCTTCCCGCAGGCGCTGTTCCGCGACCCGGGCCAGTGCCTCCGGCCCCAGATCGGTCTCTCCGGACAGGTCCGGCATCCCTTCCGGCACGGCCGAGAGGCAGAGGCAGAAGCGCAGGCCCTGGCGATGCGCGAGGGGCAGGCCGGAAAGCAGCATCGGCCGCCGCTCCCGGGTCCGCAGGCGGAACAGCATGGGCGGGATGCGCTGCTGCGCGCCCAGCAGCATGAGCGTGTCCTCCAGGCGCTCCCGCTCCTCCGGCGCCAGGAGACGGCGGACGGGGGTGGCCAGGAAAGCTTCCGGCGCCTGTCCGAAACGCTGCTCGAAACTGCCGGCGGCATAGGTGATGGTGCCGTCGGGGCGGATCTCCACCAGCAGCTCCGCCGCGGCCAGGGCGAAGGTCACGTAGCGTTCGTGGCGATCGGCCTGATCGTGCTCCGCCTCCGGCGCCGTGCCGGTCCCGGGGCGACCGCCGGGAATCGTCATGGCCGCTCCCCCGCCCGGGGAGCTTGCACCGGAAGGGCGGGGCGGAGCGGCGTGGCCGGCCGGGCCGTGCCGCCCATGCCCATGGGAAGGCGTCGCATGCCTCGGATATCCTGACTCGTCTGCGCGGCGTTCTGTCTGCGGCAAGGGTCCATCCCAGGCAGCAAAGCGCCAAACGGTTGAGAAACCCTGAGCCCGGACAGCACGGCCACGAAAAAACCCGCCGGACGCGCCATGCTTTTCCCGCATCCCCGCCGGCCGGGGGTCTTCCCGAAAGCGCCGATCGGGCGGAGGCTGCCGGCAATGATCTTCCCAGCGCCACACCCCGCCGCCCTGCCCCCGGGTGAGCCCGGAACACTCGGCTTCGATCCCGCCGGGCTCGCCGAGGCCACTGCCTGGGCGCAGAGGCAGGAAAGCCCCTTCCCCCGCGACCTGCCGGCCTATCTGGCCTCCGGCCATTTCGAGCCGCCGCCGGGCAACGAGATCCTCGGGCCGGTCGAGCCGCGCGGCGCGCCGAACGGGCTCATCCTGCGCCATGGCCGCGTCGCCGCCCGCTGGGGCGACACGCGGCAGGCGGACCGGACCTTCAGCGTCGCCAAGTCCTGCCTCTCGATGCTGGCGGGCATCGCCGTGCTGGATGGGCTGATCCGCGACCTGGACGAGCCGGTCTCCGCCAGCGTCTCCGACCCCGCCTTCGCCGGCCCGCGCAACGGCGCCGTCACGTGGCGCATGCTGCTGACCCAGACCAGCGAGTGGGAGGGCACGCTGCACGGCAAGTCGGACGTGCTGGACCGGGGCCGCGACCTGCAGCGCGAGGGCAAGGCGCCCAAGGGCTGGGAGCGGCCGTTGCAGCCGCCGGGCTCCTACTGGGAATACAACGATGTCCGGGTGAACGCCCTGTCCCTGGCCCTGATGCTGCGCTTCGGCCGGCCGCTGCCGGAGGTCTGGGCGGAGCGGATCATGCGCCCGGTCGGCGGCAGCGAGGACTGGCGCTGGGACGGCTACCGCACCGCCTCCGTCACCCTGCCCGGCGGGCGCACGGCGCTCTCGGTGCCGGGCGGCACGCATTGGGGCGGCGGCATCCGCACCCATGCGGAGGACCAGGCGCGGCTCGGCCTGCTGATGCTCGCGGGCGGGATCTGGGACGGACAGCGCATCCTGCCGCCCGGCTGGGTGGCGGCCAGCGGCACGCCCTGCCCGCTGCACGCGGATTACGGGCTGCTCTGGTGGCTGAACCGCTCCGGCCGCTTCCCGGAGGCCGACCGGGAAAGCCTCTTCGCCCAGGGCGCCGGCGGCAATGTCATCTGGATCGAGCCGGCGACGCGAATCGTCGCCGTGTTCCGCTGGCTTGATCCCGCCGCCCTGCCCGAGACCATCGCGCGCATCAGCCGCGCCCGCACCATCTGAACGGGACTGCCATGGACGCCCCCATCACCCATTCCGCCGAAGCGGAAATCGCCGCGCTGCATGCGTCGCTGCCGACGCTCGACACGCATGTGGACATCCCCTGGCCGGACATGCCCGACCCGCATGGCGAGACGCCGCGGCAGGTGGACTTCCCCAAGATGAAGGCCGGCGGGCTGAAGGGCGTGGTCTTCATCGCCTATACGCCGCAGGGGCCCCGCACGCCGGAGGGCCATGCCGCCGCCGGGGAGCGCGCCGAGGCCATGCTGCGCGCCATCCGCGGCACGGCGGATGCGGAGCACCGCCTTGTCACCACGCCGGACGAACTCGCCGCCGCCCAGGCGGAGGGGGCCTTCGCCGTGCTGCTGGGCGTGGAGAACGGCAATGCCATGGGGCACGACCTGTCCCGGCTGAAGCTCTGGCGCGACCTCGGCGCCTGTTACGTCACTGTCACGCATGACGGGCACAACGACCTCTCCGACGCGGCCCGGCCCAAGCCGGAACTCGGGGACGGCCCCGCCCTGCATGGCGGGCTGAGCGAGCTGGGCCGGCAGGCGGTGCGGGAGATGAACCGGGTCGGGCTGATGGTGGACATGTCCCACATCGCCCGCAGCAGCTTCTTCCAGGCGGCCGAGATCTCGAAGGCGCCGGTGCTCGCCACCCATACCTGCTGCGCCGCCCTGCGCGCGCATCCGCGCAACCTGGATGACGAACAGCTCGACATGCTGAGGCAGGTGGGCGGGATCGTGCAGATCACCGCTGTCCCGGCCTTCCTGCGGGCACCGGACCCGGATGGCCGGTTCCGCGCCTCGGTGGCCGATATGGCGGACCATGTGGACCATGCGGTGCGGCGCATCGGCATCGGGCATGTCGGCCTGTCCAGCGACTTCGACGGCGGCGGCGGGGTGGAGGGCTGGCGCCATGCCGGGGAGACCCTGGGCCTGACCGCCGAGCTGGCACGCCGGGGCTATGACCGGCAGGCGCTGGAACTGCTCTGGTCCGGGAATTTCCTGCGGGTCTGGCGCGCCGCGCTGGCCGTCGCCGGGGACTGACCGGCGGCATCTGCGGAAGAATCCCCTGCCGGCCGCGCGAAAGTGCGGCTGGCATTTTTTGCAATTCTGAATTGTTTCCACATCATGGCTATACGTATCCAGGGTAGCGGTTTTTCCTTCGCCACCGCTTCACCAGATGTTAATCTTTTTGCACCGCACCCATTCCCCTTCGGGACATGGCGGAGAGGAGCCCAGCGTTCCCGGCATGGAAAACCCGCGCCATCTCACCCTGGTTGATCTCGCGGAGCGAGTCGACCAACTGGCGGTCGAAGCCTTCGAGGCCGACCACTCGGCCGCCACCATGATCCTGAGCCGCATGGCCAGCCTGCTGCGCGCACTCGACACGGCAGCACCGCCCGTGACCGTGGCAGCGCTGCATCCCGCGATCCTGTCCGAGGAAAGCCAGCCGGCCCTTATGGCGTGCTGAGTCCGCTTCCACGCCACCGTGACGAAATAAAAGGCTCGCGCCCTGGCGTCGCGGGCCAGTTGCCATTTCTGGCAATGGGCAGCGAATTGTCGGGGATGTTCTGGAAGACCAGTTGGTAGCGGCGGACGGATTTGAACCGCCGACCAAGGGATTATGATTCCCCTGCTCTACCGCTGAGCTACGCCGCCAACCGGTGGGCCGCGAATTAGGCCGCCGCGCCGTTCCTGTCAACGCCCGCCCGGCGGATGAATCCGCCGCCGAGCACGCGTTCCCCATCATAGAGCACCAGCGCCTGCCCCGGCGCCGCGATCACCGGCTGTTCCGGCGTGACGGAGAGCAGGCCGCGCGCCGCATCCCAGCGGGCCCGCACCGGCTGCGGCACCTCGCGGGCGCGGAACTTCGCCTGCGCGGTGAATTCCCCCTCGGGCGGCGGGATCAGCCAGTTCGCCTCGCCAGCCTCCACCACGGATTGTGGAATCGCCGCCCTGGGGCCGACCACGACGCGCCGCCGGGTGGCGTCCAGGGCCGCCACATACATCGGCTCCTCGCCATCGCGCGCGGCCGTGCCGAGGCCCCGTCCCTGCCCCACGGTGAAGCGCCCCAGCCCCTCGTGGCGGCCCAGCACGCGGCCGTCGAGATGCACGATCTCGCCGGGCTGCGCCGCCTCGGGGCGCAGCTTCGCCACCGTCTCGTGGTATCGTCCGGCGGGCACGAAGCAGATGTCCTGGCTGTCGGGCTTCTCCGCCACGGCGAGGCCCAGCCGCGCCGCCTCGGCGCGCACGGCGGCCTTGTCGGGCATGGCACCCAGCGGGAAGCGGGTGAAGGCCAGTTGCTCACGCGTGGTGGCGAACAGGAAATAGGACTGGTCGCGCGCCGGATCGACAGCTCGGTGCAGTTCCGCCCCCGAGGGCCCCTCGACGCGCTGCGCGTAATGCCCCGTCGCCAGCGCCTCGCAGCCCAGGTCCCGGGCGAGGCCGAAGAGGTCCTGGAACTTCACCGTCTGATTGCAGCGGACGCAGGGGATGGGGGTTTCGCCGCGCGCGTAGCTGTTCGCGAAATCCTCGATCACCGCATCGCGGAAACGGGTCTCGCGGTCCAGCACGTAATGCGGGATGCCGAGCCGGTCGGCGACATCCCGGGCGTCGTGGATATCCTGCCCGGCGCAGCAGGCGCCCTTGCGGGACACGGCGGCCCCGTGGTCGTAGAGCTGCAGCGTGGCGCCAACGACCTCATGGCCCTCCTCCCGCAGCAGCCCGGCCACGACGCTGCTGTCCACCCCGCCGGACATGGCGACCAGGATCCGCATCAGCCGATCTCCGACAGCGCGCCCTCGGCGGCGATTCCGCCGGCCGGGGGCACGGCGCGCAGGCCCATGGCCCAGAAATCCGCCTCCAGCCGGGAGGCCTCGGCGAAGGTCCGGGTCAGCAGCGGCAGGCGGGCCTCGCCGCCATGGCTGGCGCCCAGCGCATCGATCCGCGCCGCGGCGGAACGCGCCAGGGCCTGGTACTCCTCGCCCGCATACATGGCGATCCAGCTCTCATAGGGGTTGTCGTCGCGGCGGCGGCCGGGATGCGCCTCGATGCGCAGGGCGATCTCGCCATAGCCCACGGTGCAGGGGGCGAGCGCCACCTCCAGGTCCAGGATGTCGCCGGCGAAGCCGCGGTCCAGCACCCAGCGGGTATAGGCGACCGTCTCGGCCGCCTCGGGCTGTGCCAGGATATCTTCCTCGGACAGGTTCCAGCCGGCGCAGTATTCCAGGTGCAGGCGCGTCTCGCCGAGGATGGCGTCCACCGCCGCGCTCTTCTCGCGCATCGCGGCGAGGCTCTCCGCCTTCACCACGGCCAGGGCCTGGGCGCGGGCGAACTGCACCAGGAAGAGATAGTCCTGCACCAGATAGTGCCGGAAGGCCGGAAGCGGCAGCGTGCCCTCGGCCAGCCCCCGCACGAAGGGATGCCAGCAATAGGCCTCCCATTCCGGCGTAGCGCCCTGGCGCAGCCGCTGGAACAGGCCGCCCGGCATGCCATAGGACTGAAACTGTTGCTGCGGCATCCCGCGAAATCTCCACCCCGATGGCGCCCGCCAGGCTCGCCCCATCTCTGGCCCCGTCCCGCCCTCCGGAACAGGCAGGCCGGAGGGCGATGGCCGTCCGGCGAAGCCTCCTACTTGCCGGCGGCCGGCAGCTTGACCACCAGCCCGTCCAGCGCCTCGGTCATCACGATCTGGCAGCCGAGGCGGGAGGTTTCCTGCAGGTCGAAGGCGAGGTCGAGCATGTCCTCCTCATCCTCCGTCGGCTCGGCCAGCTTCGGGAACCAGTCGCCCTCCACGATCACGTGGCAGGTCGCGCAGGCGAGGCTGCCCTCGCAGGCGCCCTCGATATCCACGCCATGGCGATGGGCGATCTCCAGCACGCTGAGGCCCAGCGGCGCATCCACCTCGCGCCGCGTGCCGTCACGCTCGATAAACGTCATCTTCGGCATCCGCGCCGCTCCTACTCCACCGTCTCGGGGGACGTGACGGATGTCCAGGCACGCGCGAGGGCCGCGGCCGCCAGGTCCACCTCGGCGGGCGAGGTAAAGCGCCCGATCCCCACGCGCAAGCTTGCTCTTGCGGCGGCCTCGTCCAGCCCGATGGCCCGCAGCACATAGGAAGGCTCCACCGAGGCGGAAGAACAGGCCGAACCGGTGGAGACGCAGATCTCCGGCATCGCCGCCATGAGCCGCTGCGCATCCACGCCGCCGGGGAAGGTGAGGTTCAGGTTGCCCGCCACCCGGCGCTCCCGGCTGCCATTCACCGCCACCCCCGGCACCTGCGCGGCCAGCGCCGCCAGGAAACGGTCGCGCAGACCGGCGGCGCGCGCCGCGTCCTCCCCGCCCTCCAGCCGCGCCAGCCGCGCCGCCTCGCCCAGCCCGGCCACCAGCGGCGGCGCCAGCGTACCGGAGCGGAAGCCGCGCTCCTGCCCGCCGCCGGACAGGAGGGGCGCCAGGCGGACACGGGGGCGGCGGCGGACATAGAGCGCGCCGATGCCCTTGGGTCCGTAGATCTTGTGGCCGGAGAGCGAGAGCAGGTCCACGCCGATCGCCGCCACATCCAGCGGCACGCGCCCGGCGGCCTGCGCCGCGTCGGTGTGGAAGAGCGCCCCCGCCCCCCTGGCGATGGCGGCCAGCGCGGGCAGGTCCTGCACCACGCCGATCTCGTTGTTCACCGCCATGATGCTGACCAGCAGCGTGCCGTCATCCACCGCCGCGCGCAGCGCCTCCGGGTCCAGCAGCCCGTCCGGCCCGACCGGCAGGATCACCGGCTCGAACCCCTCCGCCGCGAGGTCGCGCACGCTCTCCAGCACGCATTTGTGCTCGGTGGCCGTGGTGACGATGCGCCGGCGCCCGCTGCCCTGCGTGGCGGCGAAACGCGCCGCGCCCTTGATGGCGAGGTTGTTGCTCTCCGTGGCGCCGGAGGTCATCACGATCTCCCGCGCCTCGGCGCCGATCAGCGCCGCCACCTCCGCCCGCGCCTGCTCCACCGCCGCCTCGGCGGCCCGGCCCATGACGTGCTCCACGCTGGCCGGATTGGCGAAGTTCTCCTCCCACCAGGGGCGCATGGCCGCCAGCACCCTGGGATCGACCGGGGTGGTGGCGTGGTTGTCGAGATAGATCGGGCGGTTGGCGGCCGGAGCGGTCATGCCGCGAAGATGGGGCTCTCCGCGGCGCGCTGCGAGAGGCGATCCCGCATGGCAGCATAAGCGGCGAGAAAACGCTCCGCCGCGTCCTCCGGCACGTTCCAGGGCAGGGAAACGCGGATGGCGCAGCCCGCCGCCTCGCCCAGCCCCATCGCCTCCAGCACATGGCTGCGCGCCACCTTGCCGGAGGAGCAGGCCGAGCCCGCCGAGACCCGGACCCCGGCCAGGTCCAGCGCGATGACCTGGGTTTCCGCCGGCGCGCCGGGCAGCAGCAGGCTCACCGTATTGGGCAGGCGCGGCGCCCCGGCCCCCAGGATGCGGGCGCCGCTGCCCGCCTCGATGGCGTGCCGGATCGGCAGGAGCCGTTCCGCCGCCCGGGGGTCGGCAGCCTCCGCCGCGGCGCCCAGGCCGGCGATGGCCGGCAGGGGCTCGGTGCCGCCGCGCCGCCCGCGTTCCTGCCCGCCGCCCGGCAGATGCGCCGGCAGGTCGAGCCCCGGGCGCAGCAGCAGCGCCCCGGCCCCCTTCGGCCCGCCGAGCTTGTGGCCAGACAAGGCAAGGCTGTCGGCCCCCAGCGCCTCCAGGAAAACCGGCATCCGCCCCGCCGCCTGCACCGCGTCCAGATGCAGCAGGGCGCCGTGGCGCCGGCAGAGGGCCAGGGCCTCCGCGACGGGATGGATCACGCCGGTCTCGTTGTTGGCCAGCATCAGGCAGACCAGGGCGGGGGGACCGGAGGCGAGAAGCTGCTCCAGGGCCGCGAGGTCCAGCAGCCCGTCCCCGTCCACCGGCAGCCGCCCGGCCTCCGGCGCCGTGGCCAGCACCGCCGGATGCTCGGTGGCGCCAACCAGGATGCGCCGGCCCCGTCCCAGGCCGCGAATCGCCAGGATATCCGCCTCGGTCCCGCCGGAGGTGAAGACCACCTCCCGCGCCCGGACGCCGAAACGGTCCGCCACCTGGGCGCGCGCCTTCTCCAGCAGCCGCCGGGCGGCCCGCCCCTCGGCATGGACGGAGGAGGGGTTGCCGGTCAGGTCCAGCGCCTCCAGCACGGCCAGCCGGGCCTCCGGCCGCAGCGGCTCGGTGGCATTGGCATCGAGGTAAAGGGGGAGCGGGGTCATGCCTCCCTCCCTTCTCCGCCCCTCTGCCCGCCCTCCTGCCCACCCGGTGCCAGGGCGGGCAGGAGCGGCGGCAGGGCGCGGCCCCGCACCTGTCCCTGGACCACATCCGCCAGAGAGATCCCGGCCAGGAAGAGGCGGATCTGCTCGCCCAGCTCGTCCCAGAGGTCGTGGGTCGCGCACCGGCGCCCGGCCAGGCAGCCAGCGCCTTCGCCCTCGCAGCGCGTGGCGCTGAGCGGCTCATCCACCGCCTCGATGATCTCGGCCATCGAGATCGCCGCATCCGGGCGGGCCAGCCGGTAGCCGCCGCCCGGCCCGCGCGCCGATTCCACCAGCCCCGCGCGCCGCAGCCGCCCGAAAAGCTGCTCCAGATAGGCGAGCGACAGATTCTGCGCGCCGGCAATCTCGCCCAGGCTGACCGGGGGCTCCGGGCTGCAGGCCGCGCATCGCGCGCGGCCCGCCATCTCCACCATCGCCATCACCGCATAGCGGCCGCGCGTCGACAGGCGCATGTCGTTCGGTCACCTCCGCGGTGTCATCGGTGTTCCCACAGGGGCGTTCCCGCAACACCGGAAACAAAAAGGGAATATTCCCGCCTGGAGCCTGAGACATGGGCCCCATGCCATGATTTCGTTAGGGTTTAGAGGAACCGCTCCCTATATTGGCTTTGCGCCGGGGATCGTAAGCCCGCCCCGGCAGACATCAGATGATCGGAACCCTGCCGGTATGGAAGGTGTCTCGCGGTATGCCTCCTGCGTCCGCGGCACGCCCCTGTCGGCATCGCTCCACGAAACCGGGGAGGATGGAGGGCCTGTGCGTTTCCCCCTTCATTCTCCTCCCGAGGGCTGTTGGCTCGGAATGCGTGACTGCGCATTCCCAAAGGAAGTGGACACCAGGGGACAATGCCTGAAGTGATGTTCGCCGGCCCCGATGGCCGGCTGGAGGGCCGCTACCACCATTCCAAGCGCCCGAATTCCCCCGTTGCCCTGATCCTCCATCCCCATCCGCTGCATGGCGGGACCATGAACAACCGCGTGGTGCACGGGCTTTATGGCCGTTTCCAGGCGATGGGCTTCTCGACCCTGCGCTTCAACTTCCGGGGCGTGGGCAAGAGCCAGGGCCGCTATGACGGCGGTATCGGGGAGATCTCGGACGCGGCGGCGGCGCTCGACTTCCTGCAGGCGGTGAATCCTTCGGCGCCCATGCTCTGGGTGGCGGGGTACTCCTTCGGCGCCTATGTCGGCATGCAGTTGCTGATGCGGCGGCCGGAGATGGGCGGCTTCGTCTCCATCTCCGCCCCGGCGAGCCACTATGATTTCGGCTTCCTCGCCCCCTGCCCCTGCTCCGGCCTGATCCTGCACGGCGCGCAGGACGAGCTGGTGCCGGAAAGCAGCGTGCGGAAGCTGGTGGACAAGCTGAACACGCAGAAGGGCGTGAAGATCGACTACCGCGTCATGGAAGGCGCGGGCCATGTCTTCACGCCGGACCAGACGGAGAAGGTCTGCGACGCCACCGAGGATCACGTGATGTCGGTGCTGAACCGCGCCCGCATGTCCATGGCGGCGGACTGAACCCTCCGGCCCGGACAGGGCCTCCCGGTCTTTCGCAGAACCGCCGGTTCCCCCTCGGGAACCGGCGGTTCGCCGTTTTCGGGGGCGATGAAGGCACACCAGCCCTGAGCGCCCGGCACAAAAAAGGCGCCCCGGGCGGGGCGCCTTCCTGCTTTTCCGGTCCGGCCGGGAATGCGGCCCGGCGGTTCAGGCCGCCAGCGCCAGGGGGGCGGCCGGGCGGCGGAATTCGAGGATCAGCAGCCCGCCCACCAGCATCAGGCAGGACACCATGGCGGCCAGCGCCACCGGGAGGGCGAGGAGCTGGCTGGTGCCGGCGCTGCCCAGCAGCGTGCCGACCACGGCCAGGATGGTGGCGATGCCGAGGAAGACGAGGGAGATGGCGAAGGACTTCATGATACTGGGGCCTCCCAGGCCTGAGTGATCCGGCCGTTGCCGGCCTCTGGAGCGGAAGATGGGAGCCGCTCGCGGCACGGTGAGGACCCTTTTATGGCATGATTCGGGCACATGGACCGCCCGGTTCATGGCAGATCCCCGATACGCGCGGGCTCGGCTTGCATGGTTCTTGCTGCCAAGCTGCGACCATGACCGCCACGAGACTCCGCCCCGCCATGCGCCGCCTGCTCCTGCTCGCCATCCTTCTCGCCCCGGCTTCCGTGACCCTTCCTCCGGCGGCCAGGGCCCAGAGCCCGGCCGCCCCGGCGCCGCTGCGCACCGCCGTGGACGGCACCTTCGCGCCCCATGCCTTCCCGAAGCTGGATGGCGGGGTCCAGGGCTTCAACGTGGATCTCTTCACCGAGGTGGCGCGGCGGCTGGGCCGGCCGATCACCATCGACAGCGCCTCCTTCTCCGGGCTGGTGCCGGCGCTGAACGCCGGGCGCTACGACTTCCTCGCAGCCCCGGTGACCGTGACGAAGGAGCGGGCGGAGAACCTGCTCTTCACCGAGGGCTACCTGTTCACCGAGTTCCAGTTCGGCATCCGCAAGGGCAACACGCCGATCGCCTCGCTCGACGACCTCAGGGGCAAGGCCATCGCGGTGAACAAGGGCAGCGCCTATGACGCCTGGGCCCAGGCCAATGCGGCGAAGCTCGGCTTCACCACCCAGACCTATGACAGCAACCCGGATGCGGTGCAGGCCGTGATCGCCGGGCGGGCCTATGCCGTTCTCGCGGGCAATACGGTGGTGAAGTACGCGGCGTCCCGGCAACCGCAACTCGTGCCGGACTTCGTCATCAAGGAGACCCGCGCCCACTGGGCCGCGCCCTTCCGCAAGGACGAGGTGGCGCTGCGCAACCAGGTCGAGGACGTGCTGGAATGCATGAAGCGCGACGGCTCCCTGGCGAAGCTCAGCGAGAAGTGGTTCGGCAGCAAGCCGGCCGCCGACGATGCCGAGAACACCCCCTTCCCCGGCTATGGCGTGCCCGGCCTGCCCGGTTACGACCCGGCGCCGCATGAGCCGCGCTGCGGCTGAGGACGGGTCTTCCTTCTCGTGGACTCGGGCTTCGTCTTCTCCTTCCTCAACGCCCGCGTCGCCGCCGAATACTGGCCCCGCATCGCCGAGGGCTTCGCGCTGACGCTCGCGCTCGCCGCGCTGATCGTCGTCGCGGGGCTCGCGGCCGGGCTGGTGCTCGCGGCGGTCCGGGCGCTGGGCATCCGTCCCCTGAACTGGCTGATCGTCTTCTTCGTGGACCTGTTCCGCGCCCTGCCGCCGCTGGTGATCCTGGTGCTGCTCTATTTCGGCCTGCCCTCGGCGGGGATGTCGCTGTCCGGTTTCTGGGCCACCTGGCTGGCGCTGACGCTGGTGCTGGCCGCCTTCGCCGAGGAGATCTACTGGGCCGGCATCACCGCCGTGCCGCGCGGGCAATGGGATGCGGCGCGGGCGCTGGGCTTCCGCTTCCTGCCCGTGCTGTTCCTGGTCGTGCTGCCGCAGGCCGTCCGCATGGTGATCCCGCCGCTGACCAACCGCACCATCGCCATCACCAAGGGCACGGCCCTGGCCTCCGTGGTGGGGGTGTCGGAGATCCTGGGCGCGGCGCAGTCCTCCATGGCCTTCTCGGCCAATCCGACGCCGCTGACCCTGGGCGCGATCGCCTATGCCATCCTGTTCCTGCCGGTGGTCGGGCTGGGGCGCTGGATCGAGCGGCGCTTCACGCTCGGCCGGACGGGGAGCGCCTGAGATGGAGGACTTCACCACCGCCTTCCTGAACACCGGGATCATCGGGCAGGCGCTGCCGATCCTCTGGTCGGGGCTGAAGCAGACGCTGCTGCTGTCGCTGATGACGGTGCCGCTCGGCATGCTGGGCGGGCTGATCCTGGCCTTCACCTCGCGCGCCGGCTCCCGCTGGATCGCCTGGCCCGCCGCGGCGCTCACGGATGTCTTCCGCGCGGTGCCGCCACTGGTGCTGCTGGTCTTCCTCTACGCCGGCCTGCCCTTCCTCGGGCTGGATATCGGCGCCTGGGGCGCGGTGGCCGTTGGCTTCTTCCTGAACACCGGCGCCTATTACGGGGAGATCCTGCGCGCCGGGCTGGACAGCGTGCCGCGCGGCCAGACGGAGGCGGCGCGGGCGCTGGGGCTGCGCTCCTGGCAGGCCATGCTGCTGGTGACCCTGCCCCAGGCCCTGCGCAACGTGCTGCCGGACCTGGTGAGCAACACGCTGGAGGTGGTGAAGCTCACCTCCCTCGCCTCGGTGGTGGCACTGCCGGAACTGCTCTTCCAGGCGCGGCAGGCGCAGAGCGTGACCTACAACGCCTCGCCCATCGTGGCGGCCGCCCTCGCCTATTTCCTGCTGCTCTGGCCCGTGGTGCGGCTACTGTCCCGGCTGGAGAACCGCGCCATGGCCGGAGGGCGATAAGGGTCTGCTCCGATCGCCCCCCCGTCAGGGGCGCTGTGCCGCCATCTGCGCCAGATAGGCGATGAGGCTTTCCATGTCCCGCTCGGGCAGTTGCTCCTCGGTGAAGCCCGGCATCTTCTGATCCGGCCAGTGGCGGATACTGGCCGGGTCGCGCAGATAGCGGCGCAGGGAGGCGGGCTGGAAATACTCCACCGGGCTCATCGGGCGGTTGAGGTCCGGCCCCAGCATGGCCGTGCCGCCGCCATTGATCCGGTGGCAGGGCAGGCACTGCGCGATGAAGACGGCGAGGCCGCGCCGGGCCGGATGGCTGCCCGGCAGGCCCGGGTCCGGCTCCATCATCGGCCAGCGGGCGGTCGGCGAGGCGACGTAGCGCAGCATGGCGAGCTGGTACGTCCAGTACTTGGTCGGGATGCCGCCGGCCTCCGGCCTTTCCCAGACGATGTAGAAAGGGCCCGTCCCGGCGGCCTTTCCGGGCATGGGCGGCCAGGGGGCGCCGGCCGGCTCGACGGCGATCCAGGCGCGGCTGCCCTCGCCGGCCCCGGTGCCGAGAATGGCGCGCAGCGGGATCTGCGCCGCGTAGCCGTCCAGCGCGACCGTTTCCAGCGCGCTGTCCTCGGGTGGCGCCAGGCGCGACAGGAGCGATGCGAGCGGCACGGCGCGATAGCGCCGCGACTGGCGATAGGCGGGGTCCGTGGCGATCTCGATCTCCGTCGCCTCGGGATGCCGGAGGAGTTCATCGCTGTCGAAGCTCAGGCTCTCCACGCCGCTTTCGAGGCGCAGCGTGGCTGCAGCGGCCGGGAGCGCCAGGAACAGCAGGGCCACCAAGGCTGCCGGAGTCAATGGCATGCGGCGATTCTCGTCAGGGTTGTTTTCAAAATGAAACTTTAACTTCTGACGCGCGGCAAGATGTCATTTCTAACCCGGAAGGTTGAAAAGGCCCTTTCCCTCCCCCCTTCGCCTGCCAGCCCGCCGCGCCGCTTCTGCCCCGTCGGGCAAAGATCGAGCAGCACGCAGCGATGGCAGGCCGGCAGGCGAAAGAAGCAGCAGCGCTGGCCATGCAGCATCAGCACCTCATGGTCGTCATAGACCTGCTGCGCGTCCCATTCGGGCGGCAGCATCGCCTCCAGCACCCGGTGCGCCGGGCCGACCGCCAGCTTTGGCGGGATCAACCCCAGCCGGATGGCGACGCGGTGATGGTGGCTGTCCACCGGCAGGGCGCGGCGACGCAGGGAGGAGAAGGACAGAACGGCGGCGCTGGTCTTCGGTCCGATGCCGGGAAGGGATTCGAGCCAGTCGCGCGCCTCCGCCACCTCCATGTCGGCGAGATGGCCGAGGTCCAGCCGCCCCCGCCGCTCGGTCAGCACGCGCAGCGTGCGCTGCAGGGCCGGCGCCTTGGCCTCCGGCCAGGTGCAGGGGGCGATGGCGGCCTCGACCTCGGCCACGGGCGCGTCCCGCACGCTTTCCCAGTCCGGAAAGCGTTCCCGCAACTGGCGGAAGGCACGGGCGCTGTCCGCGTTCTTCGTCCGGTGCGACAGCAGCGACGAGACGAGTTCGTCCAGCGGGTCCAGCGCATGAAAATAGGCGATGGGACAGTGGTAAGCCTCGCAGAGGCGGGCATGGACCTGTCGCAGCAGGGCGCGCCGGTCATCGGCGGCATGGGTCTCGTCTTTCGGCTTCTGGCCCATGGCTTCGCATTCCCCAGGAAGCAGGGAAACGCCGCCGGGACCGACCGGTTCGCCACCGTGACAGCCTTCGGGTGGCGTGATAGTTTCTGTAAGTTAATTCATTTAAATGATGAACGACTTCCCCGCCGTCGTTCTTCCGGAGGACCGCTTCCATGACCGCCCGCCGCACCCGAAGGGCCACGCTGCTGGCCGCCTGCGGAACCCTGCTCGGCCTCGCCTGGGGTGGCGTGCAACCGGCCCAGGCCCAGGACAAGGCCGCGGCGAATTATCCCGACCGCCCGATCCGCGTGATCGTGCCCTTCGGCGCTGGCGGCACCACCGACCTCGTGGCGCGCCTGGTCGGGCAGACCATGAGCAGGCACCTGGGCCAGCCCATCGTGGTGGAGAACCGTGCGGGCGCCGGCGGCAATATCGGCAGCGATGTCTGCGCCAAGTCCGCGCCGGACGGCTACACGCTCTGCGTCGGCACGATCAGCAGCCATGCGATCAATGCCAGCATCTATCCGAAGATGCCGTTCGACAGCCAGAAGGACTTCGCCCCGGTGGCGCTGCTGGCGACGCAGCCGAACATCCTGGTCGTCGCCAACACCGTGCCCGCCTCCAACGTCACGGAGCTGGTGGCGCTGATGAAGGCCAAGCCCGGCTCCTTCGACTATGGCTCCTCCGGCGTCGGCACCTCCATCCACCTGGCGGGCGTGCTGTTCCTGCAGATGACCGGTACGGATGCGGTGCACGTGCCCTATCGCAGCAGCGGCCAGATCATGACCGAGATGCTGGGCGGCTCGCTGCCGATGAGCTTCGACAACTTCTCCTCCGCCTGGCCGCATGCGCGCGACGGGCGGCTGAAGGCGATCGGCGTCGGCTCCAAGGAGCGCATGAAGGTGGCGCCGAACGTGCCCGCGCTGGCGGAAACCCTGCCGGGCTTCGAATCCCTGTCCTGGCACGGGCTCTTCGCGCCGGCGGGCACGCCGCCCGCCATCGTGGAGAAGCTGAACAAGGAGGCCCTGGCCGCGGTCCAGTCGCAGGAGGTGATGGCGCGCTACGAGGAGCTGGGGATCTCCCCCAGCGGCTTCACCCCGGCCGAGTTCAAGGATTTCGTGGCCGCCGAGACCAGGCGCTGGGGCGATGTCGCCCGGGCCGCGAATGTGAAGGTGGAGTGACCCGCCACGCGGATGGCGGCGGGGGCGCCTTGCGGGGGCGCCCCTTCCCGCATCCTCAGCGCTGCCGCCAGGGCAGCCCCTCGGCCTTCCAGCCCGCCACCGTGCCGCGATGGCCCGACGCATCGGGCGGCCCCTCGAAGCCGTCCGCGACATTGAAGGGCTTCCCGTAGCCGGCGGCCTGCGCCGTCTGCGCCGCGGCCAGGGAGCGCGCGCCGGACCGGCAGATGAAATAGAGCGGCGTTTCCGGCCTCGCCCCCGCCCGGCGGAGCATGTCGGCGAAGCCGGCATTGATCTGCATGGACGGGTAGAGCTGCCAGGGGATCAAAGCGGGCTGGCGCCCGAGCTCGGACAGATCCGGCAGGCCCACGAAGTTCCACTCCGCATCCGTCCGGACATCCACGAGCATCGCGCCCGGATCGTCGCGCAGCCTTTCCCAAACCAGGCTGGGAGGCACATCCTCGATCGTCATTCCAGGGCTCCTCGATCTGTTGGATGCAATCTGGTTTGATGCGGGCGCCGCGTCCATACAGGCAAGGGATCTCTTTCCGCGCATGTCCGCCCCTCCTCCCCCCGCCACCGCCATGGCGGGGCGATCCAGCCGCGTGCCCGTCCTTGCCGCCGCCTCATTCGCCACCTCGACCCAGACCTTCGTGGTGTCCGGCCTGCTGAACGAGATGGCGGCGGACCTCGCCATCCCCGTCGCGCAGGCCGGGCAGGTGGCCACGGTCTTCGCCATGGCCTTCGGCCTTTCCGCGCCCTTCCTGGCCGCCCTCACCGCGCGCTGGCCGCGGCGGCGCCTGCTGGTGGGGATGCTCTGCCTGCTCGCGCTGCTGAACGGGCTGATCGTGGTGACCCATTCCTTCGCCGCGCTGATGGGGCTGCGCCTGCTCTGCGGCATGGCGGCCGGGATGGTGGTGCCGGCGGCCTCGGCCACGGCGGCGGCGCTGTCCACGCCCGAGCATCGCGGCCGCGCCCTGGCGACGGTGGTGGCGGGCTCCACCTGCGCCTTCCTGTTCGGCGTGCCGCTCGGCTCCCTGGCCGGCGAGGTCTTCGGCTGGCGCGGCGCCTTCGGCCTCGCCGCCCTGCTGGCGCTGGGCGCGGCGCTGGCGATCCGGCTGGTGCTGCCCGAGGTGGCGGGGGAGCACAGCGGGCTGCGCGGCCTCGGCAACCTGATGCGGAAGGGCGTGCGCAAGACCCTGGCGGTGACCTTCCTCGCCTTCGGCGCCAGCTTCTGCACCAGCGCCTTCATCGGCCCGGCGGTGAACCGGGTGAGCGGGCTGACCGGCGGGCAGGTCGGGCTGATGCAGGCGCTGATCGGCGCCGCCTCCTTCGCCGGCATCCCGCTCGGCGCCTGGATGGCGGATCACGGGGCGGTGCGGAAGCTCTGGCTGCTGCCGGCGGTGATGGTGCTGGCCGCGCTGGCGCACTACGCCCTGCTGTCCGGCGCGGCGGATGGCATGGCGGGCGCGATCCTGTTCCAGGGCGCGGTGATCCTGGTGGCGGGGGCCTGCGCCTTCGCGCTGTCGCCGCTGCTCCAGGCACGGCTGGTGGCGCTGGTGCCGGAGGCACGCAACGTGGTGCTGGCGGCGAATTCCTCGGCGATGTTCCTGGGCCAGGCCACCGGTGCGCTGCTCGCCGGCATCGCCATCACCGGGCTGGGCATCCAGGGCATCGCCGCGGCGGGGGCGGCGATGGCCTTCGTGGCCTGCCTGGTGGCGGCCTGGATGAATCTCGGCGCGCGCTCGTCCGGCCGCCGGAGCTGACATGGACAAGGGCGGAGGTGGCGTGCCTCGCCCGGGGCGCCCGGACAGGAGCGGCCCCCTGGGTGGAAGCCCCGTCTGCGGGGGCTGCTTTCGGCCCCAACCGGCGCCAGCCCTGGCCGGGCCGACTACCGCGTTGCCTGGGATCGTGCGGTGAGTTTGTTTCCGTCCGGATCGCGAAGGTAGGCGACGAAGGCCCCGTCCGGGCGCTCAGTGGGCGGGCTTTCGATCGCGGTACCACCATGCGTGGTACCGGCCTTGTGCCAGGCGAGAACATGGTCCCGGCTCGCAGCGGCGATACCAATCGTCCCACCATTGGCCGCGGTCGCCGGCTTCCCATCGATCGGTGTCGTGATCATCAGCCGGCTGCCCTCGTGGGCATAGATCAGCCTGCCTCTGGCATCCATTTCGCCAGCCTTGCCTCCCAACGCGGCGAATGTGGCGTCGTAGAACTTCCTGGCCCGCTCCAGGTCGTTGCTACCGATCATGACGTGAGTGAACATGATTCCTCTCCGGAAAGGGGCTGCGTTCACAAGGGAGATGCCCTTGCGGGGCTGAGCTACCGGGCCACGCATGGCGGCGGCCCCGGAGATGACGAGACATTCAAAGAAGCCGCCATCCGTGAGCTGTTCGAGGAAACCGGCATTCGGAGTGTCGATCCTGGCCCCGATCCTGGCCCCGATCCTGGCCGGCGGAAGTTTGTCCTTCGCCTCTCAAGCGGCGAAGAGGCGATGGCCGGCCATATCGGATCAGGCTTTCCCCCTAACCCGCCCGCCACGCCTCGACGAAGGCCCGCGCGTTCCGCCCGACCTCCGCCGCCTCCATGCCCGGCTTGTAGAGGGCGGAACCCAGGCCGAAGCCGGCGGCGCCAGCGGCCCGGAAACCGTCCATGTTTTGCGGCGTGATGCCCCCCACGGGCAGGAAGCGCGTCTCCTTCGGAAAGACGGAGCGCATCGCCTTCAGCACCGGCGGCGTCAGCAGTTCGGCCGGGAAAAGCTTCAGCGCATCCGCCCCGGCGGCCAGCGCGGCGAAGCCCTCGGTCGGGGTGGCGATGCCGGGCGTGCAGAACAGGCCGGTGGTCCTGGCGGCGCGGATCACCGTGGCGTCGGCATGCGGCATGACGATGATCCGCCCGCCCGCCATGGCCACGTCGGCGACCTGCGCGGGCGCCGTCACCGTGCCGGCGCCGACCAGCACGTCACGGCCGAATTCGGCGGCGAGGCGCCGGATGCTGTCCACCGGCTGCGGCGAGTTCAGCGGCACCTCGATGATGGCGAAGCCCGCCTCCACCAGGGCGCGGCCGACCGGCACCGCCTCCTCCGGCGTGATGCCGCGCAGGATGGCGATGAGCGGCAGGCGGTCGAGATAGGTCTGGAGCGGCATCAGGCGGTTTCCCTGGAGGTTCCGGCGACGAGCCCGGCCTGGGTGGCGATGCGCCACAGGCCGGCGGTGGCGGCGTCCTCGATCTCGCGGACCTCGGAAACGCCGAACAGGGCCAGCGCCTCGCGGTAGCGGCGGCAGAGGGCGGGATCGCCGATCAGTACCACGCCCTCCGCCCGGTCCAGCCCCTGGCCACGCAGCCCGCAAAGCAGTTCCTCGCCGATCAGCAGGCCGGAGAGGTAGTCGAGGCTCAGCTCCGGCCGCAGCCCTCCGGTCAGCACCAGGGCGCGCGCCGAGAAGAGCAGCGGCGCGAGATGGCCGCCCTCCCGCACCGCCCGCACGCCGCGCAGGAAGGCGGCATCCGCGGCGGCATCCTCCGCCGGCTTCGGCGTGTCCCGGGCGAAGCGCCCCAGGATGGAATGCCCGCGCAGCACGGCGAAGAGTTCGCCGGTCATGTAGGTGTCGAAGCGCGCGATGCGGCCCTGCCCGATGGTGACCCATTTCGAATGGGTGCCCGGCATGACCAGCAGCGATCGCGCCCGCAGCGCCGGGTTCAGCGCCAGGGCACCCGCGATCTGCGTTTCCTCGCCGCGCATCACGTTCGGGGACTCGCCGTACTGGGCGACGCCCGGCACCACGCGCAGCGCCCCGCCGGGCACGGGCACCAGCCCCCCGGCCAGTTCCTCCGGCCCGGCCGGACAGGGGAGATAGGGCGCCTCCACCCAGCCCTGGGCGCTGCCGATCATGCCGCAGGCGATGGATTCCAGGTCCGGCCAGCGCCGGCGCCATTCGCCGGCCACCGCCTCGAAGGCGGCGGCGAAATCGCCATCCGCCACCTGCATGATGCCCTGCGCCGCGCCGCGCCGGTCGAGCACCACGCCATCCGCCCCCAGCAGATAGGCGCGCAGGGAGCTGGTGCCCCAGTCCAGCGCGATCAGGGCCGGGCTCCGCGCGGCCGCCGCGCCGTTCATCGCCTGCTCATCCGTCCGATCCGTCATGGCGTTCCTCTCCGCTCGTCACGCGGCGCGCGGCGTGGCGGCGCGCCAGCCGAGGCCGCGGGAGATGGCCTCCGCCGTGGCCGCCACCTCGGGGATCAGCGCCAGCATCCGTTCCTCCGGCATGTGCTGCGCGGCGGAGGCGAGGCTGACCGCCGCCACGATGCCACGCCCGGCATCGCGCACCGGGGCGGCGACGCAGTGGATGCCGATCTCGTTCTCGGCAAAGTCCAGCGCCACGGATTGCGCGGCATAGCGCCGCATCTCGTCGCGATAGGCGCCCCAGGGGCGCGGCGTGCCCCGGCAGGCGGGATGGGCGAGGCCGCTTTCGTAGAGGTCCCGCCAGCGCTCCTCCGGCAGGTCGAGCATCAGCGCCTTGCCCACACCGGTCAGCGCCATGGGCATGCGGTGGCCGATGCGCGACCGCATCTCCAGCCCCCGCTGCCCGGAGATCTTGTCGAGGTAGAGCACCTCCGCCCCTTCCGGCAGGCCGAGATGCACCGTGTCCTGCGTCCGGGCCGCCAGGGCCTCCAGATGCGGCCGGGCGAGGCGCGCCAGCGGCACCTGTTCCCGCGCCTGGAAGCCCAGTTCGATCAGCCTTGCCCCGAGCGCGTAGCCGTCGCCCTCTCCACGGAGATAGCCCGCCTTCACCAGCGCGCTGGCGAGGCGCTGCGTGGTGCTGCGGCTCAGCCCCAGCACCCGGCCCAGCGCCGGCAGGTCGCGCGCGCCACCAGCCACCGCCTCCAGGACGGCGAGGCCCCGGAACAGGGTCTGGGTACCGGGCGTGCATTCCAGCGGCATGGCGATCCCTCCGCCGTGGAGGATAGGGCGGCGGCGGGTTCGGTCAATATATGGTCTTGAAACCCAATATATGGGCTCCAGGCGGCACGCGGCCTTCCTGTCATCGGAGGCGCGACAGGCGGGGCGGATGTCACGGCCCAGCCGCCGGGCCGGCCCCCCGCCCCGCAGCCGGGCGGGGGCCTGGCGGGCGTCACCCGATCTGGGGTGCGGTGGCCGCCACGGGACGAGCCTGCCCGGCGAGGCCGGGCCTGGGCCGGGGAAGCGGGACGCCGTTGAACAGCCAGAGCAGCCAGGCGCTGCGGCTGATCACGAAACGGTGGATCAGGTGGCTGAGGCCCAGTCCCGCGGCCACGGCGATCGTCCAGCCCAGCAGCGGCATGTCGAGGCCCAGGCGGATGCTGCCCTCGGCCACCAGCATCACCACCAGATAGTGGAAAAGGTAGATGGTGAAGGCACTGCGCACGAGTTCGTTGACCACCGGGTGCCCCGCATGGACGAGGCGCCGCGCCCCCGCCAGCAGCAGCCGCGTGCCCGTCAGCCCCATCAGCGCGAAGAGCAGCACGCCCGAGACCTGCGTGACCGCGCCCGTTTCCAGGTCGCGCTGAAGCAGCAGCAGCCCCAGCCCCGCCACGAAGAGCAGCAGCGTGCCATGGCCGGGACGGGTGAAGCGGTCGAAGGCGTCCGGCCGCGTCAGCAGCCAGGCGCCCAGCAGGAAGAAGGGGAAGTAGAGCAGCAGTTCGCGCAGGTTGACGGTGTCGCCGAAGGCCCGCTCCAGATGGCCGCCCAGCAGCCGCTCATCCAGCGCCTTCAGCCCCAGGCGCCAGGCCACCATGGCGGCGACCAGCAGCAGGTCGCTGGCCATGACCTTGCCGGCCAGACGCTCCAGCGGCGCGGGGGCGAGGCGGCAGAGCGGCAGCAGGGCGGCGAAGAGGCCGCACATCAGCAGCAGGTCCAGCAGGAACCACAGATGCCCCAGCCAGTGCCCGCCCGGTGAGGTGAGTTGCGCGAGGAAGGACGGCGCCACGCCCCCGGCCGGGTGCAGCGCCACCGAGGCCACGTACATGGCCGGGATGTTCAGCAGCAGGACCGACACCGCCAGCGGCAGGCCGAGCCGCGCCAGCCGCGCCTTCAACCAGGCGGCGAGCCCCGCCTTGCGGATCACCATGACCGAGAAGAAGCCGGCCAGCAGAAAGAAGGCGGGCATGCGGAAGGCATGGATGACGTCGTTCACATGGCCCAGCAGCAGGCTGGTGGTGACCGGGTTCACCAGCCAGGGGTCCGGCCCGAAGACCTGCCCCGCCCGGTAGGGAATGCCCAGCAGCATCAGGAGGGCCCGGCAGAAATCCATGTAGTACAGGCGCTGACCCATCGGTCCGTCCTCATCCCCATCGGCGCGGCGGAGGGAGGTGCTGCCGTCCCTCGCTGCCTGGCCGCGAACCCTGTTCTTTTCCCCAGCCGGGTCTTTGCCCGTTCCGGTTGCCTTTCGTGCCGCGCCATGGCGACCGAGCAGGAATCGGATAAAATTACACGAACAATCTCTTTCTTGAAGCGCCATTTGCGCAAGAGAGCAGTCGTTTCAAAAAGTATCTGAGTTGTAACGGTTAAGGCCGGAAAAGAGCCCGTGGCCGGACTCCCCGATGCGGGCGATGGGTGCCATATACCGCCCGCCCATGAGAACATTGCCGGAACCCTTCGCGGGCTGGTTCGCCGCGCGCGGCTGGACGCCCCGGCCCCACCAGATGGAGCTGCTGGAGGCCGCGGAGGCCGGACGGAGCGCCCTGCTGATCGCGCCCACCGGCGGCGGCAAGACCCTGGCGGGCTTCCTGCCCAGCCTGATCGACCTGGCCCCAGGGGCGCAGCCGGGGCTGGAACGGGGGCCGGCGCAAGGGCTGCACACGCTCTACATCTCCCCGCTCAAGGCGCTGGCGGTGGATATCGCGCGCAACCTCACCACGCCGATCGAGGAGATGGGCCTGCCCATCCGGGTGGAGACGCGCACCGGCGACACCCCCGCCAACCGCCGCCAGAGACAGCGCGAGAACCCGCCGGAGATCCTGCTCTCCACGCCGGAAAGCCTCGTCCTGCTGCTGTCCCTGCCGGATGCGGCGGAGATCTTCGGGGGCTTGCGCGCCGTGGTGGTGGATGAGGTGCATGCCCTGGCCGGCACCAAGCGCGGCGACCAGCTCGCCCTCTGCCTGTCGCGGCTGCAATCCCTGGCGCCCGGCCTGCGGCGCACCGGCCTGTCCGCCACGGTGGCGCAGCCGGAGGCGCTGCGGGCCTGGATCGCGCCCGATGCGCGGCCGGAGGGCGCGGCGCTGATCACCGGACAGGGCGGCGCCGATCCGAGCCTGGAGATCGTGCTGCCGGAGGGGCACCTGCCCTGGGGCGGGCATATGGGCCTGGCCAGCGCGCCGGAGATCTACCGCCGCATCGGCGCGGCCGGGGTCACCATCGTCTTCGTCAACACGCGCGCCCAGTCCGAGCTGATCTTCCAGGCGCTGTGGCGCCTCAACGACGACAACCTGCCCATCGCCCTGCACCACGGCTCCCTGCAGATCGAGCAGCGGCGCAAGGTGGAGGCGGCCATGGCGGCGGGGCGGCTGCGCGCCGTGGTGGCGACGGCCTCGCTCGACATGGGCATCGACTGGGGCGCGGTGGACCAGGTGATCCAGGTCGGCGCGCCGAAGGGCGTCTCGCGCCTGATGCAGCGCATCGGCCGCGCCAACCACCGGATGGACGAACCCTCCCGCGCCGTGCTGGTGCCAGCCAACCGCTTCGAGGTGATCGAGTGCACCGCCGCCACCGAGGCCGTGGCGGCGCATGAGCTGGATGGGGAGGCACCGCGCGCCGGCGGGCTGGACGTGCTGGCGCAGCATATCCTGGCCATGGCCTGCCACGCGCCTTTCCGCGCGGACGAGCTCCATGCCGAGGTGACGCGGGCCGCGCCCTATGCCGCCCTGTCGCGGCGTGACTTCGGCGACGTGCTGCGCTTCGCGGAGGATGGCGGCTACGCGCTGCGGGCCTATGAGCGCTTCCGCAAGCTGTTCCGCGACAGCGAGGACCTCATCCATATCCGCGACGAGCGCGTGGCGCGGCAGGTGCGGATGAATCTCGGCACCATCACCGACAGCCCGATGGTGAAGGTGCGGCTGCGCGGCGGGCCGGTGCTGGGCGAGGTGGAGGAGTGGTTCGTCTCCACGCTGGAGCCGGGGCACTGCTTCCTCTTCGCCGGCCAGACCCTGCGCTACGAGGGGATGGACGCGCTCTCCGTCATCGTCTCGCGCGGTGGGGAGGAAGAGCCGCGCGTGCCGACCTATGCCGGCGCGCGGCTGCCGCTTTCCACCCATCTCTCGCGCCGGGTGCGGGCGATCCTGGCGGAGCCGCGGCGCTGGCGCGCCCTGCCGGAGCCGGTGCGGGAATGGCTGCGGCTGCAACAGCGGCAATCCGAGCTGCCCGACCGCGACGGCCTGCTGATCGAGACCTTCCCGCATCACGGCCGCTGGTTCATGGTCGCCTACGGATTCGAGGGCCGGCTGGCGCACCAGACGCTGGGCATGCTGGTGACCAAGCGGATGGAGGGGATGGGCCACGGCCCGCTCGGCTACCTCGCCACCGACTACGTGCTCGCCACCTGGAGCGCCTTCGAGCCCACCGAGCCGGAACGCCTCTTCGAGGAGGACATCCTTGGCGAGGAGCTGGAGGAGTGGATCGCCGAAAGCTCCATGCTCCGCCGCACCTTCCGCAACATCGCCACCGTCGCCGGGCTGCTGGAGAAGAACCATCCGGGCGCCGAGAAGAGCGGGCGGCAGATGGCGATGAACGCCGACCTTATCTACGACGTGCTGCGGAAGCACGACTCGGACCACATCCTGCTGCGCGCCACGCGGCAGGAGGCCGCCTATGGCCTGACCGATGTGCGCCGCATCGCCGACCTGCTGGCGCGGGTGCGCGGCCGCATCCGCGTGCGGGCGCTCGACCGTGTTTCGCCGCTCGCCGTGCCCGCGCTGATCGAGGAAGGGCGCGAATGGGTGCCGGGCGGCGCCGAGGACGCGCTGCTGGCCGAGGCCGCCGCGCTGGTGGAGGAAGCCACCGACGGCGCCGAGCATTTCGCCGAGGTGCTGAGCGAGGTGACGGAAGGCGTCCGCATCCGCGCCGGCGTGGTGGACCGCCCGCGCCACCGGAAGGGGCGCGACGGGCGGGAGCGGCGCGGCCGCAGCCTGCCCGGCCTGCGGCGCGGCGCCTGAAGGGGTGCGGGCATGCCGGATGGGCGCCGGCTCCCGCCGCATCGGGCGCGAGGGCGGGGACGAGACGACAGGGACGAGTTGCGACAGGATGAACGGATGAGATTCGCCGGGTGCCGGGGCTGGACAGGCCCGGCCGTGACGCCGCCGCCATGGCGGGGCAGGATCGCGTGGAGCGAGGCCCGGCGGGCTGTGACGAATGCCCCCCGGCGGCGTTGCCCTCCGGTGGCCCATGGGACAGACACCGAACATGCCGTCCGGCGGGACAGTGGCGATGTGGCGGGAAGCGGAGGGACCGCATGATCCCGGCCCCCCTGCATCTGGCCGGCGAGCGCCTGCTGCTGGACCCCCAGGGCGTGCTGGCCTGGCCGGCGCGCCGCCTGCTGGCCGTGGCCGACCTGCACCTGGAAAAGGGCAGCCACTTCGCCCGGCGCGGCTGTCTCGTGCCGCCCTACGACACGCGCGAAACGCTGATGCGCCTGACTTCCGCCCTGCGGCGGCACAGCCCGCGGCGCATCGTGCTGCTCGGCGATTCCTTTCACGACGCGGAGGGCTCGGCGCGCCTTCCGGCCTCGGAACTCGCGCTGCTGCTGCGGGCGCTGGACGGGCTGGAGGTGGTCTGGGTCCTTGGCAACCACGATCCGGTGCCGCCGGAAGGGCTGCCGGGCGAGGCACACGAAAGCTGGGCGGAAGGCCCGTTCCTGTTCCGCCACCAGGCCGATCCGGCCCTGCCCCGCACCGGGCCCGTGGAGTTCAGCGGGCATTTCCACCCCAAGGCCACCATGCCCACCCGGGCGGGCGGCGTGACGCGGCCCTGCTTCGTGACCGATCCGCGCCGGATCATCCTGCCCTCCTTCGGGGCCTATACCGGCGGGCTGGACCTGCGCGCCCCGGCCCTTGCCGGGCTGTTTCCGCGCGGCGGCCGGGCCTTCCTGCTGGGGCGCGACCGGCTGTTCAGCATGCCGATCCCGCCGCGTGGCGCGGCGGAACGGGTGGCGCCGCCGGAAAAGCGCCTCATATCAGCGCCATGATGCGAAGCAGTCCCCAGAGCTCCAGGCGCCCGCCGCCTCCGTCTCCCCCTCGCTCCCCCGCGCCCTCACGGCCGCGGACCGCGTGGGGAGGAGACCAGCGGCAGCCGGACCGGCCCGGCCCGGGATGGGCGGAATGACGGATATCCGCTCCCAGTTCGAGGGGCTGCGCGTGATCGGCGACGTGCATGGCGATGCCGCGGCCTATGTGGCGGCCGTGGAGGGCGCGCGGGCCGAACGGCTCTTCATCATCCAGTTGGGCGATCTGACCGATGGCGGGCCGGATGCCCCCGAGGTGCTGCGGCAGACCTTCGCCCTGCTGGATGCCCGGGCGGGGCTCTTCCTGCTGGGCAACCACGACCACAAGCTGCGCCGCGCCCTCAGCGGCGCGCGGCTGCATATCGACGCCAACGGCCTCGGCAACACCCTGCAGCAGATCGAGCAGGCCCCCGACCGGAACATCCTGCGCGACCGCATCATGACGGAGGTGGCGCGCGCTCCGGCCTGGCTGCGGATCGACCAGCGGGTCTTCGTGCATGCGGGCTTCCACCCGCGCATGCTGCACCTGCCCCTCCCCCGAGGCCGGGGCCAGCCGCCCCGAGGGGCTGGTGCCGCGCGCCCTGTTCGGCCAGGTGACCAGCCGCATGCGCCCGGACGGCTTCCCGGAACGGCTGCATGACTGGGTGGACCGCATCCCGCAGGGTTTCACCATCTATTGCGGGCATGAGGTCCGCTCCTCCGATGGCCGTCCCCTGACCCATATCGGGGCCCAGGGCGGGGCCGCGGTCTTCATGGATACGGGGGCCGGCAAGGGCGGGCACCTGTCCTGGGTGGACCTGCCCTGGTAGCCGCCACCCGCCCCCTTCCAGCGCCGTAGCGGCGCGCCGGGCAGCCCCGGCGCTTCCGCCCCATGAAGCTCCTTCCCGTTCGGCGATCTTTCTTGTATGGTAGAATACAAGAACGTCAGCCGGAGGGAGAAACATGCTCGCCGAGGTCCTGAAACCGCTCCAGCCCATGCCCGGCGGCGGTCCGGTCGGCCAGCAGGTCGTCGCCCTGCTGCGCGACAAGATCATCACCAACCAGCTCCCGCCCGGCCAGAGCCTCTCCGAGAGCGACCTCGCCAGCCTCCTGGGCGTCAGCCGCCAGCCGGTGCGGGAGGCGCTGATCCGCTTGGCGGAAGGCGGGCTGGTGCGCATCCTGCCGCAGCGCGGCACCACCGTGTCCCGCATCTCCCTGTCCCGTGTCGCCGGCGGCCGCTTCGTGCGCGATGCGGTGGAGCGCGCCGTGGTGCGGCAGGCCGCGCTGGAGGCCGACGAGGCCGCCATCACCGCCATGCACCGCCTGATCGACGATCAGGAAGCGGCAATCCGCGCCGAGGACCACCGCGCCTTCCTGCAGTTCGACGACGCGCTGCATCTGAGCTTCGCCGAGGCGATGGGGCAGCAGAGCGCCTGGACCACCCTGGCCGATGTCAAGCTGCAGATGGACCGGGTCCGCTATCTCAGCATCCCGACCGATGCGACGCCCGCCCGCGTGCTGATCGCCCAGCACCGCGCCATCGTGGCCGCCATCGCGCGGCGCGACCCGGATGCGGCGGAGGAGGCGATCCGGCTGCATCTCTCCGAGATCCTCTCCTCCCTGCCCCGCATCGTGCAGCGCATGCCCGACTATTTCGAGACGGTGGAACAGCCATGAGCCCGCCGCGGCTTTCACGCGGCCTCCTGCCGCGACTCGGCGCCGGCATCCGCCGCCCGGCCTATGACCCCGCCGCCATCCGCATCGGCATCGTCCATCTCGGCCTCGGCGCCTTCCACCGCGCACACCAGGCCGTCTACACGGACGACCGCCTGGCGGCGGGCGAGAGGGGCTGGGGCATTTCCGGCATGAGCCTGCGCTCCCCCGCGGTGCGCGAGGCGCTGGCGCCGCAGGACGGGCTCTACACCGTGCTGGAGCGTGGCCCCGGCGGCGATGCCGCGCGGATCGTCGGCAGCGTGGCCGAGGTGCTGACCGTGCCGGAGACGCCGGAACGGGCCATGGCGCAGCTGACCGACCCGGCCACGCGCATCATCAGCCTCACCGTCACCGAGAAAGCCTATGGCCGGGCCGGGGATGGCGGGCTGGATGCGGCGCATCCGGACATCCGCCACGACCTCGCCAGCGGGGCCTTCCCGCGCAGCGCGCCCGGCCTGCTGGTGGAGGCGCTGCGCCGCCGCCGTGCCGCCGGGGCGCCCGCCTGCACCATCCTGTGCTGCGACAACCTGCCGCGGAACGGCGAGACGGTGTCGCGCATCGTCGCGGAATTCGCCGAACGGCGCGATCCCGGCCTCGCCGCCTGGGCCCGGGAGCATGTCACCTTCCCCTCAACCATGGTGGACCGGATCGTGCCGGCCACGCGCGACGAGGACCGCGCCGCGATCGCCGCGCTGGGCTACGAGGATGCCTGGCCGGTGGTGGCGGAACCCTTCACCCAATGGGTGATCGAGGACCGTTTCGCTGGCCCGCGCCCACGCTGGGAGGAGGCCGGGGCGCTGCTGGTCGGCGATGTCCATGCCTATGAGCTGATGAAGCTGCGCTGCCTGAACGGCGCGCATTCCAGCCTCGCCTATCTCGGCGCGCTGGCGGGGCTGGAAACCGTCTCCGACGCCATGGCCGAACCCGCCCTGGCAGGGTTCCTCCCCCAGCTCTGGCGGGAGGACTTGATCCCGACCCTGCCGCCCGTGCCGGGGGTCGATCTCCTCGCCTATACGGCGCAACTCGCGGAGCGCTTCCGCAACCCGGCGATCCGGCACCGGCTGTTGCAGATCGCCATGGACGGGTCGCAGAAGCTGCCGCAGCGCCTGCTCGGCCCGGCCCTCGCACGGCTGCGGGAAGGTGCGGTGCCACGGGCCATCGCAACCGCGGTCGCGGGCTGGATGGCCTTCCTCCTCGGCACCGACGAGCGCGGCGGCCTGCATGGCATCAATGATCCGATGGGCGCGCGCCTCGCCGCCAGCGCGAAGGCGGCCGGCCGCGACGCCACGGCGCTGTCGGAGGCGCTTTTCGCGATCCACGAGATCTTCCCCGCCGAGGTGGCTGAGCATGAAGGCTTCCGCACCACGGTCCGGGAGGCGCTGCGCGCGCTGCTGGAGCAGGGCGTGCGGAAGACGCTCGCCGCCTAGCGGCCCCAGGCAGGAACGTCCAGGACAACAGGGAAAAGCAACATGTCCCAGAGCACCATGGCGGATTCCCTTCCCGCCGGGATTGAAGCCGAAGCGGTGGCGCAGCCCCCCACCCCGGCCTGCACGGCCGCCCTGCCCGAAACCGCAGTGCGCCACACCGGGCGGGCCTGACCCCTTTCCCAAGCAGGAGTGTGAGAGATGCTGCAGACCTGGCGCTGGTTCGGCCCCGACGATGGCGTGACCCTGGAACATGTGCGGCAGGCCGGCGCGACCGGCGTGGTCAGCGCGCTGCACCACATCAACCAGGGCCGCGCTTGGCCCGGGGAAGAGGTGCTGAAGCGCAAGGCGATGATCGAGAAGTCCGGCCTCACCTGGGAGGTGGTCGAGAGCATCGCGGTGCACGAGGACATCAAGACCCGCACGGGCGACTTCCGCACCCGCATCGGACAGTACAAGGATTCCATCCGCGCCGTGGCCCGGGCGGGGGTGAAGACCATCTGCTACAACTTCATGGCCATCACCGACTGGACGCGCACCGACCTGGAATGGCGCCTGCCGAACGGCGGCTACGCGCTACGCTTCGACTGGACGGATATCGCGGTCTATGACCTCTTCGTGCTGAAGCGCCCGGGTGCCGAGGCCGACCATCCGGAAGCCCGCCGCAAGGCCGCCGAGGCCCGCTTCCGGACGATGTCGGAAGGCGAGATCGACAAGCTGGAGAAGCTGATGATCGACTGGCTGCCGGCCCGCGAATTCGTCTATGACCGCGCCGGCTTCCAGAAGATGCTCGACGTCTACAAGGATATCGGGCGCGAGGGCGTGCAGCGGCACCTGATCGAGTTCGTGCGCGAGATCGCCCCGGTCGCGGCCGAGGAAGGCGCGCGGCTCTGCATCCACCCCGACGACCCGTCCTTCCCGATCTTCGGCATGCCGCGTGTCATGTCCACCGCCGATGACGCGCGCACCCTGCTTGACGCCGTGCCGGAACAGGCCAACGGGCTGACGCTCTGCACCGGCGCCTTCGGCAGCAACCGCGACAACGACATGGTCGCGATGGCCGAGGAGTTCGGGCCGCGCGTGCACTTCGCGCATCTGCGCAACGTGACGATCGAGCCGGACGGCTCCTTCTACGAGGCCGACCACCTCGACGGAAACACCGACATGGTGCGCGTCGTGGCCGCGCTGATGAAGGAGGAGGACCGCCGCGCCGCCGAGGGCCGCGCCGATGCGGTGATCCCGATGCGCCCCGATCACGGCCACCTGCTGGTGGACGATATCGGCAAGACGGTGAACCCCGGCTATTCCTGCATCGGCCGCCTCAAGGGCCTGGCGGAACTCCGCGGCGTGATGCGGACCGTCGAAGCCTTCCGCAAGGGCGGGCTACACTGACCCTGGCAGGGGCGGCGCTTCACTTCCGGCACCGCTCCGTCCCCGGGGAACAAGGCTCCGCCTTTTCCCCCGGCCCCCTTGTCCGTCAGGAACCTGAGGTTCCTGGACCTCCCGTTCGTTGGCTCCTGCTGACCTGCGACCACGCCGGAAAGCCATGCTCTCCGGCGGAGGGGAGCCATGGGAGTCGGGGCCTCCGCCCGGGGCTGGCCACAGAGCGCGACGCTCCCATCAGAACTCGATCACGACCTTCAGGTTCTTCGCCCGGTCGCGCGCCGCGTGAAAGGCCTCGCTGGCCCGGTCCATCGGCAGTTTGGCCGTGAGGATCGGGCGGATGTCGATCTGGCGCTTCTCCAGGCAGGTCACGGCATCGCCGAAGACATCGCCGAAGCGGAAGGCGCCGCGCAGGTCGATCTCCCGCGCCATGATGCGGTTGGCCATCACCGGTGTCTGGCCGCCAGGCAGGGAGCCGACCTGCACCACGATGCCTCCAGCCCGCACCGCCATCAGCCCGGCATTGAGCGCCGGGGAAGCACCGGAAGCCTCGAAGACCACGTCATAGCCGCCGAGGCGCTTCGCGGCCTCCTCCAGCTCGCCCGTGCCGCCCGCGACGTTGAACACCTCGTCCGCCCCGATCCGGCGGGCCACCGCGAGCGGTTCGTCGATCATGTCGGTGATGGCCAGATGCGCCGCGCCGCCCCGCCTCGCCGCCAGCAGCACGAGCTGCCCGATCGGCCCGGCGCCCGTGACCAGCACCTTGTGCCCCATCAGGTTGCCGCCACGCAGCGCGGCATGGAGGGCGACCGAGAGCGGCTCGGCGAAGGCCATCTCGGCGAAGGGCAGGTCGCCCGAGACCGGGAAGCACTGCCCCTCATCCACCGAGACATATTCGGTGAAGCCGCCATGCATGTGCGGGAACTTGCTGGCGCTGCCCATGAAGAAGACGTTCTCGCACAGGTTGGGCCGTCCCTCGCGGCAGCGCGGGCAGCGGCCGCAGGTGCGGGACGGGTTCACGCAGACCCGGTCGCCCGCCTTCACCCGCGTGACGGCACGGCCGGTCTCGGCCACCTCGCCCGCGAATTCATGCCCGGGCACCAGCGGCTCCCGGATCACGAAATCGCCGACCCGCCCATGGAAGAAGTAGTGCAGGTCGGACCCGCAGATCCCCCCGGCACGCACCCGCAGGCGCACCTCGTTTGCCCCCCAGCCCGGGCAGGGGCCGTTCCTCGATCCGCAGATCCTCCGCCGCATGCAGCACGCAACTTCGCATGGCAACCTCCCTATCTTCGTTGACATTCTACCATGGTAGAATGCACTGTCACCGGCAATGACGAGGTGGAGCCCGGCAAGGGTATGCCCGGATGAGGAAACGCCGCCGCCCTGCCCGGGGCCAGGTCCCCTCCCCGCGCCCCGCCTCCGAGAGGAACGCGAAAAGGGACCCTTCACCCATGTGGAAGAAGCGCCGCCACCTGGCTGTCTTCCTGCTCTTTCTGGCAGGCATCATCAATTACATGGACCGCAGCGCCCTCTCGATCGCGGCACCCGCCGTCTCGGGCGATCTGGGGCTCAGCCCGTCGGAAATGGGACTGGTCTTCAGCAGCTTCTTCTTCGGCTACGCCATCTTCAACTTCATTGGTGGCCTGATCTCGGACAAGGCGGGCCCCTACCGGGTCTTCTCCCTCTCCATGGCTGTCTGGTCGGTCTTCTGCGGCCTGACCGGGCTCGCCGCCGGCTTCGTCTCCATGCTGCTGATCCGCATCGGCTTCGGCATCGGTGAGGGCCCCTTCTCCGCCAGCGCCAACAAGATGGTCAGCAACTGGTTCCCCCGGCGGGAGGCCGGCACCGCGATCGGCATCGCCAATGGCGGCACACCGCTGGGCGGCGCCATCGCCGGGCCGCTGGTGGGCTTCACCGTGCTGCATTTCGGCTGGCGCGTCTCCTTCTTCGTGGTGGCGGCCATCGGCCTGGTCTGGCTGGCCTTCTGGCTGACCCTGATGAGCAACTCGCCGGAAGGCGACCCGCGGGTCACCGAGGAAGAGCGGCGCGAGATCGCCGGGGACCAGCCGGATGCCCTGCCCTCCCATGTCTCGCCGCCCGGCCTGGGCTCGCAGCTCCGCAAGCCGGCGGTACTGGCGACCGCCTTCGCCTTCTTCGGCTACAACTACATCCTGTACTTCTTCCTGACCTGGTTCCCCAGCTACCTGACCATGGCGCGCGGCCTCAGCCTGCACGACATGAGCCTGGTCACGGTGATCCCCTGGATCCTGGGCTGCATCGGGCTGATCGGCGGCGGCTTCCTGACCGACGTGATCTACCGCCGCACGGGCAACGCGCTGTTCTCCCGCAAGATCGTGCTGGTGGTCTGCCTGGGCATCGCAGCCGTGGCGATCATGGTGGCGGGCACGATGACGACGGTGACGGGCGCGGTGACGCTGACCGCGATCACCATCTGCGCCCTCTATCTGACCGGCAGCACCTACTGGACCATCGTGCAGGATGCCGTGCCGCGCGAATATGTCGGCGCCACCGGCGGCTTCGTGCACGGGCTGGCGAATATCGCGGGCATCATTGGCCCGGCGGTCACCGGCTTCATCGTGCAGTCCACCGGCTCCTTCACCAGCGCCTTCGTGCTGGCCGGCTCCATCGCCGTGCTGGGCGTGATCGCGGTGACGCTGCTGGTGCGCACCCCGCGCGAGACGGCCGCGGTGGCGCAAGGCCGGGCCACGCTCGGCTGAGCTCCCACTCCCGGGAAAGGCGTGCCTTTCCCGGGAGCCCCTGTCAGAATTCCAGCTCGGCCGCCGCCCGTTCCAGCGTCTTCAGGCTCCCCACCGCATAGAAGGAGCCCAGCCACTTCCGCAGCGCCGCGACCAGGCGCTCATCCTGCCCCAGCTCACCGAAAAGCTGCCCGATCGAGAGCAGCGGCACCGGGTCCGGCCCACCCTCGATGGCCTTCTCCCGCAACAGGCCGGCCAGCGGGTGCTTCACCTCGATCGCCTGCCCCTGCTCATCCTCCCCGCGCACGCGCCGCATCCAGGCGGCGAGGGCGATGGCCAGCAGGTCCACACCCCCGCCCATCTTCAGCCGGTCGCGGATCGGATCGACCAGCACGTTCAGCGGCGCGTCGGTGTTGACCCGCTCCACCGTGTCCTTGATCGCGGTGTTGGCGAAGCGGCGGATCAGCGTGGCCTTGTAGTCCGCGAGGTCGATCCCCGGCACGGGCGCCAGGGTCGGCTCCGTTTCCCGGTCCATCAGCGCGGCCATGTAGCGGCGGAAGAGCGGGTTCGCCATGGTCTCGTCGATATAGGTATAGCCCGCGAGCCGCCCCGGCCCCGACATGGCGAGATGGCTGGCGTTCAGCAGCCGCAGCTTCATGAACTCATAGGGCGCGACATCCCCGACGAACTGCGCCCCCACCGCCTCCCATTCCGGGCGGCCGAGCGGGAAGCGGTCCTCGATCACCCATTGCGAGAAGGGCTCGGCGAAGACCGGCCAGTTGTCGGCGAGGCCGTGCTTCTCCGCCAGCTCCCGCACCTGCGCCTCGGTGGTCACGGGGGTGATGCGGTCCACCATGGTGCTGGGGAAACTGGCTTCGGCCTCGATCCAGGCCGCCAGCACCTTGTCGCGCAGCCCCGCCAGGGTCAGCACCGCATCGCGCAGCACCTCGCCATTGTGCTGGATGTTGTCGCAGCTCAGCGCGGTGAAGGCGGGCAGCCCGGCCTCCTTCCGGCGGCGGAAGCCCTCCACGATGATGCCGATCGCGCTGGCGGGGCGTTCCGGCGTGGCCAGGTCCTGCCGGATCAGCCGGTGCTCCGTGTCCAGCCGTTTGGTGGCGCGGTTCAGGCAATAGCCGTTCTCCGTCACCGTCAGGCTGACGATGCGGATGCGCGGATCGGCGATGCGGGCCAGCACCCCGGTGGAATCCTCGCCCGCATAGATCATCTCGGTCAGCGCGCCGATGACCGCGACCGTCTCCTGCTCCCCCTCGCGCTCCACCAGCGTGTAGAGCCAGTCCTGCGGCCCCAGGCTTTCCCGCATCCGCTTGTCGGCGGGCTGGATGCCGGCCCCGGCGATGCCCCATTCCCGCGCCCCCGGGTCACGCTCCATCAGCTCGTGCGTGTAGCGGGCCATGTGCGCGCGGTGGAAGCCGCCCAGGCCGAGATGCACGATGCCCGGTGTCACCGTCGCGGGATCATAGGCGGGAACCTGGATGGGCGGGCGCAGCTTCGCCAGGTTGGCGCGGTTGAGCGGAATGGCGCTCATGGGAAGACCTCAGATCAGGAAAAGGAACCGGCGATCGCCGGATAAAGGGCGCGGTAGCGGCGCAGCGGGGCGGCATAGGCCCCGGCCAGATCCGGATCGGGGTGCACCGTCTCCAGCCGCTCCGGCGGGGTGCAGACGGCGGCCGGGTCCTCGCCCGTCACCGCCAGCCGCGCGAGGCGCGCCCCCCCGAAGGCGCCGCCATACTCGCCCTCCGCCAGCACATGCAGCGGGATGCCGAGCACCGAGGCGATGATGCCGATCCAGGCGCGGGAGCGGGAGCCGCCACCGATCACATCGGCCTCCCGGATCACCGTGCCGGAGGCGGCGAGCGCATCGAGCCCGTCGCGGAAGGAGAAGGCCACGCCCTCCAGCACCGCCTGGGTCAGCGCCGCGCGGTCCGTGTCCATGGACAGGCCGGCGAAGGCGCCGCGGATGGCGCCGTCATTGTGCGGCGTGCGCTCGCCGGAGAGATAGGGCAGGAAGACGGCATCCGACGGCTGGCGGATCGCGGGCAGCTCGGCCAGGAGCTCCGCCTCCCCCTTCCCTGCCACCTTCGCCCACCAGCCGAGGCAGGAGGCCGCCGAGAGCGTCACCCCCATCTGGTGCCAGAGCCCCGGCAGGGCGTGGCAGAAGGCATGCACCGCCGCCCTGGGATAGGGTGCGTAGCGGTCCGTGGTCGCCCAGAGCACGCCGGAGGTGCCGAGCGAGACGAAGGCGTCGCCCGGATGGATCGCCCCCAGCCCGACCGCGCCCGCCGCATTGTCGCCGGCGCTGCCCGCCACCACGACCGGGCCGGACAGGCCCCATTCGCGCCGCAGCTCCGGCCGCAGCATCCCGCCCGGCGCGCTGCCCTCCACCAGGCGGGGCATGGAATCCCGCGACAGGCCCGTGGCGGCCAGCGCGGCGTCGGACCAGTCGCGCCGCCCGACATCCAGCCAGAGCGTGCCGGAAGCGTCCGACATGTCCTCGATGAACTCGCCGGTCAGGCGATAGCGCACCCAGGCCTTGGGCAGCAGCACCCGGGCCGTGCGGGCGAAGACCCCGGGCTCGTGCTTCCGCACCCAGAGCAGCTTCGGCGCGGTGAAGCCCGGCATGGCGAGGTTGCCCGCCACCGCCTGCAAGGCGGGGAAGCGCGCCTCCATCTCGCGGCATTCGGCGGTGGAGCGGGTGTCGTTCCACAGGATGCAGGGCCGCAGCACCTCCCCCGCCGCATCCAGCAGCACGGCGCCGTGCATCTGCCCCGACAGGCCGATGCCGCGCAGGGCGGCGAAGGCCGCGGGCTCCCGCGCGCGCAGGGCGGCCACGGCATCGAGCATGGCCCGCCACCAGTCCGCCGGGTCCTGCTCGCTATGCCCCGGCGCGGGGCGGGAAACGGCGAGCGGGCTGCTGGCGCTGGCCAGCACGCGCTGCGCCCCGTCCACCAGCAGGGCCTTGACCGAGGAGGTGCCGAAATCCAGGCCGAGATACATGCCGGGACTCCTCAGGCCGCGAGATGGTGCGTTTCGAGATGCGGCAGGGCCGCGCCCCGCTCGTCGAAGACATGGCAGAGGCGCGGATCGACGGAAAGCCGCAGCACCTCGTGCGGCCGCGTGGCATCCCCGCCGTCGAGCTGCACGATCGCCACCTGGTCCGGCGAGAGGCGCAGATGCAGCAGCGTCAGCCCGCCCAGGCGCTCGGCCAGCAGCACCTCCCCCTGCAAGGGGCCGGCCGGATCGGGCCGCAGCCCCTCGGGGCGGATGCCGACGGTCACCGCCTCGCCCGGGCGCACCGTCCCCGCCTGCACCGGTACGGAGATCTGCGGGCCGAATTCCAGTTGCACCGTGACGCCGCCGCCCTCCGCCCCGGTGACGCGCGCGGGCAGCATGTTCATGCGGGGCGAGCCGATGAAGCCCGCCACGAAGAGGTTCCTCGGATGGTGGTAGAGCTCCAGCGGCGAGCCGACCTGCTCCACCCGCCCGGCCTGCAGCACCACGATCTTGTCGGCCATGGTCATGGCCTCGATCTGGTCGTGGGTGACATAGATCATCGTGGCCTTCAGCTCCTCGTGCAGCCGGGCCAGCTCGATCCGCATCTGCCCGCGCAGGGCGGCATCGAGGTTGGAGAGGGGTTCGTCGAACAGGAAGATCTTGGGGTTGCGCACGATGGCGCGGCCGATCGCCACGCGCTGCCGCTGCCCACCGGACAGGGCCTTGGGCCGCCGGTCGAGATAGGGCTCCAGTTGCAGGATGCGCGCGGCCTCGCCCACCTTGCGGTCGCGCTCCGCCTTCGGCGTGCCGGCCATCTTCAGGGCGAAGCCCATATTGTCCCGCACCGTCATGTGCGGATAGAGCGCGTAGGATTGGAACACCATGGCCAGTCCACGATCGGCCGGGCCGAGGTCGTTCACCCGCCGCCCGTCGATCAGCAGGTCGCCGGAGGTGATCTCCTCCAGCCCCGCGATCATGCGCAGCAGGGTGGACTTGCCGCAGCCCGAAGGGCCGACGAAGACCACGAACTCGCGGTCCAGCACATCGAGGTCGATGCCCTTGATCGCCTCGACATCGGCATAGCTCTTGCGGATGTCGCGCAGGGTCAATGTGGCCATGCGGGTTCTCCTACTTCACCGCGCCGAAGGTCAGGCCGCGGACGAGCTGGCGCTGGCTGAGCCAGCCGAAGATGAGGATCGGCGCCACCGCGATGGTGGAGGCGGCCGAGAGCTTGGCGAAGAACAGCCCCTGCGGCGAGGAGAAGGAGGCGATGAAGGTGGTGAGCGGCGCCGCCTCGGAGGTGGTGAGGTTCAGGCTCCAGAAGGCCTCGTTCCAGCAGAGGATCAGCGAGAGCAGGCCCGTGGAGGCGATGCCCGGCAGGCTGAGCGGCAGCAGCAGATAGCGGAACTCCGCCCAGGTCTTCGCCCCGTCCATCCGCCCCGCCTCCAGGATCTCGCCCGGCACCTCCTTGAAGAAGGTGAAGAGCATCCAGACCACGATGGGCAGGTTCATCAGCGCATAGATGACGATGAGCCCGGTGCGGCTGTCCAGCAGGCCGAAGGTGCGGAAGAGCAGGTAGATCGGCACCAGCACGCCCACCGGCGGCAGCATCTTGGTGGACAGCATCCAGAGCAGCGTGCCGCGCGTGCGCTTCGTCGGGTGGAAGGCCATGGCATAGGCGGCCGGGATGGCGAAGGCCAGCGCCAGGAGGGTGCCGCCGAAGGAGATGATCACGCTGTTCAGGGCGAAATGCACATAGTCCGCCCGGTCCCGCACCTCGGCATAGCTTTCCAGCACCGGCTGGAAGACGATCTGCGGCGGAGTGGCGATGGCCGCCACCTCGGTCTTGAAGCTGGTCAGAACCATCCAGAAGATCGGGAAGAACATGGCCAGCGCCACGGCCCAGCCCAGGAGGGCGGTCAGGACCCGCTGCGTCGTGCTGTCGCGCATGGCGTCAGATCTCCAGCCGTCGCGCGATGCTGCGCACCAGGAAGAAGGCCACGATATTGGCCAGCAGGATCGCCACCATGCCGCCCGCCGACCCGCCGCCGACATCGAACTGCAGCAGCGCCCGCGCATAGATCAGGAAGGCGAGGTTGGTGGTGGCGTTGCCCGGCCCGCCGGAGGTGGTGACGAAGATCTCGGCGAAGACGGTCAGCAGGAAGATCGTCTCGATCATGATGACCACGCTGATGGCGCGGCCGAGATGCGGGAGCGTGATGTAGAAGAACTGCGCGAAGGGCCCCGCCCCGTCCATCCGCGCCGCCTCCTTCTGCTCATGGTCCAGCGACTGGATGGCGGTGAGCAGGATCAGCAGGGCGAAGGGCTGCCACTGCCAGGACACGATGATGATGATGGAGAGCATGGGGAACTGGGCGAACCAGTCCACCGGCGTCAGCCCCAGCCCGCGCCAGACGGCGGCCAGCACGCCGTAGATCGGGTGCATCATCAGGTTCTTCCAGATCAGCGCGCTCACGGTCGGCATGACGAAGAAGGGCGCGATGGCCAGCAGCCGCGCCACACCGCGCCCGGGGAAGTCCTTGTCGAACAGCACCGCGAGAAGCGTGCCGAGCCCCACCGTGATCACCAGCACCGAGCCGACCAGCACCAGCGTGTTGACCAGCGAGGCCCAGAAATCCGGATCGGTGACGAGGAACGCGTAATTCTCCAGCCCCGCGAAGCCCGTCATCGCCGGGTTCAGCAGGTTGTAGCGCTGGAAGGAAAACCAGATCGTCATCGCCAGCGGGACGATCATCCAGAGAAGCAGGACGCCGACCGAGGGGGCGATCAGCGGCAGCGTGCCGGAGCGCCGGCGCTTCGCCGGCTCCCTGGCCGCGCCTTGCTGGGCGGAGATGGCGGACATGCAGTCTCCCGGCGGCGGTGTCAGGATGTCGGGGACAGGAGCATCAACGCCCGTAGCCAGCCTGGCGCATGGTGCGGTCGGTGGCCGACTGCGCCGCCTTCAGCGCCGCATCGACACTCATCTGCCCCGTCAGCGTGGCCGCCACCGTCTGCCCCACCTGCGTGCCGATGCCCTGGAATTCCGGGATCGCCACGAACTGCGCACCGGTATAGGGGCGTGGGTTCTTCGTGCTGCCGTTCGGGTTCGCGGTCTCGATCGCCTTCAGCACGAAGGAGGCGAAGGGCGCGGCCTTCTGGTAGTCCGGGTTCTCATAGGTGGAGCGGCGCGTGCCGGGCGGAACGGCGACCCAGCCATTCTCCTGCGCGACGAGCTGGATGTACTCCTTCGAGGTCGCCCAGGTGGTAAAGGTCTTCGCCGCCTCCTTCTGCTTCGAGGAAGCGGGGATGCCCAGGTTCCAGCTCCAGAGCCAGGTCGGGCCACCCTTGAAGTCGCCCACCGGGATCGGGGCGAAGGCGATCTTGTCGGCCACCTGCGACTGCTTCGTGTCGTAGAGCAGGCCGGCCGCCACGGTGGAATCGATCCACATGCCACAGCGCCCACCCGCCGTCAGGGCGAGGTTCTCGTTGAAGCCGTTCGAGGTAGCGCCCGGCGGGCCGTAATTCTTCAGCACGTCGCCATAATAGGTGATGGCCTTGTGCCATTCCGGCGTGTCGATCGTGGTCTTCCAGTTCATGTCGAACCACTGGCCGCCGAAGGTCGTCACCAGCGAGGTGACATAGGCCATGTTCTCGCCCCAGCCCGGCTTGCCGCGCAGGCAGATGCCGAAGACCTGGTTCGGCTTGTCGGTGATCTTGGCCGCCGCCTCCTTCACCTGGTCATAGGTCGGCTGCTCCGGCATGGTGATGCCGGCCTTCTGGAACAGGTCCTTGCGGTAATAGGTCATGGCGCTCTCGCCATAGAAAGGCAGCGCGTAGAGCTTGTTCTCGTAGGTGAGGCCCTCGCGGACCGGCTTCAGCAGGTCATCGACGTCATAGCTGGCCGGCAGGTTCTCCATCGGCTCCAGCCAGCCCTGCTTGGCCCAGATCGGCACCTCGTAGTTGCCGATGGTCATGATGTCGAACTGGCCGGCCTTGGTCGCGATGTCGGTGGTCACGCGCTGGCGCAGCACGTTCTCCTCCAGCACCACCCAGCGCAGCTTGATGTCGGGGTGCTGCTGCTCGAACTTCGCGGAAAGCCGCTGCATCACCACCATGTCGCCGTTGTTGACCGTGGCGATGGTCAGCGTGGTCTGGGCCAGGGCCGTGCCCCCGAAGGCCAGGCCCGCGAGCGTGGCCAGCGAAAAGGCCGCGACCGGCACCGTGATCCCGCCGCGTGGACGCATGGAGGCCATCGGTCTCATCCTCACATTTTCTTGTGCTGTTCATGGACGTCCAAGAACGGTGCCCTGGCGCGGCAGAATTCGTCCCACCTCCATCATTTCCCGTCAAGTTGCAGCACGATCCATGCACCGGACTGGTCCGGCGCGGCATTCACAGATCAGGCATATGTTATTGCGCCGCCCCTCGCTGCTACCGCGAAAACTGCCGCTGCATTGCAAAAACCGCCGGGTCCTGGTGCCACGGGGCTGCGGGACGGGCGAGGCCCGGGCGGCAAGAGAAGCGCCGGCAGGGGGGCGACATCGCATCCGGGACATGGCATTCTCACATCCATGCGACGGCTTCTGCTGCTCCGCCACGCGAAGTCCTCCTGGGACGACCCGGCGCTTTCCGACCATGCCCGGCCGCTGAACAGCCGCGGCAGGAAAGCCGCGGCCGCCGTCGCCCAGCTTTTCCACAAGCTGCAACTGGCGCCCGACCTGGTGCTGGTCTCCTCCGCCCGCCGCACGCTGCAGACGCTGGAGACGCTCTCCCCCTCCCGGGCCAGCCCAGGATCGAGGCCACGGACAGCCTCTATCTCGCCACGCCCGATACGATGCTGGAAGCCATCCACCTCGTCCCGGAGGAGACGCGCTGCCTGCTGATGATCGGGCACAATCCCGGGATGCACGAGCTCGCCCTGAAGCTCCTCGGCCGCTTGGCGCTGGAGGATTCGCGGCAAGACGCGCGCCGGATCGCCGAGGGCTATCCCACCGCCGCCCTGACCGAATTCACGGTGGAGGGGCCCTGGGACCGGCTCTCCGCCGGTGGTGGCCGCCTTGTGCGATTCGTGACCCCCGCCGACCTGATGGACTGATCCCGGCCCCGCGGCCGGAAGCAGCGTGAAACCCGGCGGCGCCCGAAATGTTGCTGATCGCGCCGGAGGGCTTCAGCCCCCGCGGCTCCTTGTTCCGATTCCGTCGTTCAGAGGAGTTTCGCATCATGTCCAGAACCGTCGCGGCCTTCGTGACCGCCTGCCTGCTGCTCGGGTCCGCCACCCTGCTCAGCGCCTGCAACACCGTGTCGGGCGCCGGCGAGGATGTCTCGGCGGTCGGCAATGCCGTCACCCGTGGCGCCGATCGCGCCAAGCCGTAGGCCGCCTGCCGCAGGCTTCCCGCCGGACTGGCGGTGCCGGTCCGGCGGGAAGCCCCGGCCGGGTGGGGGCCGGATGCCCCGCCCGCCATCGCAACCCCTCAGACATTGGGACTGGCAATCCGCACCGGACGAAGGCATATAGCCCGGCTCAAGGGTGCGGCTTCCGGCCGCTCCCCACTTCCGCGCACGCGGTGGTGCATATGGACGAGCCGCGCCGCGGCGTTTCCGGCCACATGGTTCCCCGCCGCCCCACTATCGCGGCCTTCCATGCCGCCCGAGACGCCGGGCACCCGAATTCCCGGGCTGCCGACCGTCCCAGCCGCACCGTCCCGCGTCGCATCCACAGCCCTGCCCGCCGGCCATCAGGCCCGGCGGCGGGGCGCATTAGGACGACCGCATGTTCGACAACTACTACCGCAAGGACATCGCCTGGGGCGGCAAGACCCTGACGCTGGAGACGGGCAAGGTCGCCCGCCAGGCCGATGGCGCCGTGATGGCCCGCCTGGGCGATACCATCGTGCTCTGCACGGCGGTCGGTAGCCGTTCGGTCAAGCCGGGGCAGGACTTCTTCCCGCTGACCGTGAACTACCAGGAGAAGGCCTTCGCCGCGGGCAAGATCCCCGGCGGCTTCTTCAAGCGCGAGGGCCGGCCCTCCGAGAGCGAGACGCTGATCTCGCGCCTCATCGACCGCCCGATCCGCCCCCTCTTCCCCGAGGGCTTCCGCAACGAGGTCCAGGTCATCGCGACCGTGCTGTCGCATGACATGGAGAACGACCCCGACATCGTCTCCATGATCGGCTGCTCCGCCGCCCTGACGCTGTCCGGCATCCCCTTCTTCGGCCCGGTCGGCGGCGCCCGCGTCGGCTATATCGACGGCCAGTACGTGCTGAACCCGACGCTGGAGGAGCGCAAGCGCTCGCAGCTCGACCTCGTGGTCGCCGGCACCGCCGAGGGCGTGCTGATGGTGGAATCCGAGGCGCAGGAGCTGACCGAGGAGGTCATGCTCGGCGCCGTGGAGTTCGGCCACAAGAGCTTCCAGCCCGTGATCCAGGGCATCATCGAGCTGGCCGAGCACGCCGCCAAGGAGCCCTGGCCGCTGGCCGAGGCCGATGAGAGCCTGACGGCCCTCAAGGCCCGCATCGCCGAGCTGGGCCGCGACAAGATGGCCGAGGCCTACAAGGAGACGCAGAAGCTCGTCCGCCAGGGCAAGGTCGGCGAGGTCAAGCAGGCCGTGCTGGCCGCGCTGGAGGCCGAGGGCCTGGACGTGGGCGCCGCCAAGGGCCTGCTGAAGGAGCTGGAGGCGGATGTCGTCCGCAACGCCATCCTCGACACCGGCCTGCGCATCGACGGCCGCGACACCAGGACCGTGCGCCCGATCATGGCCGAGGTCGGCGTGCTGCCGCGCGCCCATGGCTCCGCCCTCTTCACCCGTGGCGAGACCCAGGCCCTCGCCGTGGCGACGCTGGGCACCGGGCAGGACGAGCAGATCATCGACCAGCTCGCCGGCGAGTACCGCGAGAACTTCCTGCTGCACTACAACTTCCCGCCCTACTCGGTGAACGAGACGGGCCGCATGGGCTCCCCGGGCCGGCGCGAGGTCGGCCATGGCAAGCTCGCCTGGCGCGCCATCCACCCGCTGCTGCCGGAGAAGGACAAGTTCCCGTACACGATGCGCGTGGTCTCCGAGATCACGGAATCGAACGGCTCCTCCTCCATGGCCACGGTCTGCGGCACCTCCCTGTCGCTGATGGATGCCGGCGTGCCGCTGAAGCGCCCCTGCGCCGGCATCGCCATGGGCCTGATTAAGGAGGACCGCGGCTTCGCCGTGCTCTCCGACATCCTGGGCGACGAGGATCACCTCGGCGACATGGACTTCAAGGTGGCCGGCACGGAGCAGGGCGTGACCGCGCTGCAGATGGACATCAAGATCACGTCCATCACCTTCGACATCATGAAGACCGCCCTGGAGCAGGCCAAGGACGGCCGCATCCACATCCTGGGCGAGATGGCGAAGGGCCTGTCCGGCGCCCGCACCGACGTCTCGGCCAATGCCCCCAAGGTCACGATCATCAACGTGCCCAAGGACAAGATCCGTGAGGTCATCGGCACGGGCGGCAAGGTGATCCGCGAGATCGTCGAGCAGACCGGCACGAAGATCGACATCGAGGATGACGGGACGATCAAGATCGCCTCGTCCAGCCCCGAGGCGACCCAGGCCGCGATCGACCGCATCAAGGGCATCACCGCCGAGGCCGAGATCGGCACGATCTACAACGGCACCGTGGTGAAGACCGCCGATTTCGGCGCCTTCGTGAACTTCCTCGGCGCCAAGGACGGCCTCGTTCACATCTCCGAGCTGGCGCAGGACCGGGTCAACAAGACCACCGACGTCGTCAATGTGGGCGACAAGGTGAAGGTCAAGGTCATCGGCTTCGACGACCGCGGCAAGGTGAAGCTGTCCATGCGGGTGGTCGATCAGGCGACCGGCGCGGACATCACCGAGCAGGTCGGCGCCCGCCGTCCCCGCCCCGAGGGCGAGGAAGGCGGCGAAGGCCGCCGCGACCGTGGGGACCGGGGCGACCGCGGCCGTGGCCCGCGCCGCGACCGTGGCGACTTCCGCGACTGAGACCGTCGCAGGGCCTGCCCGGCCTCCAGGGGAAGGGCAGGCCCCATTCCGGGCCTCGCGGCACGGGTTCGCGGAAGGGGGACTGCCCCCTCCGCCGGCCCCGGCATGGCGATTTCCCCCGGCAATCTTACAAAACGGTGAAGGCCGGTCGCATTTCCTCTCGATTCGGGAGGGCGCCCGGTCCATATCGGGTCCCCGTTCCAGGAATTCAGGATAGCCTGCCGTGAAGGCGATCAACGCAATACGCATGGGAGGCGTGGACGTCCTCCCCCTCGTCGAGGGTGGAAAGGGTGTTTCCGCCACCAATGGTGCGTCCTGCGGCGGCTGGGCCGAGGCCGGGGGCGTGGGCACCTTCTCCGGCGTCAATGCCGACAGCTATGACGCCGAGGGCCATGTCGTCCCCCAGGTCTATCACGGCTCCACCCGCCGCGAGAGACATGAGGAACTGGTGCAGTACGGCATCGCCGGCGGCATCGCCCAGGCGCGGGAGGCGCATGAGCGCTCCAACGGCCAGGGCCGCGTCCATGTCAACGTGCTGTGGGAGATGGGCGGCGCGGAGCGTGTGCTGCGCGGCGTGCTGGAGGGGGCCAAGGGCCTCGTCCACGGCGTCACCTGCGGCGCGGGCATGCCCTACAAGCTCAGCGAGATCGCCCGGGAATACCGCGTCCACTACTACCCGATCGTCTCCTCCGCCCGCGCCTTCAGCGCCCTGTGGAAGCGCGCCTACCACAAGGCCCAGGACTGGCTGGGCGGCGTGGTCTACGAGGACCCCTGGCTGGCGGGCGGCCATAACGGCCTGTCCAACAGCGAGGACCCGCGCAGGCCGGAGGACCCCTTCCCCCGCGTGCTGAAGCTGCGCGAGCAGATGCGCCAGTTCGGCCTGGGCGACGTGCCGATCATCATGGCCGGCGGCGTCTGGTGGCTGGAGGAATGGGAGGACTGGATCGACAATCCGGAGCTCGGCCCCATCGCCTTCCAGTTCGGCACCCGCCCGCTGGTGACGCAGGAAAGCCCGATCCCCGATGCCTGGAAGCAGCGCCTGCTGACGCTGAAGCCCGGCGACGTGTCGCTGCAGAACTTCTCGCCGACCGGCTTCTATTCCTCCGCCGTCCGCAACGACTTCCTCCATGGCCTGGAGGGGCGCTCGCACCGGCAGGTGGCCTATACCTCCGAGGCGATCGGGGAGCACTCCGCCCGCTACGGCGTCGGCCCGCGCAAGCGCCCGGTCTATCTCGTGCCTGGCGACCTGGAGCATGTGCAGCAATGGGAGAGCGAGGGCTTCACCGAGGCCCTGCGCACCCCGGACGACACGCTGGTCTTCGTGACGCCCGAGGAATCCCGCCAGATCCTGGCCGATCAGGTGGCCTGCATGGGCTGCCTGTCGCAGTGCCGCTTCTCCAACTGGTCGCAGCACGAGCCGGATTTCAGCAACGGCAAGAAGGCCGACCCGCGCAGCTTCTGCATCCAGAAGACGCTGCAGGACATCGCCCATGGCGGCGACCCGGAGCACAATCTCATGTTCTCGGGGCACAACGCCTATCGCTTCGGGCAGGACCCCTTCTATTCCAACGGCTTCATCCCGACGGTGAAGCAGTTGGTGGAGCGGATCCTCACCGGCCGCTGACCGGCGCACCAGACACGGAAAAGGGCTGTCCGCCACCGGCGGACAGCCCTTTTTCATGCCCTCCGGCGGGCGGGCGTCACATATTGTCCCTCACCCATTCCAGCATCCGGCCGCCCAGGCCGGAACGCTGTTCGCCTTCCGGCCCGATATCGATCGAGGCCGTCATGCCCGCCACCAGGACCACATCCGGCGGCAGCTCCTTGAACGACACCCGGACGGGGATGCGCTGCGCCAGCCGGACCCAGGTGAAGACCGGGTTCACCGCCGGCAGGCCGCGGCTGTTGGTGGCGTCGTTGGCATCCGCGATGCCGCGCCCGATGCTCTCCACCTGCCCCGCGAAGGGCGTGTCATAGCCCATCAGCCGGATCCGGGCGGGGTCGCCGGGGCGGATCGCATGCAGCTTGGTCTCCTCGAAATACCCCTCGATCCAGAAGGAATCCGAATCCACCACGGCCAACTGCGCGACGCCCGCATTGACATAGGCACCCGCCCGCAGCCGCAGATGCGTGACATAGCCGTTCACCGGGGAAATCACGGTCGACCGCGCGAGGTTCAGCTTGGCCACGTCCAGCGCCACCTGGGCCTGGTCCAGCGAGGCCTGGGCCACCCGCATGGTGTTCTCCGCCTTCTCCCTGGCCTCCTCCGAGGCATAGACCGTCAGCCGCTGCTGCCGCCGGGATTCGGACTGGGCGAAGCTCAACTGGTTCTGCGCGCTTTCCAGCGCGGCCTGGGCCTGCGCCACGGCGAGGTGGAAACGGGTGGGATCGACCTGGAACAGCACGTCGTTCTTGTGGACGAACTGGTTGTCCCGCACCGGGACATCCACGACCGTGCCCGCCACCTCGGAGGCGACGTTCACGACCTGCACCTGCACGCGTCCGTCCCTGGTCCAGGGGGAGAGCATGTAGGATTGCCACAGCATCACCACGAGGACCCCGGCGACGCCCACCGCCACAAGGGTGATCAGGACTCGGAAGGCGGATTGAAGGAATCTCATTTTCTCTACCGGAGGAGCACGAGCAGGGAGACAATGGACAGGAACAGGCAGACCTCGAATAGCGCCGGATGCCAGATGCGGCTCAGCACGCCCAGGCGGCCCAGGACGAAACGGCAAAGGGCGAAGATCGCCAGGGCGACCAGCCCCTCGATCACGATCGGCGCCAGATAGACGCCGCCGATATTGATTTCCGCGAGCATCAGGCCGCCCCCTTCGCCAAGGCGGCCGGGGCGCCCGTCCCTCCGCCCCCCCTTCCCCGCGCGGTCTCTCCGCCAGCCAGTCCTGGCCGATCAGGAAGAAATGCGCGCGTTCCTCCAGGATCGAGGCAGCCTCGCTGAACATGGCGGCGGCATGGAAGACCGCCGCATTCGCCCCTTCCAGCGCCGCCAGTTCCAGGGAGGCCCGCCGCGCCTCGGCGGCGACCTCGGCCGGCGCGGAGGCAATGCGCCCGAAGGCCCGCACCGCCCGCGCCACGATGGCGGCCCCGGCGGGCGGCATCTCCGGATGGAGGGCGACCAGCCGGGCGCGGATCAGCGCCCGCCCGATCAGCACCGCGCTGCCGCCATCGCTGATGGCATCGCCGCGCCGCGCCGGCGCCACCGCCGCCAGCCGCCGCGACAGGCGGACCAGCTTCTGGTGCTGCAGATGCTCCCAGACCAGCCAGGGCATCAGCTTTCCGCCGGACAGGCGGCGCACCGCCCGCACCAGGGAACGCTGCAGGACACGGGCCTCCGCCACAGGATCGGGCGGCAGCAGGATGCGGAAGGCCAGGACAGCGCAGAAGCCGCCGATAAGATTGGCGAAGCCGCCGTCGAGAGCCGTGGCGAGCTGGTAGTTCATGGGGTTGCCCGGGGAAATCGTGGCCATGAAGAAGATCTGGAAAGCCGTCGCCTGCCCCATGGTCCGGGGCTTCTGGCTCAGCCGCAGGGCGATGGTGAGGAAGGGCAGGAGGCAGACCATCAGCAGGACGAAGCTGTTGGCCATCGGCAGCAACGCGTAGCCGACGATCAGCCCGGCCGGGATGGCCACGGCCAGCCCCTTGAAGAAGGTGACGCTGGCCGCCGCCGCACTGTCCGTGGTGGCCATGAGCGCGCAGATGGGCCCGATCATGGTCAGGATGTTGGCGCCCGAGGACCAGCCGCTGATCAGCCAGAAGGCGCCCCCGAGAAAGACCGCCAGCGCCGCGCGGCCGCCGTTGCGCAGGGCCGTGACCGGGTTGGCGTAGATCTTCAGGCGCAGCGCCGGCGCGCGGGGACGGTCGTCGCGAAGGGCCGCGAGGGTGTCCATGATCCGCACGAGCTGCCGCAGCATCGCATCCGCCCGCTCCAGCGCCACCAGCACCGGCAGGTCCCGGCACTGCGCGGCGGCCTGCGAGGTGCCGTCCTGCGCCACACGGATGTCGTCCCGCAGTTCCTCGAAGGGCGCGCCGGGCGTCAGCGCGGCCAGCCGCTCCAGCAGCGCGATCATCCTCCCGCGGGTCTCCGCCACGCGGGGGTCGCGGGCCAGTTCCGGATCGGCCAGGAGCCGCCCGGTGCGCTGCCCGGCCGTCAGCACGGCGAAGAGCTCCGCCACGGCCAGCCGCACGCCGTCGGCATGGCGGCCGAAGCCGCTGTCCTCGACCGAGACGAACTCGACCGTCTGGTCCAGGGCGCTGAGCTGTTCGGCCACCTTGCTGCGCGCCACCCGCACCAGCGCGACATCCTCCTGCGCCATGGCCTGACGCGTGACCGCGCCGACCGCCGCCACGAGGCGCATGATCCCGGCACGGACCTGCGCCCGGTCCGGCCCGGTGTCGGTGACCAGGAAGACCACCGCCGTGACGGAGACACCGAGGGTGACGACCGCGAGGCGGGCGGCCGCCAGATGGAAGATGTTGTCCGGGTCCTGCACCGCCGCCAGGGCGATCAGGGCGATGGTATAGCCGGCCAGAACGGCACCATAGCTGCGGAAATAGCGCAGGAGCGAGGCGGCGAAGGTACAGACCCCCAGCCAGACGGCGAAGCCCAGGATGAAGAGCCAGGGCGCCTGGGCGAACCAGGCCACCAGGATGATGGAGGCCAGCGCCCCGGCCAGGGTGCCGAGGACGCGGTAGAGGCTCTTGGACAGCACCGCGCCGCGCGAGGCGCTGGCCACGATCAGCACCGTCATGCCGGCCGAGGAGGGGCTGTCGAGTTCCAGCGCATAGGCGGCATAGAGCGCGATGGTGAAGGCCAGCAGGGTGCGGAGCACATGGCCCCAGCCCGCGAGCCATGTGGGCATGCGCGGCCGGAAGCGGCGGCCCATGGCGGCCAGGATGCCGCCCGCCGTGCTGTCCGCGCCGGTAACGTCGCTGCGCGCCGTGCCGGCGCTGCCCTCCGCCGCGCTCATGCCTCCATCCCTCCGCCAGGACCGCCGCCGGGGCCATCAACCGGGCCATTGGCGGGGCCGCGCAGGGACAGTTCGACCTTGTGGAACACGCGGAGGCACTGCTCCAGCTCCTGTTCGTCGATCTGGGCGAGCAGGCGCTGGCTGACGCTCTCATAGGCGCTCTCGATCTGCTCCACCGTCTCCCGCCCCGTCCCGGTCAGTTGCAGGACCTTGGAACGCCGGTCTTCCGGATCGGGATGCCGGCGCAGCAGGCCCCCCGTTCCAGCGCATCCAGCAGACGCACCAGCGAAGCCCCCTCGATTCCCAGGGCACCGGCCAGATCCGTCTGCCGGATGCCGCCGCCCATGCGGCCCAGATAGAGCAGCGGCCGCCAGGTCCCGTCCGACAGGCCGAGACGGCGCATGCCAAGATCCATCTCCCGCCGCCAGACCTGGCCGGCGCGGAAAAGGTCTCGCCCGAACTCGGCGGCCAGACGGGATCGCTCGCTGCACATGGACGGGTAGCTAGGGACGCAGCTAATAGGTAGCAATCTAATTGCATGCGCCCCTGCCCCGCTGGCTTTGCAGGGATGGCAACCCCTGGCCAGCCCCGCGCACCAGGACCATGCTGCGCGCCCTTCCCTTCCGACCGGACCCGGCACATGGAATTCCAGGACAAGCGCGTCATCATCACCGGTGCCGGGGGCATCTACGGGCGCTGGATCGCCCAGGCCTTCGCCCGCGAGGGCGCGCGCCTCTGCCTCTCCGACAACCGGCAGGACGCGCTGGAATCGGTGGCCGAGGAGCTGGGCCTGCCGGAGGAGCGCGTGATGCTCCACCGGACCGAGCTGATGGAGGAAGCCTCGATCCGCGACCTGACAGCCCATGTGAAGGCGCGCTGGGGCGGGGCGGACATCCTGGTGAACAATGCCGGCATCTATCCCGGCGGCGATCTCTTCGACCTGCCGACCCGCGAGTGGGACCGGGTCTTCGGCGTCAATGTCCGCGCCGTCTTCATCCTGTCGCGGGAGGTGGCGCATCTGATGGTGGCGGAGGGCGTGCCCGGCAGCATCGTCAACATCTCCTCCGGCGCATCGCGCAAGATGAACCCGGCCCGTGTCGCCTATTGCACCTCCAAGACCACGCTGGACCGGCTCACCAAGGGGCTGGCGCTGGATTTCGCGCCCCGCAACATCCGGGTGAACGCGGTGGAGCCGGGCTTCGCCCCGGGCAGCGAGGTCAGCCCGCTGAGCGACGAATACGTCTCCAACATGCTGACCCGCATCCCGCTGGGCCGCACCAGCGGGCCGGACGATGCCGCGGCGGCGGTGCTCTATCTCTGCTCCGGCAAGGCCGGCTACGTCACCGGCGCCACGCTGACGGTGGACGGGGGCAACTCGATCCGCACCTAGCCCTTCCTGTCCGGTGCCGGTAGCAGGGCCTGGGGCCCCGCCTCGGCCTTGCGGCGCGGTTTCGCCGGGCTGCCGGGCCGGCGGGCGGAGGGTGCCTTCCGCACCGCTTCCTGGCGGGCTTCGGCGGCGGCAGGCTTTCGGCCCAGGTCAGCAGCCCCGCCACCACGGCGACATAGAGCGGCCCGCTGACCCACCAGGGAAAGCCCGTCAGGGCGACGACCCCCGTACCGATCAGCACGGTCACGGACACGGTGGCAAGGTTCCGGAGGAAGGCGCGGAGCTTGGGCATGCCCCCCATAGAACGCAAGCGCGCCCCGAATACAAACCCTTGAAAAGGCTGATTTCCAACCAGGGCCACCCCGGAACAGAAAAAGAACCTTCCGGATGGCGTCAGAGCGCCTGCCCGGCGCACCAGCCGCTCGACCAGGCCCATTGAAAGTTGTAGCCGCCGAGCCAGCCGGTGACATCCACCGCCTCCCCGATCGCATAGAGGCCGGGCACCTCGCGGGCCTCCATGGTCTGGGAGGACAGCGCCCGCGTGTCGATGCCGCCCAGCGTGACCTCGGCCTTGGCATAGCCCTCGGTGCCGCTGGGGATCAGGCGGCGGCTCTTCAGCCCCTCCGCCACCCGGCGCAACTCCCGGTCCGGCAACTCTCCCATCGGCCGCGCCACGCCTTCCGCCAGGGCCACGGCCAGGCGCTGCGGCAGCACCTCCCCCAGCACGGTCCGCAGCTCGGCGCGGGGGCGGCTGTTCTTGCGCTCGATCAGGAAGGCGGCGGCGTCGCGCTCCGGCAGCAGGTCCAGGGTGATCGCCTCCCCTCCCGCCAGGGCGAGGAGATCTGCAGGATGGCCGGACCGGACAGGCCGCGATGGGTGAACAGCACGGCCTCCCGGAAGGCATGCCGGCCGCAGCGCGCCACCGCCTCCAGCGACACGCCGCTCAGCGGGCGCATCATCTCCAGCGCCTCCCCGGCGAAGGTCAGCGGCACCAGCGCCGGGCGCGGCTCCACCAGCGGCAGGCCGAAGCGCCGCGCCACCTCATAGGCGAAGCCGGTGGCGCCCATCTTGGGGATGGAGGGGCCGCCTGTCGCCAGCACCAGGGCGGGCGCGGCGAAGGCGCCCCGGTCGGTCTCCACCCGGAAGCCGCCGCCGTCATGGCCCACCCCGGTGATCCGGTGCCGCAGCCGCATCTCCACCCGCGCCGCCTGGCATTCCGCCAGCAGCATGCCGAGGATGGCCCGCGCCGAGCCGTCGCAGAAAAGCTGCCCCAGCGTCTTCTCGTGCCAGGCGATGCGGTGCTTCTCCACCAGCGCCAGGAAGTCGTGCTGCGTGTAGCGGCGCAGGGCGGACTTGGCGAAATGCGGGTTTGCGGAAAAGAAGCGCTCCGGCACCACGCCCAGATTGGTGAAGTTGCAGCGCCCGCCGCCGGAGATCAGGATCTTGGCCCCGGCCTGTTCCGCATGGTCGAGCAGCAGCACGCGCCGCCCGCGCTGCCCCGCCGCCATGGCGCACATCAGCCCCGCCGCGCCGGCACCGAGGATCACCGCATCGAAGGATTCCATCGCGGCTCCCTAGAACAGTTGGCCGCCCCAGGAAATCACCCCAGAAAATCCACCCTGGGAAATCACCCTCCCGGGTTTGGCCTGGGCGCCGCCCTGCCCTACAAGCGGCCGGACCCAGTCCAGGGAGTTCGGGAATGACCGACAGCGCCGACCAGTACACCACCCTGCCCTCGGGCATCCGCTACCGTGACGAGGTGGTCGGCGAGGGGGAATCCCCCGCTCCGGCCAGTGGGTCACCGTCCATTACACCGGCTGGCTCGACAACCAGGGCCAGCCCGGCCGCAAGTTCGACAGCTCCCGCGACCGCGGCGACCCGTTCCAGTTCATGATCGGCATGGGGCAGGTGATCTCCGGCTGGGATATCGGCGTCTCCACCATGAAGGTGGGCGGCCGCCGCATCCTCGTCCTGCCGCCGGAGCACGGCTATGGCGCGCGCGGCGCCGGTGGCGTGATCCCGCCGAACGCCACGCTGATCTTCGACGTGGAGCTGCTCGGCCTCGGCTGAGGAGCAGCGGGCCGGTGCCGTGGCGCCGGCCCCCCCGCTACAGCGGCGGCATCGGCGCCGCCACCTCGTCCCGCAGCGGGTACTGGCCCCAGCCGCGCTCGTACTGGGGCGGAATCGAGAGCCGGTCCGTCTGCCCCAGCGCCTCGGCGGCACGGACGGGCCAGTAGGGGTCCTTCAGCACCGCCCGGGCCAGCAGCACCAGATCCGCCTTGCCCTCGGCCAGGATCGCCTGGGCCTGATGCGGCTCGGTGATCATGCCCACCGCGGCCACCGGGATGCCGGCGCCGCGCCGCACCGCCGCCGCGCCCGGCACCTGATAGCCGGGGCCGACCGGGATCCGCGCCTGCGCCGCATTGCCGCCGGAGGACACATCCACCAGGTCCACCCCGGCCTCCCGCAGCCGCCGCGCCAGCTCCACGCTGTCCTCCGTGGTCCAGCCGCCCTCCACCCAGTCGGTGTGGCTGATACGCACCCAGAGCGGCACATCCCCCGGCAGGGCGGCGCGCAGCGCGGCCGCCGTTTCCCGCGCCAGCCGCGTCCGCCCGGCGAAATCGCCGCCCCAGCCGTCGCTGCGGTGGTTCGCCAGGGGCGAGAGGAACTGGTGCAGCAGATAGCCATGCGCCGCATGGAGCTCGACCACCCGGTAGCCCGCCCGCACCGCGCGCCGCGCCGCTGCCACGAAGGCCGCGACCGTGGCGCCGATCTCCGCCTCGCTCATGGCATGCGGCGTGGCATAGCCCTCGAAGGGAACGGCGCTCGGCCCCACCGGCTCCCAGCCATGCTCCGAGGCCGGGCCATGCTTCCAGGGCGGGTTGCGGCTGCCCTTGCGCCCGGCATGGGCGAGCTGGATCGCCGGCACCGCCCCGGTGCGGGCGATGGCGGCGGCGAGGCGGGCATGGCCCGGCACCTGCGCCTCCTCCCAGATCCCCAGGTCCCAGGGGGTGATCCGCCCTTCCGGCAGCACGGCGGCGGCCTCGGTCATCACCAGCCCGGCCCCGCCCAGGGCACGGGACAGGAGGTGCTGCAGGTGCCACTCCGTGGGCTTCCCGTCCGGCGCGCAGCAGTACTGGCACATGGGCGAGACGCCGATCCGGTTCGGCAGGGCCACGCCGCGCAGGGTCAGCGGCGCGAAGAGCGAGGGGGCGGGCGTGTCGTTCACGGCAGGTCCTTCATCACAGGGTCTTCCTCACGACAGAGGCGCATCCCGGCTGCCGGCGGCGGGTGCCACGGCGCCGAAAGGCGGCAGCGTGCCGATCCGGTTCTCGATCACGCCGAACAGCACCGGCTCGCCCGCCGGGCGGGGCAGGAGCCGCCCCGCCGCATCGGTGGGGAAGCGGGTCATCGTGACCGTATCCTCCACATTGCCCCCCACGGCCTCCACCACGAAAGGTGCGACCCGCACCACGATGTCGCAATGCATCGCGCGGAACTTCCCGGTCTCGCCCAGGCGGTCCCGCCAGTCGGTGAGCGGCCGGCGCGAGCGGTCGGCGCAGACCAGGTCGCCCGGCGCGGGGGCGTAGCCGCCCAGGCTGCGCGGGATGAAGGGCGCCTGGGCGGGGAAGTCCCGCGCATCGGCGATGATGGCATCCAGATAGAAGGAATGGGCCGCGTTGCCGGGGAATTCCCGGACATCCACCCCGGCGGAGCGCATCACCCAGGAAATGAAGGCCGCCGACCAGGCAGGCTCGCGCCAGGGGGCCGTCGCCGCGCCTTGCAGGGCGGCGGCGTAGAGGTCCCGGTTCCGGTCGATCACCGGCCGGTCCTCCTCCACCGCCCGCCAATAGGCGAGGACGCGCGGGAAATTGGTCAGGCTCGATTCCGGCCCCGGCGCCTTGCTGGGCGGGCGCCTCTCGCCGGGCGCGGTGACGGTGCCGCCCCAGTCCTGCCATTCCGTCAGGGCGAAGCGGATGATCCGCTCCTTGGCCGAGGGCGGGTAGGACAGCGGCGGTTCCCGCAGGGCCCGGGTCGCGGCGGGCGGCGTGGCGCAGGCCGCGAGCAGCAGGGCCGGCAGGAGCGCCAGTAGGAACCCGCGGGCGCGCTTCCCGGCGGAACGGGAAGGACTGGACAGCAGCATCAGGAGGCGATCCGCAGAAAGACCCGCGCCGGATGCCGGGCGGGCGTGGGATGGAAGCGGCGGACCCGCCAGGGTCCGGGCGGCGCACCGCCCCCACCTGCCGGACGCCATGGTTGCCGTCCGGGTCCGCATCGGGGGCCGGGGGCCGCCGGTGCGGTCCCCGTTCAGTGCAGCGTTTCGCGCGTGATCCCGCCGGTGCCGCCACCCGCCCCGCTCACCGGGGCGCTATAGGCGGGCGGCGCCGCCTGCCCATAGGGAGCGCCACCAGGGGCGCCGCCAGGGATGCCGCCCTGGGCCGGGGCCGCGTAAGGCTGGGAGGGCGGCACGGCGGCCTGGCCGGCGCCGTACTGCATCAGCACCGCGCGCAGCGGATCGGCCCCCTGGTTATAGGCGGTCATGCTGAGCACGATGTCCCGCACCCCGACGGGGCGGCCGTAGAAGGCCTGGTTGCCCTCGTGATACGGGCTCATCACCGCGCCATCGAGGGTGATGCCGGCATAGAGGCCGCGGGTCTTGGCATAGGCCACGACATCCGCCCCGGCCGCCGTGGTGGTCGCGCCGCCCAGGCCGCCACCCACCGTCACCAGGGCGATGGAGATGTCGCCGCCGAGCTTGACCTGGTTGTCCAGCACGGCGTTCAGCCCCTTGTCCGTCAGGATGAAGAACATGAGCTGCGCGTCCTGCAACCCGATCTGCAGGCCGAGCGAACCCGAGCCGAAGCTGTAGAAGGCGGGCGAGGACCAGGAACCGGCCCCGTCGCGCGCCGTCAGCACGCAGCTCCCGCCCTGGGCGCCCAGGATGAAGCCGGCCTTCAGCACGCGCGGGCAGATCATCACGGCGCGGGAACGGCGGAGCGAGTTCTGGATGTCCTGCCGGACGCCCGGGTCGCCCTGGCCCAGCATTTCCTGTGCCGTCAGCGTCGCGCGGTCCACCAGCGTCTGCTGCTCGGCGGCCGGCGGGATCGACCCCCCGCCACAGGCCGTCAGTGCCATGAGAAGCACAAGACACATCGCACGGCGCATCAAATTCTCCCCCTAACCCCTTGGTCCCGACCCCGTTCTAACCGTAAAGTCTTCCTTGAACCAAGGGGCCGGATCTGCGGCGGCCTCAGTGCATCGCGCTGAGCCCGGGCGGCTCCTCGTTCACCGCGCCGACGCGCCACTGGCCGCTGAGATTCTCCAGCCGCGTCAGGGACAGGTTGCGGACGGAGAACTGGAGCGCCTGATAGGGGCTGAAGCCGCAGGCATGGGCCAGCGCGGCGCGGATCGATCCGCCATGCGCCACGATCACCAGCGATTCGCCGGGATACTTGTCCACCAGATCCTCCAGCACCGGGCCGACGCGCTTCACCACGTCGCTCACGCTTTCCCCGCCGGGCGGCCGCTCCTCGGCCGAATGCGGCCAGAACGGGTGCGGCGGGTCGCGCAGCAGGGCGGTGAACTCCTCATGCGTCAGCCCCTGCCAGCGGCCCAGATTCTGCTCCCGCATGTCCGGCAGCTCGGTCAGCCTCTGCTCGGGATAGCCGCCGGCGAAGATGGCCGCCGCGGTGGAGCGGGTCCGCGCCAGCGGCGTGCAGAACCAGCGGGCCGGGCGCGGCAGGCGCCCGGCCAGCCAGGCATGGGCCACCTGCTCCGCCGCCAGGGCCACGGTGCAGAGCGGCACGTCCATGTCCCCGTACATGGTCAGCCGGGCCGAGGGCTCGACGATGGCGTGCCGGATCAGGAAGAGACGCGTCAGGATCATGGCGCCGCTTATGCCCGTGGCGCACGCCGGTGTGAGCCCCCATTCCGGGCGCCCCTCCCGTGCCATGGCGGCACGAGTCGCCCGCCACTCGGTGCCCGTTCGAGAATGGGCGGCGGAGGGCTGGCGAGGGATTTTGCGTGCCGCGCAGGACGATCCGCCGCCCCGATGCGGGGCACCGGGGCAAGGACCTGACGCCCCCAGCGCGGAAAAGACCCGCCAGGCCGGCCCGCGGCCATTCTCACATGGGCCTTCAGGCCGCGCGGGCCGAGCGCTGGCTCATCACCCCGGACAGCATCACCACCGCCGCCCCGGCCATGGCCCAGGGCCCCGGCACCACGCCCCAGATCGCGAGGTCGAAGACCACCGCATAGGCGAGCGCGCTGAATTCCAGAGGCGCGAGGCGGGAGGCCGAGGCATGGCGGAAGGCGCCGGCCAGGCAGAGCGACGCCACGCCGGAGAGGATGCCATTGGCCATCAGCGCCACGGTATCCCGCGCCCCGGGCGGCACCCAGCTTTCCAGCAGGAAGGGCAGGAGCACCAGCAGGCCGGGCGCCGCGGTCCAGAGGATCAGCCGCGCCATCCCGGCCTCGTGCCGCAGCCAGCGGTTGATCGTCATGACGATGGAGTAGCAGACGGTGCCCATCAGGGCCCAGAGATAGGAGGCCACCGGCGCACCCCCGGTCAGCCCTGGCAGGAGCGACATCAGCACGCCGCCGAAGCCCAGCGCGCACCAGCCCCAGGCCGAGGCGGGAACCGGCTCCCGCAGGAAGAGCGCGGCCAGGGCCAGGGTGAAGAAGGGCGCGGTGAAATAGACGAGATAGCCCTCGGCCAAAGCGAGGCCCCGCAGCGCCAGGAAGAATCCGAAGGCCGAGCCCAGCATCCCGGCGGCGCGCAGCAGGTGCAGCCAGGGATGCCGCGTCCCCAGATCGCCGCCCAGGCCGGGGCGCAGCAGGCGCGCGAGCAGCAGCAGGGCCAGCATGGTGGCGTAGCGGATTCCCACCACCTGCTGCGGCGGGTAGTGCCCCGACAGCAGCTTGGAATTCGTGTCCAGCAGGGCGAAGAGGCCCAGCGCCGCCAGCAGCAGCAAAGGTCCGCGCACCGGGTTCCGCCTCCCCATCCCCTCCCGCGGGCCGGGCGCGTCGCGCGCCGGCCACGTGTCCTCGGCCGTGGCTTCTCCCCGGCGCCGGGTGCGCGGTCAACCCGCGCAACAGGCGCTTCCCCCATGCCCGGCTTCGGTCCATAGGGGGCGCCGACATGACCCCTGCCCTCGCCTCCGCCCTCATGCCGCTGATGCGCGGCATGGACCCCGAGCGCGCGCATGGCGCGGCGCTGAGGGCCCTCCGCCTCGGCCTCGCCGGCCAGGACCGCAAGCCGGACGATCCCATCCTGGCCAGCGAGGCGCTGGGGCTGCGCTTCCGCAACCCGGTCGGCCTCGCCGCCGGATTCGACAAGGACGCGGCGGCGGTGCTGCCGCTGATGCGGCTGGGCTTCGGACTCGTCGAGGCCGGGACGGTCACGCCCCGGCCCCAGGCGGGCAACCCCAAGCCACGCCTCTTCCGGCTGGAGGAAGACCGGGCGGTGATCAACCGCATGGGCTTCAACAATGGCGGCCTCGCCGCCTATGTGGCGCGGCTGGCCGCCCTGCCCCGCCCGCTGCACGCCGTGCTGGGCGCCAATATCGGCATCAACAAGGAAGGCGCCGATCCGGAGCGCGACTACCCGGCCCTCTATGCCGCCGTGGCGCCGCATGCGGATTACGTGACGCTGAACGTCTCCTCCCCCAACACGCCGGGCCTGCGGGACCTTCAGGGGGAGGCGCGGCTGGCCGCCATCCTGTCCGCCGTGGCGGCGCGCCGCGCCGGGCTGCCGGCGCAGCCGCCGCTGCTGGTGAAGATCGCCCCCGACCTCGCCGAGGAGGCCCTGCCGGCCATCGTGGAGGCCTGCATCGCCCAGGGCGTGGCCGGAATCATCGTTTCCAACACCACCATCGCCCGCCCCGCGACGCTGCGCTCGCCGCGCAGGACCGAGGCGGGCGGCCTGTCCGGCCCGCCGCTCTTCGCCCCCTCCACCGCCATGCTGGCCGCGGTGCACCGGCTGGCGCGGGGGCGGCTGGTGCTGGTGGGGGCCGGCGGCGTCGGCAGCGCGGAACAGGCCTATGCCAAGATCCGGGCCGGGGCCTCGCTGGTGCAGATCTACGCGGCGCTGGCCTATGAGGGGCCGGCGCTGATCCCGGACATCAAGCGCGGCCTGGCCGCGCTGCTGCGGCGCGACGGCTTCGCGCATATCTCGGACGCGGTGGGAGTGGACGCGGCATGAAGGTCTTCGAGGGCATCACCCCGCTGGCGGAGCGCTATGACGGCTTCGTGGTGGATCTCTGGGGCGTGGTCCATGACGGGGTGCAGGCCTATCCCGGCGTCACCGAGGCACTGGCGCAGCTTCAGGCCGCCGGCAAGCGCGTGGTCTTCCTGAGCAACGCCCCACGCCGTTCCTGGGTGGTCGAGGAACTGCTCGCCCGGCTCGGCGTGCCGCGCGAACTCTACGTGGATGCCGTGACCTCGGGCGAGGTCGCCTGGGAGATGCTGCGCGACCGCACCGATCCCTGGTTCGCGCGGCTCGGCCGCCGCGCCTACCATCTCGGCCCGGCCACCGACCTCAGCGTGATCGAGACGCTGGACCTGACCCTGGCGGAGCAGCCGGACGGCGCGGATTTCCTGCTCAACACCGGCCCCGACCCGCAGCTCGGCCCCCATGCCCTGGAGCCCTATGACGCGGTACTCCAGGCCTGCGCCGAAAAACGCCTGCCCATGGTCTGCGTGAACCCGGACCGCGAGGTGGTGGTGGGCGGCCGCACCCTGCTCTGCGCCGGCGCCTTCGCCGACCGCTACCGCCTGCTGGGCGTCACCGACATCTTCGAGGTCGGCAAGCCGGACCCGATCGTCTATGGCCCGGTGCTGCGGCGGCTGGCCGTGCCGAAGGATAGGGTCCTCGCCGTGGGCGACGGGCCGCGCACCGACCTCGCCGGGGCCAGGGCCGCCGGGCTGGATTGCGTCTGGGTGCTGAACGGCCTCTCCGCAGCCCTGGCGCCGGACCAGCTCGACACCATCGCCGCCGCGGAGCAGGTCTCGCCCCTCGCCGCGCTGCGCGCCTTCCGGCCCTGATCCGGCCAGCCCCGATCCCGGCGGGCGCGCGTCAGCCCAGGTAGCGCGCGGCGGCCTGCCACAGCAGCCGGGCCTGCCGCAGGGCGCGGCGCTGTTCCGGCCCCAGACCGTCCTCCGGCGGCCATGCGGGCTCCGGCGGGCTCCGCCCCGTGCGCAGGGCCTCCGCCATGCTTTCCAGCCCGCCGGCCAGCGGCCCGCCGAAATCCGCCGCCCCGGCATGGGGAGCGGGCCGCAGCCAGGCGGCGGTGCTGGCCCCGGCCAGCCGGCGCAGGAGAAGAAGGGCGGTCCCGGCCGCCTCCTGCCGCGCCTCGCCATCCCGGGCGCCCAGACCTCCCCAGGGCTCATGCGCGGCGCGCTCGCGCAAAGCCTCGGCATTGACGCTGGCCAGCCCGGCCGCGCGCCGCGCCGCCTCGGTCGCGGCCGGGTCGGGCGCGGTCCCGAAGGCCAGGGCGGCGTAGCGCGCATGCGCCGAGATCGCCCCGGCCAGGGCCAGGCGCAGCCGCTGCGGCGCCCGCTCAGGCCAGAGCAGCATGGCCCCGGCCAGGGCGACGACACTGCCCAGGACGTTGTTGAAGGCGCGCAGCCCGGCCAGCCCGGCATGGCTCGCCCCTGGCTCCGTCAGGTCCACCAGCAGCACGAAGAGCGGCGTGAGGAAGAAGACGAAGAGCGCATAGCTCACCCCCCGCACCGCCATGGTCGCCATGGCCAGGGGAAAGATCGCCAGGGTCAGCGCCAGGGGCCCGTTCAGCCACCAGCCGAGCAGGGCGGCCAGCAGCCCGCCCAGCACGCTGCCGACCGCGCGTTCCAGCGCCCGGGGCCAGGTCGTGGCGATCTCCGGCTGCTGCACCAGGATCACCGCCATGGTGGCCCAATAGGCCTGCGGCAGCCGCAGGAGATGGGCCAGCACCATCACCCCCGTCACCAGTACGGCGGAACGCAGGGCATGGCGGAAGACCAGCGATTCCCAGCGCAGATTGGCCAGCAGCAGCACCCAGCCCCGGTGGGCCTGCCGTGGCTGCGGCGCGGATGGGGCGGCCGGCGCGTTGTCGATCAGCCCGCGCAGGGCTGCGGCCATGGCGCGCAGCCCCTCGTCCTCACCGCCCTCCGGCGCGGCGGTCATGGCCTCCAGCCGGGCCAGGGCGGCGCGCAGCCGGGCATCGGCGGGGCGCCCCGCTTCCAGCAGGCGGGACTGGCGCAGCAGGACCACGGCCAGTTGCCGCAGGCAGCGCCGGGTGGCCCTCCGCTCCGGTCCCTGGCCTGGCGGGCCGGGCCGCTGGCCCTGCTCCTCCAGCCGGTCCTCCAGCGCGATCAGCAGGGCGAAGAGCCGTTCCGCCGTTTCCACCCCGATCAGCAGCCGCCCCACCGCATCCCGCAGGCCACGGGCGCGGAGAAGCTGCTCCAGGGCGGCCCGTGCGGCCTCGATGGACAGGCGCAGGGCGCGGCGGTGGCGCCCGACATGCCCGCCCCAGGCCTGCTCCGGCACCCCCTCCGCGAGAAGGCCGGCCAGATCGGCGCAGGATGCGGAAAGTTCGCGGAAGGCCCCGGCCAGGGCGAGGCGCGACGGACGGAAGGGGTGGATGCGCCAGATGGTCAGGCTGAGCAGCAACGCCCAGAGGCAGCCCCCGGCGAAGATCAATCCGAATTCCAGCGCCGCCGCGACGGAATGGACCGGCTGGTCGGCCGCCACCGCGCAGGCCACCACCGCCAGGGTGGCGGCCTGGGTGATGGCGGCGCCGTAAAGGCGGCCCAGACCGCCCAGGAAGGTGCAGAGGCACAGCACCGCCGCCGCGACCGGCCAGCCCAGCCCGCCGCTGACCGCCCCCGCCAGGGCGCACAGGGTGGAGACGGCCACATAGCCCACCATGAGCCGGGCCCGCTCCCGCCCCGGGCCGCCGGGATCGGCAAGGCAGGTCCAGAGCGCCGCGATCGCCGCCCAGGACAGGGCGGGCCAGTGGAGGATCTCCATCGCCAGCACCACCAGGGCGCAGGCGGCGGCGGCGCGCAGCCCCTCGCCCAGGCTGAGGGCACGGGGAGACAGGGAGATCGACCAGCGCCCCAGCCGGGCCGCGAGGCGCTCCGGCCAGGGCGGGGCGGTTCCCGGCATCGCGCGGTGCGTCATGCCGGGACCACCTCCGCCAGAGGATGGATCATGAGGGCCGATTCACGATTGCTGCGATGCAGCATAAGAGGTTTCGCAGCCGCACCGCCAGCCCCACCTGGCTCCCCGGCCCGGCCCCCGGCCCGGGACGCGCCCTCAGCCGATCCGCAGCAGCGTCGAGCCGTTGCGCCGCAGCCAGTCCTGCGCCGTCTCGCGATGCGGCGTGCGCGTCTCCACCAGCGCCCAGAACCGGCTGGAGTGGTTGAGCTCGCGCAGATGCGCGACCTCATGCGCCACCACATAGTCCAGCACCCAGCCGGGTGCCATGACGAGGCGCCAGGAGAAGGCCAGCGTGCCGTCCGGCGCGCAGGACCCCCAGCGCGAGCGGGTGTCCTTCAGCCGGATCGCGCGCGGGCGCACCCCCAGTGCCAGGGCATGCTCCGCCACCAGGGGGGCGATCCGCCGCCGCGCCTCGGCCCGCAGGAAGTCCCCGACCCGGCGCGCGAGGAATTCCGGCGCGCCGGACACGACGATGCGGCCATCCTGGAGGAAGGCGCCGCCCCGCGCCTGGGGCTCATGGCGGATCGGGTGCGGCACCCCGCCGAGCGGGATCTCCGCCCCGTCCTGGAAAAGCTGCGGCGGCGCCAGGGAGGAAAGGCGCTCCATCACCCAGGCCGCATGGGCGGTGAGAAGGGCCATGCCCTGCTGCTGGCTGGCGCGCGGCGGCAGGGTGACGATCACCTCGGCGGCGCAGGGATCGATACGCAGCGAGACGCGGCGGGCCCGGCTCGAACGCTGCCAGCGCACCGGACAGGGGATCGGCCCGGCGAGCGGCCCGGTCCGCAGGGGGACGCTCTCGGTGGTGCTCGGCTCCATGCCGGGCAGAATGCCCGGACGGGGGGCCGGGGACAACGCCCGGCCGCCTGCCCGGACGGCGGGCATCGCCCGCCTCGGAGTCCGTGCCCTCAGCCGGGCAGGCCCTTCATCTCGATCTCGACGAAGGAGAGCGGCGCCTCGCCGGCATTGATCACGTTGTGCTCGGCCCCCGCCAGGCGGTCATAGGCGAGCCCGGCCTGGAGCTGGCTCGTGACGCTGGCGCCGTCCGCCATCTCCACCAGCAGGGTCCCGTCCGTCACCGGCACCACGACATAGGCCCAGCCGTGGCGGTGGGCACCCGTCTCGGCCCCGGGCGCGAAGTCCCAGCGGGTGACGCGCACGCGCTCATTGTCCACCTGGAGGGTGGCGACGGCGGGGACGCGGCAACGGAGGGCTTCGCGGGCGGACTGGCTCATGCCGGGACTCCTGGGCTGGCGGTGCGGCGGCAGGGGCCGGGGGCACCGTGGCAAGGGTGAAACCCCAGCCTCCCCCCGGATGGTTCAGGCTGGCAAGGGGCGCCGGCGCCAGCGGACGCGGCCCGCCTCGCCGGCCGCCGGGGCGGGCGATGCGCCGCGGGGCCAGCGCCCGGGCCATTCCACCACATGATCCTCCAGCGCCCCGGCGCGGCGCTCGCTGACCACGCGCCCGGCCACGGAAACGCCGGCATCCTGGACGGTGGCGCGGTCGCCGGAGACCAGCGGATGCCAGTCCGGCAGGTCCCTGCCCTCCGCGACAAGGCGGTAGCCGCAGCTCGGCGGCAGCCAGTCGATGCGCTTCAGCCGGGCCGGGGTGAGCTTCACGCAATCGGGCACCTTGCTCCGGCGATTGGCATAGTCGGAGCAGAGGGCGGTGGAGGTGTCGAGCAGCCGGCAGGCCACCTCGGTCCAGTGGATCTCGTCCGTGTCGTCGTCGCGCAGCTTGTGCAGGCAGCAACGGCCGCAGCCGTCGCACAGGCTCTCCCATTCGCTCCGCGTCATCTCGGAGAGGGATTTCGCCTTCCAGAAAGGCAGGTCAGGAAGCATCCCGCCAAGCTGACCATCCGGCGCCGGGAGTACAAGGCGAAAACCGGCGGCCCTGCCCTGCCGGTTTCCCCTGAATGTTCCCCCTGAATGCGGCGGGGCCGGGAGGATACCCCCGGCCCCGGGAACACGCTTCCGGACGGGCCTCAGGCCCAGCGCCGGATCTCGCGCCGCAGGTCGCGCACCAGGGCATCGCCGCGCTTGCGGGCACGGCCGGCGAGTTCGGCCGCGTCATGCCCGGCATGGGAGGCCGTGTCGCGAAGGCTCTCGCCAAGCTCCGAGGCGCGCTCCATCCAGCCCGCCGCACGGCGCGACGGCCGGCCCGAAAGCCGGTCCGCCACCTCGTCCACGCCCTGCCGCAGCGCGCAGAGGAAGGAAGCCAGGATGCTGTCGCGGCGCCGCTCCCCCCGCCGGAGCTGTCGGCGCCCGCCGCTCAGCAGGTCCTGGGCCTCCGCCCGCATATGCTCGACCCGGTCCCGGACATCGCCGGCGAAGCCCTCCACCCGGTCCTGGCCCCGGCCCAGCAGGGAGGCGGCGCTGCCACGCAGGGCACTGACACGGGCGCTGGCACGGTCCTGCGCCGTATCGGCCACGTCCTCCACCCGGCCCCGTGCCCGGCCCAGGAAGGACCGGGCGCTGTCCTGGTAGTCCCCGGCGGTGTCATAGGCGGTTTCCGCCGCATCCTCCGCCCGCCCCCGGACCCGCCCCAGGAAGGAGCGCGCCCCGTCGCGATAGCGGTCGGCCCGGTCATGGGCGGTTTCCGCCAGATCCCCGGCCCGCCCACGGGCCTGTCCCATCAGGCCCAGGGCACTGCCGCGCCAGGACTGCGCCCGGTCCTGTATCCGGTCCTGCGCTTCCTCGGCGAAATCATCCGCCTGACCGCGCCAGCGGCCCCAGAGGGAATGGGCGCGGGAGGCGGAATCCTCCGCCAGATCGCGGGCATCGTGCCTCGCCCGCCCGAACAGCCCGCCCAGCAGGCTGCCGCCCCGGGAGGCCCTGCTCTCCGCCTCGCGCGCCAACTGCTCCGCGCGGCGGCGCGCCTTGCGGGACAGGCCCGCCCATTCATCCCCCTTCTGGCTGCCCAGGCGGGACAGGCCCCAGCGGCCCCGGCGCACCGCCTCCCCGGCCTCGCGCAGCAGGGCGCGGTCGCGGGACTTGCGGCTGTAATGCACGCCCACCGCCACGCCGGCCGCCAGCACGCCCAGGCCGATCAGCACCCCGGTGGTGCCGAGCGGGTTCATCTGCGCCTCCAGCAGCACCGAGGTCCGGCGCGGGGCCGGCTGGTCCTTGATGGCGCCCGTCTCGGCGAGGTCGGCCCGCGGCTCATAGAGGTTGTCGTGGCGGTCCTTGCGGCCCGGGCTCCGTCGCGTCTGGCTCCGGCGCCCGAAGGCTTCCATGAAGCGGTCGGTCAGGCGGGGTGCATGGTTGCCCAGCAGGGCGATGGCATAGCCGCCCATGCCCACCACCAGGGTCCGGGGCGCGTATTCGCAGGCATGCAGGATCGCCTTGGCCACCAGGCGCGGGTGATAGACCGGCGCGGGCAGCTTCAGCCCGGCGCTGTCCGTCACGTTGCGGGCATGTTCCGGAAACAGCGTGTCCACCGAGCTGGGCTTCACCAGCGTCACGGAGATCGGGTAGCCGGCCTCCTCGAACTCCATGCGGAAGGCGTCGGTGATGCCCTTCACCGCGTGCTTGGAGGCGGAATAGACGCCCTGCAGCTCCATCGCCCGGTCCGACAGGACGGAGCCGACATTGACGATGGTGCCGCCGCGCTGCCGGAGATGCTTCGCCGCCACCTGGGTGCCGTTCACGACGCCCCAGTAGTTGACGTCGAAGAGGCGCTTCTGGTCCTCCAGCGGCGTGTCCTCGATCCGCCCATAGATGGCGGTCGCGGCATTGTTCACCCAGCTGTCGAAGCCGCCGAAGCTGTCGATGGCCTTCTGCGCGATCTTCTCCACCGCCGCCGCATCGGCGACATCGGCCACCACGTATTCCGTGCGGCCGCCGCGGGCGCGCAGCTCGTCCCGCAGGGAGCGCAGGGCATCCTCGTTGCGGGCGGCCAGGACCAGCGAGGCACCCCGTTCCGCCGCCAGCCGCGCGGTGGCGAGGCCGATGCCGGAGGTGGCGCCGGTGAGCACGATCACCTGCTCGCGCAACGGCTTGCGATGGGGCTTGGCCATGGTCGGGGTTACTCCCTTGTCTGGGTATCTCCCCCGGTGAACGCCGCGCCTCGCGAGAGGTTGAGGCCGGATTTCCGCGCATCCGCCCTTCCCGCAGGGGATGGCTGTGACATGCGCCGCGGCCGGTCACGGAAAGGCGACCGGCGCCTGCACCCATCCTGCTTGACCCCGGGCCCACGGCCGCTCCCCGTGCCGCCACCGCCCTCCGGCGGGGCACCGCCCCGCCCGGCGCGCCGCGGCCCTGTCTGAAGATCAACCTGTCTGAAGATCACCCTATTTGAAGATCACCGGCGGCGCCTCGTCCTCCCCCATGCCCGGGGTCGGCACGTCGATGGTGACGGAGGCCGGATCGACATTGCTGCCGGCATCGATCCAGTAGGTGACGCTCTCCGGCCAGAGGATCACCACCGCGACCAGGGCGAGCTGCAGCAGCAGCCAGGGGATGGCGCCCCAGTAGATGTCCGAGGTCTTCACCGATTTCGGCGCGATGCCGCGCAGGTAGAACAGCGCGAAGCCGAAGGGCGGGTGCATGAAGCTGGTCTGCAGGTTGATGCAGAGCAGAACGCCGAACCAGACGAGGTCGATGCCCAGCTTCGCCGCCACGGGGGCCAGCAGCGGCACGATGATGAAGGCGATCTCGAAGAAATCGAGGAAGAAGGCCAGGAAGAAGACAAAGACATTGACGAAGAGCAGGAAGCCGAGCTGCCCGCCCGGCAGGTGCGACAGCAGGTGCTCCAGCCACAGCCCGCCATCCACGCCCTGGAAGACCAGCGAGAAGACCGTGGCGCCGACCAGGATGAAGATCACCATGGCGGTGATGCGCATGGTGTTGGCCATGGCCTCCCGCAGCAGCTTCCAGGAATAGCGGCCATTGGCCATGGCGAGCGCGATGGCGCCCACCGCGCCCATGGCCCCGGCCTCGGTGGGCGTGGCGAGGCCCAGGCCGATCGTGCCCAGCACCAGGAAGATCAGCACCAGGGAGGGCACCATGCCCTTGGCCACGCGCCAGATCAGCGGCCAGCCGCGCTGCGTCCGTGCCTCCTCCGGCAAAGGCGGCACCTTGTGCGGCGCCACGATGGACACCACGGCGATGAAGCCGATGAAGAGCAGGATCTGCAGGATCGAAGGGCCGATCGCCCCCGCATACATGTCGCCCACCGAGCGGCCGAGCTGGTCGCCCAGGATGATCAGCACCAGGGAGGGCGGGATGAGCTGCGTGATCGTGCCCGAAGCCGCGATCACCCCCGTGGCGATGCGCATGTCATAGCCGTAGCGCATCATGATCGGCAGGGAGATCATCCCCATGGCGATCACCGAGGCCGCCACCGTGCCGGTGATGGCACCCAGCACCGCGCCCACGATGATCACCGCATAGGCGAGGCCGCCGGGGATCTTGCCGAAAAGCTGCCCCGTCCCCTCCAGCAGGTCCTCCGCCAGCCCGCAGCGTTCCAGCACCGCCCCCATCAGGGTGAAGAAGGGGATGGAGAGCAGCAGGTCGTTGCTGAGGATGCCGAAGACACGCAGCGGCAGGTTGCCGAGATAGTCGGCGGTGAAGAACCCCAGCTCGATCGACAGGAAGCCGAAGAACAGCCCCACCGCGGCCAGGGAGAAGGCCACCGGGAAGCCGATGATGAGGAAGACGATCAGGCCGCCGAACATCAGCGGCGGCATCCACTCGAGGTTCATCTGCGGGGCGTCTTCCTACTGCAGCGGTCGTTCATAGGCGATCACGGCCTCGCCATCCGGCTTCAGGCCGCGCAGCAGGGCGATGCGCTTGATCAGCTCGCTCAGCCCCTGCAGCGTGATCAGCAGGAAGCCCAGCGGCATCAGGATCTTCACCGGCCAGCGGAGAAGGCCGCCGGCATTCTGGCTCCCCTCCCCCCGGACAAAGGAATCCCAGAAGAAGGGCCAGGTCATCCAGGTCAGCAGCGCCATGGCCGGCAGCAGGAAGACGATGATGCCCAGGATATCCACCCAGAGCCGCGCCCGCTCCCCCAGGGAGCCGTAGAGGATGTCCACCCGCACATGCTCGTTGCGCAGCAGCGTATAGGGCGCGCCCAGCATCACCATGCCGGCGAAGAAATACCACTGGACCTCCAGCAGCGCGTTGGAGGACCAGGAAACACCGTAGCGCACGAAGGCATTGCCCGCGCTCACCACCACGGCGATCAGCGTCAGCCAGTCCGCGATCCGGCCGACCCTGGTGTTGATGTCGTCCACCACCCGGGAGAAGGCGAGAAGGGGTTTCATCCGGTCCTCCGGGTGGTGCCTTGCCTCATGGACGACGCTGCTCCTGGGCCTGCATGGCATAGACGAAATTGTCGTAGGTGTTCTCGGCGACGCGGAACCACTGGAGCTGCGTGTCGCGGAAGGTCCGGAAGTGGTCGTAGACCTTCCTGAAGCGCGGGTTGCCCGCCGCCGTCTCGTCATAAAGATCGAAGGCCGACTTATAGGCCGCCTGCATCACCTCCCGTGGGAAGGGACGGAGCTGCGCGCCGCCCGCCACCAGCCGGCGCAGCGCCTGCGGGTTCTGCACGTCGTACTTCGCCATGGTCTCCACCGTCGCGTCGCGGCAGGCGGATTCCAGCGCATCCTTGTAGGTCTGCGGCAGTTCCTCGTATCTCGGCTTGCTGACATAGAGGGACAGGTTCAGCCCGCCCTCCCAGAAGCCCGGATAGTAGTAGAAGGGCGCCACCCGGTTGAAGCCGAGCTTCTCGTCGTCATAGGGGCCGATCCACTCCGCCGCGTCGATCGTGCCGCGTTCCAGCGCCGGATAGATGTCGCCGCCCGCGATCTGCTGCGGCACCACGCCCAGCTTCTGCAGCATGTTCCCGGCGATGCCGGCGATGCGCATCTTGAGCCCGTTCAGGTCGGTGACGGTCTTGATCTCCTTGCGGAACCAGCCGCCCATCTGCGCCCCGGTGGAGCCGGTGGGGATGGAGACCATGTTGTAGCCGTCGAAGAACTCGCGCAGCACCTCGCGCCCGCCGCCCGCATGCAGCCAGGCATTGGTCTGGCGCGTGTTCATGCCGAAGGGGATGGTGGCGTCCAGGGCGAAGGTCGGGTCCTTGCCGACGAAGTAGTAGGAGGCCGTGTGGGCGCATTCGACGGTGTTATTCTGCACCGCATCCGCGACCGCCAGCCCCGGCACGATCTCGCCCGCCGCGAAGACGGTGATGCGGAACCGGCCATCCGTCAGGGCCGCCACCCGCTTCGACATGAAATCCGCGGCGCCGTAGATCGTGTCGAGCGATTTCGGGAAGGAGGAGGCGCAGCGCCAGCGGATCTCCGGAGCGGGCTGCGCGATCGCCGGTTTCGGCAGCCCCGTCGCCACGGCGGCAGCGGGCAGGGCCAGCGCGGGCCCGGCACCCGCGAGGAAGTTCCGACGGTTCATTCTTGTTCCGTTTCCTTCGCCGGCACTTCATGGCACCGGTCTTGCGGAATCTTTAGCTTGCCATTTCCAGGCTGGAAAGATGCCTTTCCGTTGCGTCCGCTCAGGCCGCCTCGCGCCCGCCCAGCCCGCGCACGGCCTCCGGCTCCGGCCCGCCCGCCATCCAGTCCAGCAGTTCCACCGTATGCACCGTCGGGCGCGCCCCACCGGCGAGCTGCGTCAGGCAGCCGATATTGCCCGCCGCGATCAGGTCGGCCCCCGTCCGGTCGATGTTGCCCAGCTTGCGCTCGCGCAACTGCCCCGCGATCTCCGGCTGCATCAGGTTGTAGGTGCCGGCGGAACCGCAGCAGAGATGCCCCTCCGCCGGCTCCTTCACCGCGAAGCCGGCGCGCTTCAGCAGCTCCTTCGGCAGGCTGGTGATCTTCTGCCCATGCTGCAGGGAGCAGGCGGCGTGGTAGGCGACGCTCAGCCCCGGCGCCGGGCGCGAGGGCGCGTAGCCGAAGCGCGTCAGCACCTCCGAGACATCCATGGCCAGGCCGGCGACCCTGGCGGCGCGCTCGCTTTCCCGCTCCTCGCGGAACATGTGGCCATAGTCCTTGACCGTGGTGCCGCAGCCGGAGGTGTTGACGACGATGGCGTCCAGCCCCTCCCCCTCGATCTCGCGGCTCCAGGCCAGGATATTGGCCCGCGCCTGCGCCATGGCCGGGTCGTGGTGGCCCATATGGTGGTTCAGCGCGCCGCAGCAGCCCTGCTCCTTCGTCACCACCACGTCGAGGCCCATGCGGGTCAGCAGGCGGATCGTCGCCTCGTTGATCGTGGGGCCGATCACCTGCTGCGCGCAGCCGGTGAGCAGCGCCACCCGCCCACGCCGCACACCCTCCGCCCGGTGGACCTGCGGCGCCTGCATCGGGCTGGCGGCGGGCAGGCTGGCCGGCGCCAGGTCAAGCATGGCGCGCAGCCGCTGGCTCGTGGCGCCGCGGCCGGGGATCAGCCCGCGCAGCGGCCGGGCGAGGCGCGCGCCCGTCAGCGCCAGCCGGAAGCGCGCCGGGCTCGGCAGCACCCAGCCCAGCACGCGGCGCAACAGGCGCTCCGGCAGCGGGCGGGTATAGGTCTCCTCGATATAGTGCCGGGCATGGTCCACCAGATGCATGTAATGGACGCCGGAGGGGCAGGTGGTCATGCAGGAGAGGCAGGAGAGGCAGCGGTCCACATGCCGCACCACCTCCTCCGTGGCGGGCTTGCCGCTCTCCAGCATGTCCTTGATCAGGTAGATGCGGCCCCGCGGGCTGTCGAGCTCGTCGCCCAGCAGCACGAAGGTCGGGCAGGTGGCGGTGCAGAAGCCGCAATGCACGCAGGTGCGCAGGATCTTGTTCGATTCCCGCGTGTCGGGATCTTCGAGCTGCTCGGCCGTGAAACTGGTCTGCATGTCCGTCTCGTGCTCAGGCCGCCCGCAGGCGCCCCGGATTGAGGATGCCGCGCGGATCGAGCGCGGCCTTGACGCGCCGCGAAAGGGCGGCCAGCGCCGGCACTTCCTCGGGAATGACGGGCACCGCGGCGCGCAGCGGCTCCGGGGCGCGGAAAAGCAGGAAAGTGCCCCCCGCCGCCAGCGCGGCGCGCATCACCGCCGCATGCGCCGCCTCGCTGGCCGGGCCGGCCACCCAGACCAGCCCGCCACCCCAGTCGAGCAGCAGCCGCGCGCCGAAATCGCGCCGCAGCGCCTCCGCCACGCCGGGCGCGGCCGAGGGGCGCACGGAAACCCGCCAGACGGCATCGCCCGGACCGGCAGCGAGCGGCACCGCATCGCGCACCGCGCGCCAGAGGGCACGGGACTCCTCCCCCTCCACCAGCGACAGCGTGCCATAGAGGCCCAGCGCCTCGCGCAGCCGGCCGGCGCGATAGCGGACGGATTCGGCGAATTCCTCCAGCCGCACCACGGCCAGCGGCCCCTCCAGGCCCAGCGCCGCATGGCCTTCGGGCAGGATCGCGGCGGCGGACACGCCAAAGGGGCTCCCCAGCGCCGCCGAAAGCGCGCCCACGCCGCGCGCGAGGTCCGGCACCCGCACGGCCAGCGTCGCCGTGGCCTCGGAGGAAGGCAGGACCTTGAGCGTGATCTCGGTCATCACCCCCAGCGTGCCGTGGGAGCCGGACAGCAGCTTGCAGAGGTCCAGGCCGGTGACGTTCTTCAGCACCCGCCCGCCGGAGCGCAGCACCTCCCCCTCCCCGTTCACGAAGCGCACCCCCAGGACGTGGTCGCGCATCGCGCCGCCGGTGATGCGGCGCGGGCCGGACAGGTTGGCGGCCACCGTGCCGCCCAGCGTCGCCGCCGCCTCCCCGCCGAAAAGCGGGCGCGGATCGGGCGGCTCGGCGATGAGCTGCTGCCCCTTCTCGGCCAGCGCCGCCTCGATCTCGGGGATCGGCGTGCCGGCCAGGGCGGAGACCACCAGCTCCTGCGGCCGGTAGAAGGTGATGCCGGACAGGTTCCGCAGCGACAGGCTGCGCGCCGCCTGCACCGGGCGCAGCGAGGCGCGCTTGCTGCCGCCGCCCTCGACCAGCAGGGGCTCGCCGGCCGCATGGGCCTCGGCCACGGCCCGCGCCACGCCGGCTTCCTCCGCCGGGGCCCAGGGGTCGCGCGGGATATCGCTCATCGTCACTCCGCGGCGAGAGTCTGGGGAGAGGCCGTCTCCAGCGGGAAGACCTTGGAGGGGTTCAGCAGCCAGTCCGGATCGAAGGCCGACTTGATCCGCCGCTGCTGCGCCAGCTCCCTCGGCGTGAACTGTACGCTCATCAGGTCCCGCTTCTCGACGCCGACACCGTGCTCGCCGGTCAGGCAGCCGCCGACCTCGACGCAGAGCTTCAGGATATCGGCGCCGAAGGTCTCGGCCTTGCGGAAGCTCTCCGGATCGTTGGCGTCGAACATGATCAGCGGATGCAGGTTGCCGTCGCCCGCATGGAAGACATTGGCGACCTTCAGCCCGCAGGCCCGCGACATCTCCTCCATCCGGCGCAGCACATGGGGCAGTTCCCCGGTCGGGATGGTGCCGTCCATGCAGAGATAGTCCGGCGAGATGCGGCCGACCGCGCCGAAGGCGCCCTTCCGCCCCTTCCAGATCGCCATGCTCTCCTCGGCCGATTGCGAGACCTTCATGCTGATCGGGTCGAAGCGGGCGCAGATGTCCTTGATACGGCCGAGCAGCATGTCCTGCTCCTCCGGGCTGCCCTCCACCTCGATGATCAGCATGGCCTCGGCCTCCAGCGGATAGCCCGCATGGGCGAAGGCCTCGCAGGCATGGATGCAGGGCTTGTCCATGAATTCCAGCGCCACGGGGATCACGCCGCTGCCGATGATGGCGTCCACCGCCTGCCCCGCGACCTCGACGCCGCGGAAGGCGGCCAGCATGGCCCGCGCCCCTTCCGGCCCGCGCAGGATGCGCACCGTGACCTCGGTGACGAGGCCGAGCTGCCCCTCGGAGCCGGTGATCAGCCCGAGCCAGTCATAGCCCGCCGCGTCCAGATACCCGCCGCCGATGCGGATCACCTCGCCCTCGATGGTGACGAAGGTGACGCCCAGCAGGTTGTTGGCGGTGACGCCGTATTTCAGGCAGTGCGCCCCGCCGGAATTCATCATCACATTGCCGCCGATCATGCAGGCGAGCTGCGAGGACGGGTCCGGGGCATAGAAGAACCCCTCCCCCTCCACCGCCTTGGTGATGCCGATATTGGTGACGCCGGCCTCCACCACGGCCAGGCGGTCCGCGAAATCCACCTCCAGCACGCGGTTCATCCGCATCAGCCCGATCACCACGGAATCCGCCATGGGCAAGGCACCGCCGGACAGGCTGGTGCCGGCGCCGCGCGGCACGACGCGGATGCCGTTCTCGTGGCAGTAGCGCAGCACCGCCGCCACCTGCTCCGTGCTTTCCGGCAGCACCACCGCCAGCGGTGGCTGGCGATAGGCGGAAAGCCCGTCCGTCTCATAGGCGCGCAGGCGCAGGGGCTCGCCGATCACCCCCTCGCCGCGCGGCCCGGCGGGGACGATGGCCCGCAGGGCCGCCACGATCTCTTCCTGCCGGGCGAGGATCTCGGCCTTGGGCGGGAGCTGTGCGAGCATCTGAACCTCCGGTGCGGCAATCATATAAGATATCACACCGGAATGGCGAGGCGGGGCTGCGGCAAACTCCGCTCCGCGCCCCCCGCCCCGAGACACCCCTGGGACACCCCCGGGACAGGCCGGCCCCGGTCAGATCGTCAGGCTGCCCGCCTTCGCCGCGGCATAGCGCTGCGCCACGCGGTCCCAGTTCACCACGTTCCACCAGGCCTGGAGGTATTCGGGGCGCCGGTTCTGGTACTTCAGGTAATAGGCGTGCTCCCAGACATCGTTGCCCATCAGCACCATCTGCCCGGACATCAGCGGGCTGTCCTGGTTCGGCAGGTCGGTCAGCGCCAGCTTCCCGTCCCGGGCCACGGTGACGAAGACCCAGCCGGAGCCGAAGCGCGCCCCGCCGCGCCGGTTGAACTCCGCCTTGAACTTGTCGAAGCCGCCGAGATCCCGCTCGATCGCCTGGGCGAGTTCCCCGGACGGGGCGCCGCCCTTGCCGCCCATGATCTCCCAGAACATCGAGTGGTTGGCATGGCCGCCGCCATTGTTGCGCAGCGCCGTGCGGATGCTTTCCGGCGCGCTGTCGATCCGCGTCAGGAGTTCCTGCAACGGCAGGGCCGCCAACTGGCCCTGGTCCTTCAGCGCCGCGTTGAGGTTGTTCACATAGGCCGCATGATGCTTGTCGTGGTGCAGTTCCATGGTCTGGGCATCGATATGCGGCTCGTTGGCCGTGAAGGCATAGGGCAGCGGCGGCAGCGTATAGGGTCCGGGAGCCAGTGCCTGGGCCCGCGCGGCGCCGGACCCCAGCCCGGAAAGGCGCATGGGAAGAGCCGTTGCGAGGGCAACCGCCCCCAAGGCGAAGCCGCGACGGCCGAATGCTGGGTTCATGACGCTCTTTCCTTCCCTTTGGGCCTTCCCGTTGGGCCTGCCCGTTGGAGCCGGACCCGGCTCTCCCATCGCCCCCGGCATGGTCCTCCGGAACGGCAGGGGCGGGCCCGCACCGGCTGAACGCGCCTCATGGCATCGGGATGCGGGTTTCAGCGGGACTGAAACAAAGGGAGGAGAGGAGCAAGAGCCCTCTATTCGGAACTCGTCAGGCGCAGGCCGATGACCCCGGCCACGATCAGCAGGGCGCTGGCGATCCGCCAGACATTGGTGGATTCGCCCAGGAGCAGGACGCCGACGATGAAGGTGCCGATCGCCCCGATGCCGGTCCAGACCGCATAGGCCGTGCCGAGCGGCAGGCCGCGCATGCCGAAGGTCAGCAACAGGAAGCTGGCCAGCGAGGCCAGGACCGTCAGGGCCGCCCAGCCCCACTGGGTGAAGCCCTGGGACTGCTTGGCCGCGTAGGACCAGACCATCTCCAGCAATCCCGCCACGACCACCATGGCCCAGGCCATCCGCACCCTCCCCCACGCCGCCCGGCCGATGAGGGGCGCCCGGCCCGCCCATCCTGCGGGCAGAGCGCGGGCCACGGAAGATGCCCGCCGATCCCAAGCGCGTGGGTGGCGGCTCAGCGCCCCCGGCGCAGCCAGCCGAGCGCCAGCAGCAGCAGCAGGGCCAGCGCCACCATGATCGTGGCGGCGGCGGTGATGGTCAGGCTGATCTGGTCGTTCAGGCCGGAGAACATCTGGCGCGGCAGGGTGCGCTGTGCCGGGCCGGAGATGAACAGCGCCACCACCACCTCATCCAGCGAGGTGGCGAAGGCGAAGAGCGCCCCCGCCGCCACGCCCGGCGCGATGCGCGGCAGCACCACGCGGCGGAAGGCCAGCCCAGGCCCCGCGCCGCAGGCCGAGGCGGCGCGCAGCAGCACGGGATCGAACTGCGCCAGGGCGGTGGACACGGTGGTGACCACGAAGGGCGCGCCCAGCGCCGCATGGGCCAGGATCATGCCGGTGAAGCTGCTGGTCAGCCCCAGCGGCCCGAAGGCCAGGAGCAGCGCCACCGCCACGATGATCGAGGGCATCACCAGCGGCGTCATCAGCACGCCGAGCACCAGCATCTGCCCCGGAAAGCGCGCGCGCCACAGGCCGAAAGCCGCCGCCGTGCCCAGCACCGTGGCGATGGCGGAAGCGCCCAGGCCGATCACCAGGCTGTTCCGCAGCGCCGGCATCCAGAAGTCGGAGGTGAAGAAGTCGGCATACCAGCGCAGCGACAGCCCCGGCAGCGGATAGGTGAGGAAGGAACCGGCGGAGAAGGACAGCGGCACGATCGCCAGCAGCGGCCCCAGCAGGAACAGCATCACCAGCAGGCCGAAGACCCAGAGCACCAGGCGGGAGGCAGGCAGCCGGGTCATGCCATGCGCACCCTGTTGAACCCGACCAGCCGCGCATAGAGCGCGACCACGATCGCCACCGCCAGCAGCAGGATCACCGACAGCGCCGCCGCCAGCCCCCAGTTCACCGTGCGGTTGGCGTAGAAGCCGATGAAATAGGACAGCATCTGGTCGTTCGGCCCACCCAGCAGGGCCGGCGTCACATAGAAGCCGAGCGCCTGGATGAAGACCAGCAGCGCCCCGGCCCCCACCCCCGGCATGGAGAGCGGCAGCGTCACGCGGCGGAAGACCCGCCAGGGCGAGGCGCCCAGCGACAGCCCCGCGCGCGGCAGCCGCCAGTCCAGCGCCCGCAGCGAGGCATAGATCGGCAGCACCGCGAAGGGCAGCAGCAGGTTCACCGTGGCCAGCAGCACCGTGCCGCGCGTGAAGAGGAAGGAAGCGGGCTCCCGCAGCAGTCCGGTGGCGGCCAGCAGCGTGTTCGCCACCCCGTCCCGTTGCAGCAGCACGATCCAGGCGGCGATGCGCGGCACGTCGCTGATCCAGAGCGGCAGCGTCACCGCGCCCAGCATCCAGAGGGCGAGGCGCGGCGGCGCGGTGGCGATCAGATAGGCCAGCGGATAGCCGAGGATCAGGCTGAGCGCCGTCGCCAGCACGGCGATCCAGAGCGTGCGCAGCAGCACGCCCCGGAACACCGCCTGGTCGGGCGGCACCGCGGCGATATCCCCCGCCGCATCGCGCCGCAGATCCAGGGCGGCGAGCAGGTTCAGATCGGAAACCGGCCCGCCGGTGCGGCGTATGGCGGCCCAGCTTTCGGGCTTCGACCAGTCCGGGCTGGCGGCCAGGATCGTCTCGCGGGCCGGCGCCTCCGGATTGGCCAGCCGCCGCGCCGTGGCCGGCAGGGTGGAGCGGAAGCCGGGAATCTCGGCATTCAGCCGGGCCGCGGCGCGCGGGATGGCACCGCCGCCCCCCGCCTGGTCGGCGGCGCGCGCCGCCCGCAGATCCGCCGCCAGTGCCTCGAAGGCAGCGTCGCCCGGCAATTCCCGCCCGTCCCAGTCCCGCAGCGCGGCCAGGGTGCGCGGCAGCACCGGCGCCACATCCGTCTCCGCCACGGCCCGCCAGAGGAAGGCGCCGATGGGCAGCAGGAAGACGCCCAGCAGGAAAAGCAGCAGCGGCGCGACCAGGAGTGCGGCGGCAAGACGTTCGCGGCGGTTCGGCATGGATCTCCCGGGGAAAGGGTCCGGCGGCCGTCCCGGCCCTCACGCCGGCTCCGGGGCGGCCCGGCGGTGGAAGGGCGGGGCGGCCCCGGCTACCACCCTCCGCCCCCGGCGGAAAGCCGCCAGGGGAGAGTGCCGGAGGTCAGCGCGACAGCCAGTTGTTGAAGCGCTGGCTCAGCCGGTCGAGATTGTCGAGCCAGAACTGGTCGTCGATCCGCAGCGCGCCCTCCATATGCTCCGGCGTGGTGGGCAGGTTGGCCAGGACCGCCGGCGCGATATGGTCGTTGGCGCCCTTGGCGGTGACGCCATAGGGGATCTTCGGCGGCAATTCGGCCTGGATCTCGGGCTGGCCGGCGAAGTTCAGGAACTCCAGCGCCCGGTCGCGGTTCGGCGACCCCTTCATGATCACCCAGGAATCCAGCGTGTAGAGGTTGCCGGGCCAGGAGATGGCGAAGTTCTGCCCGTCCTGCTTGTTGGCGGCGTCGATGCGGCCGTTATAGGCCACGGCCATCGCCAGCTCCCCCGAGGCCAGGAGCTGCGGCGGCTGCGCGCCACGCTCCCACCAGACCAGGCTGCCGCGGATGCTGTCGAGCTTGCGGAAAGCACGGTCCACCCCGGCCTCCGTGGCCAGCAGCCTGTACACCTCCTCCGGCTTCGCCCCGTCGGCGAGCAGCGCGATCTCCAGCGTCGTCTTCGGCCCCCGGCGCAGCCCGCGCTTGCCGGGGAACTTCTTCGTGTCGAAGAAATCCGCCCAGTTCGCCGGGCCGCTCGGCATGCGGTTGCGGTCATAGGCCAGCACGAAGGAATAGAGGATCGTGCCGACGCCGCATTCGCCCACCGCCTGCGGAATGTAGTGGTCCTTCCCGCCGATGGCCGCCCAGTCCATCTTCTCGAACAGGCCCTCGTCGCAGCCGAGCAGCAGCTCCTCGCTCTCGACCTGCACGACATCCCAGTTGTTGGCGCCGGACTGGATCTTGGCGCGCAGCACGCCGACGCCGCCATCCCAGCTTTCCTCCAGCAGCCGCGTGTTCGTCTTGGTCTGGAAGGGGCGGAAATAGACCTCCCGCTGCGCATCCTGATAGGCGCCGCCCCAGGACACCACGGTCAGGTCGCGCTGCTGTGCCCGCGCCGGAGCCGCCGCCAGGACGGGGGCCAGGACCGGCAGGCAGGCCGCCAGCCACGCGGCCCGGAAAAACCCCCTCCGGGCGATGCCCGCCCTCCCGGTCCCACGCCCGACCGGAAACACGATTCGCGGCACCATGATCTGCCTCCCTGCCCTGCCGCCGGAGGCTAGAGCAAAGCTCCGCCAGCGGGAACGGCGGCGGAACGGGGCGGGAAGAACTTCGTCGCCTCGCCTGCCATGGCAGAGGCAGGAACTTCTGCACCGCAGCAAATTTTTCCTAAAAGATCCACAAAAGAAACAAAATTCTTGCGAAGCAGCTCAAATCATATCAATTTTGATCCATTATGAATGAACGGACATGGATGTGAGATGAACCGACAGGGCAGCGACGATCCGATCCTGACGGCCCTGCGAGGCCGTTCCGTCCTCGTGACCGGGGCGCGCGGCTTCATCGGCAGCGCCCTGTGCCGCGCCCTGCTGGAGGCCGGCGCCGAGGTGCACGGCACCACGCGCAGCGAGATCCCGCAGGACGAGGATGACAAGCCGGCGCCGCTCTGGTGGCGCTGCGATCCGGCCTCGCCCGGCGAGGCCGAGTCGCTCCTCCGCCTGACGCAGCCCGAGATCATCTTCCACATGAGCGCCGCGGTGACGGGATCGCGCAGCATCGAGGCCGTCCTGCCCACGCTGCGCGACAATCTCGTGAGCACCGTCAACATCCTGATGGCCGCCGCCGGGCGGGGGGTGGAGCGCGTGGTGCTGGCCGGCTCGGTCGAGGCGCATGCGGCGCCGGACGAGGCGCCGCGCTCGCCCTACGCCGCCTCGAAGGCCGCCGCCACCGCCTATGCCCGGATGTTCGACAGCCTCTACGACACGCGCTGCGTCGATATCCGCATCGCGATGACCTACGGCCCCGGCCAGCGCGACGCCAGCAAGCTGGTGCCCTACGTGATCGAGGAGCTGCGCCATGGCCGGGCGCCGCATCTCGGCAATGGCGGCCGCCTCGCCGACTGGACCTATGTGGACGACATCGTCGATGCGCTGGTCCACGCCGCGGTCAGCAAGGCGGCGCTCGGCCGGAGCATCGAGGTCGGCACCGGCGTCACCCATTCGGTGCGGGACGTGGTGCAGAAGCTGGTGGCCCTGATCGACCCCTCGGTCGAGCCGGTCTACGGCGCCCTGCCGCCGCGCCCGCACGATCTGGAAACGGCGGTGGACACACGGCCCGCCTGGAACCTGCTGAACTGGGTGCCGCGCGTCACCCTGGATGCGGGCCTGCGGCGCACGGTCGAGGCCAGGCTGGGCCAGGGCATCCTGCGGCGGCATCCGCGCCGGGTGGAATGGCAGGCCGTCGGGCCGCGCGCGGCCCTGCTGCCGCCGAACCTGCTGCAGGGCTGAGGCCCCCGCCCCGCGTCACTCCACCGGAAAGGCGATGGCCTGCGACAGGTCCCAGGCCAGGGCCGCCACGCCGCCGGGCTGGGGCAGCACGCCGGTGGCGGGCCGCTTGGCGATCACCTCGGCACGCGGCCCCTCCCCTTCGCCGCCACCCCCTTGGCCGATCGAGAGGCGCAGGCGCAGGTGGTCGCCGCCGAAGACGATCTCCTCCAGCCGGGCCGGCACCGCATCCTCCCCCATCTCCTCCGCCCGCATGGCCGCGACCGCCAGCCGCTCCGGCCGGATCGCGACGATGCAGCGGCTGCCGGGCCCCACGCCCACGGCGGCGGTGGCCCGCACCACCACGCCACAATCCAGCCGGATGCGCGCCTCCTCCATCTCCATGGCCAGGACATGGCCGGGCAGGCTGTTGTTCTCCCCGACGAAGCCGGCCACGAAGGCATCGGCCGGGTGGTCATAGATGTCGCGCGGCGCGGCGAGCTGCCGGATGCGCCCCGCCCGGAACACCGCCACGCGGTCGGACAGGACCAGCGCCTCCCCCTGGTCATGGGTGACGTACATCATGGTCAGGCCGAGTTCGCGGTGCAGGCGGCGGATCTCGAACTGCATCTCCTCGCGCAGCGACTTGTCCAGCGCGCCGAGCGGCTCGTCCAGCAGCACGATCGGCGGCTCGAAGACCAGGGCACGGGCCAGGGCGACGCGCTGCTGCTGCCCGCCGGAAAGCTGCGCCGGCCGCCGGTCGCCCAGCCCGGGCAGGCGCACCGTCTCCAGCGCCCGCCGCGCGCGGGCCTCGCGCTCCGCCCGCGCCACGCCCCGCGGCTCCAGCGGAAAGGCGATGTTCTCCGCCACGGTCATGTGCGGGAACAGGGCATAGGACTGGAACACCACGCCGATGCCGCGCCGGTGCGGCGGGGTATGGGCGATGTCCTGGCCGTCCAGAAGGATGCGCCCCTGGCTGGGCTGCTCGAAGCCCGCCAGCATCATCAGCGTCGTGGTCTTGCCCGAGCCGGACGGGCCCAGCAGCGTCAGCAGCTCCCCCCGGCGCACGGACAGGTTGAGGCCACGCACCGCCGGCGCACCGGTGTCGTAGCGTTTTTCCACATCCTCGAAGCGCACCAGATGGGTCGTCATGGCCGCGGAAACTGCGGGTCCCCCCGGTTGCCGTCAACCACCTCTCCGGTGCCATGATGCGGGAGAGACAGGAAGGGGGGATGGCGATGGGCCAGGAGCAGCCGGAGCAGCAGCCGAAGGGACAGGCCGGGATCACGGCGCGGATCGAGGGCGCCGCCGGAGTGATCCAGCTCGACCGGCCGAAGGCGCTGAACGCGCTGGACCAGCCGATGATCGGCGCGCTGGCCGAGGCCCTGCGCCGCTTCGGCGAGGACCCGGCGGTGCGCCTGGTCCTGCTGGAAGGGCTGGGCGGCCGCGCCTTCTGCGCCGGCGGCGACATCCGCTTCGTGCGGCAGGCGGTGCTGGACGGGCGCGGAGAGGAAGCCGACCACTTCTTCGCCGCGGAATACGCGCTGAACGGCGCCATCGCCGCCTTTCCCAAGCCCTGGATCAGCCTGATCGACGGGATCTGCATGGGCGGCGGCATCGGGATCTCCCTGCATGGCTCCCACCGCGTGGTGACGGAGAAGGCGCTGCTCGCCATGCCGGAAACCGCGATCGGCTTCTTCCCCGATGTCGGCACATCCTATTGCCTGCCGCGCCTGGAAGGGGCGATCGGGAACTGGCTGGGCCTGACCGGCGCCCGGCTGCGCGGGGCCGAAGCGGTGGAGGCCGGGCTGGCCACGCATTACTGCCCCTCCGGGGAACTGCCGGCCCTGCGCCGGTCGCTGCTGCAAGGCGATGCCGAGGCCGCCATCGCGGCCCATGCGCGCCCGGCCCCGCAGGGCGCGGTGACGGCGCAGGCGGAGGCGATCTACCGCTGCTACGGCAGCGGCACCGTGCCGCATATCCTGGAAGCGCTGGAGGCCGAGGGAACCGGCTGGGCCTCGGAACAGATCGCCACGCTGCGCCGGATGTCGCCGATGAGCCTCTGCATCACGCGGGAACTGTTCCGCATCGGCGGCGGGCACGACCTCGCCACCTGCCTCCGGACCGAGCTGGCCCTGGCGCGGCGGGTGATCCGGCAGCCGGATTTCGCGGAAGGGGTGCGCGCCGTGGTGGTGGACAAGGACCAGTCGCCGCGCTGGCGCCCCGACCGGATCGAGGCGGTGGAGATGGAGGCGGTGCGGGCGATGCTCGCGCCCTGACGCGCAGTTCCCGGCGTTCCCGCCGGGCCGGCCCTGGTCTAAGCGGGAACGGAAGCGCCCATGCGAGGCGTGATCCGACACCATCAGAAGGCTTCGCCGATGACAGAAGCGGCACCGGCCATCCTGCCGGAACTCAAATCCCTGCGCGACAGCATCGACAACATCGATGCGGCGATCATCCACATGCTGGCGGAACGCTTCCGCTGCACCCAGCGCGTCGGCCATCTGAAGGCCGAGCACCACCTCCCGCCCGCCGATCCGTCGCGGGAGGCACAACAGGTCGCGCGGCTGCGCCGCCTCGCCGCCGATGCGAAGCTGGACCCGGAATTCGCCGAGAAGTTCCTGGCCTTCGTGGTGAAGGAGGTGATCCGCCACCACGAGGCCGTCCCGCGCGCCACCGGCTGATCCGGACGGCGGCCCTCCCCTGGCCACCCCGGGAAACCGGGGTTCCTGGCGGATGGGGGTATCGGGTGCAAGGCGGAGCCTTCCCCCGGGCCACGGGCGCCCCAGCAGGCGCCCCAACCGGACCCGCCACGCGGGACGAGGCACGGCCACCACACCATGAACCTCCCTTGCCATCCCACGCATGGTGGGATATAGGAATTATATCCTCGAACTTGTCTGCCCCGCCTCCAACCGAACCGAAGGCTGTGTGCCATCGGTTTGGACGGATAAAGGCTTAAAATCCTAAAATGCTAAAACCCCAAAACAGCGCCGGCGGGTCACGCCCCATGCGCCCCCGGCCACTGGCGGCCGCTCAGGACAGCCCCAGCAGCCCCCGGCTGAGGGCGCTGCTCTGGGCCTTGGGGCCGATGAAGGCAGAGAGCATGCGAGCCCCCAGGGGATTGTCCATCCGCACGGGGCGCTCGCCCGCATAGGCGATCTCGGCATGGTCGGGCAGGAAGAGCCAGGTCTCCTCCTCCCCCGCCCGCAGGTCGCGCAGCCGGGCACGGAAGTCGTCCGGCATGGCGCAGGCACAGCGCTCGCGGAACCCGTCCTCCCAGCCCGAGACCAGCCTGTCGCGCGGGATGTCGCGGGAATAGCGCAGGACCAGCAGCTTCACCTGCGTCGAGGCCAGGATCGCCTCCGCGTCATGGCTGGCGGTTTCCAGGTAGAGCGCCGCGCGGAAGGCCTCGAACAGGAAGACCCGCCGCAGGCCGGTGCCGTTCAGCACGAGCCGGCGCCCGGCGACCCGGAGGCTCGGCGGCGGTGCCTGCTGCGCCCCCGCCGGAACCGGCAGGGCGAGCAGCGGCAGGAGCGACAGGCCGGCACGGCGGGTCAGCAGGGGCAAGGGCGGCGTCTCCGGAGGCAGGCGGCACCAGGGCGCCGCAGCCTCGCCGCTCCTCGCGCGGCGGCCAAGGCCCCGGGCCGCGCCACCCGCCCCGATCCGGGGAAACTTCTGCGTGAAGCTCGATTCCCCGGCCGTTTCCGCTTATCTGGCTGTGCCACACCTGACTTCGGGAGGCTGAGCAGCATGGCTGGCCAAGATGCCTATGTCGCCGTCACGCGGGGAATCCGCGTCAGCGTGCGGACCTACTACCTGGCCGACCAGTCCTCGGAGGAGGAAGGGCGCTATGTCTGGGCCTACCGCGTGGAAATCGAGAACCAGGGGCGGGAGACCGTGCAGCTCCTGAAGCGAAGCTGGCTGATCACCGACGCCATGGCCCGCACCCAGCGCGTGCACGGGGATGGCGTGGTGGGGGAGCAGCCGGTCCTGGAGCCGGGGGAGAGCTTCGAATACACCTCCGGCACGCCGCTGCCCACGCCCTCCGGCTTCATGCGCGGCGCCTACCACATGGTGGCCACCGGGACGGGCGAGAATTTCGATGTCGAGATCCCCGCCTTCAGCCTCGACGCTCCGGACGGGCGCGTCACCCTGAACTGACACGCGCGATGGTTGCGGAACCTTCCGCAGCCCTGCCAAAACCCGATACTGGACGGACGCAGCCACCCCGGATGCCGGCGAGAGCCGGCGGGCAGAAGCCGCGCGCAGGCCGCACCCCATCCCCGGCCGGAATCCTGGCCTGGAATGGAATCAGAGGATTCGGAATTTGACCACCACACCCTTCCCTCCGCACCAGGAACCGGACGAACCCCGGCCGACGCAGCAGGACGCGGAGGATGCGATCCGGACGCTGCTGCGCTGGGCTGGCGACACGCCCACCCGCGAGGGGCTTCTGGACACGCCCAAGCGCGTGGCCAAGGCCTATCGCGAATGGTTCGCCGGCTATGAGGAAGACCCGGTCGAACTGCTCCAGCGCTCCTTCGAGGAAGTGGAGGGCTATGACGAGATGGTCGTCCTGCGCGACATCCGGCTGGAAAGCACCTGCGAGCACCACATGGCGCCGATCATCGGCCGCGCCCATGTCGGCTACCTGCCACGCGGCCGCGTGGTCGGCATCTCCAAGCTGGCGCGCGTCGTGGACGCCTATGGCAAACGCCTCCAGATCCAGGAGAAGCTGACGGCGCAGATCGCCAATTCCATCCAGGAGGTGCTGAACCCCTATGGCGTCGCCGTGGTGGTGGAGGCCGCGCACCAGTGCATGACCACGCGCGGCGCGCACAAGCCGGGCGTGACCATGGTGACCAGCCGCATGCTCGGCGCCTTCCGCGACCAGCGCAGCACGCGGCAGGAATTCCTGGCCATGATCGGCGCCCCGAGGGCAACGCCGGTCATCTGAGGCCGGAACCCTTCCCCCGGACCGGGTTCATCCGGGCCGGGCGGAACCTTCAGCGCGGCTCGGTGGAAACGGCCGGCGCCCGGGGATTGGCGTAGTAGTCCGGCTGCGGCACGGCCGGGGGCGGCGCATAGGGCCTTTCCCAGACGCTCCGCTCCGGCGATTCCGGCGGCTGATAGGGGGCCCGGTAGCCCTGCGGCGCGGGCTGGACCGCGGGGGGCGCGCAGCCCGCCAGAAGGGCTGCGGCCGCCAGCCCTGCCGCCAGCATGAGGCGCTTCATGAACGGCTCCACGTGGCCGGCCCCGGCATCGCCATCTCCGCGCGCGGCCCACCGGAGGCGGCGGGGGCGTTCGGCCGGTCACCGATCGGCGGCGGGCGCGGCACGGAATTGGGCGGCTCCGGCGCCGGTGCCGCCGTGCAGCCGGCCAGGGCGAGCAGGAGTAGCCCGGCGCCACAGGCCGCCCGGTGGGGGATGGCAGGCCGGGCCATGCTCATGCCACCGCCTCCAGCTCCACCTCGGCCACGAAGCGCGGGTCGGCGAAGCCATCGACCAGCACCAGCGTCGCGGCGGGCTGGTGGCCGTTCAGCCAGCGGTCCCGCCGCCGGCGCCAGGGGCCGATATGGATGCGCTGCACCAGATAGGCGGTCAGCCGCACGACATTCGCCGGGGTCATGTCATGCGCCTTCAGCACGATGTCGAGGTTGCGGAAGATCTGGTCGATCTGCTCGTCCGCATGGGCGGCGATCCGGCCGTCGGGCGTCACGCCCGGCTGGCCACTGACCACGAGCCGCCGGCTGGCACCCTGGATGAGGGCCGCATGGGAAAAGGCCGCCTGGGGCGCATGCAGGCCCTCGGGGTTCGAGGTGGTGATGATTCCCATGCTGGCACTCCTCCGGCTGATGGCCCGGTGGCCGGGTGCCCCGTGGCGGCGTCATGCCCGCCCGGGCACCGGCTCCGGGTTTTCCAGGAGCACCATCCTGCGGTTGTTCTTAGCTCGGCGGAAGCTCCTCGCGCTCGATACTGCCCGGCGCCGGGGTGGGGACGACCGGCGTCGTCTCCTGCACCCAGTCCCGCAGGTTCCGGCGCACCTGGACCTCGAACTCCACGTTCAGGTCGTCCATCGCCTTGCCGACCACCTCTTCCGCATTGCCGGCGGCGGTGCTGCCACTGCCCAGGTTCATCACAGCGCCCCGCCGCGCCTCGGCCTCCGCGAAGGCGAGCTGCTGCCCGTCCGCGCCCAGGATGCCGAGCCGGCAGCGCAGCACGCAGTCGAGTCGCTCGCTGGCATCGGTGAACATTCCGCCCGACTGGCGGCTGCGGGTCAGGGTCGCGGTTTCCACGGTGAAGACGGCCCGGCCGGTGGTGCCGGCGGCGGAAAGCCGGTCGCGCCCCATGCGCTCGACCTCCGTGGCCGGCACCAGCGGCGCCGGCGGGTCGGCCCTGATCATCGCGCCCGGCTGCGGCGGCGGGAAGTCGATCCCGGCCACGTTCAGGCGCAGCGGGGTCAGCCAGGCATAGCCTTCCAGCCGGCGCGGCCGTGTCACCGGTGCCTCTCCGCCGGAGCAGGCGGCCGCCAGGAGTGGCAACGGCAGCAGGAGGGCTTGGCGTCGGCCGATCATGCGGATTCGCAGCTCCCGGGGGGAAAGGCAGAGGGGCGAGAGGGTTAGCCGATCAGGCCCGCCCCGCACCAGAGCGCACATCCGCGCGGTCGAAGCGGAATTCGACGTTGCAGAACTCGCAGGTCATGGTGATCTGCCCCTCCTCGGCCATGTGGTCGAGATCGTCGCCCGGGAAGGATTGCAGCACCGAGGCGAGTCGCGCCCGCGAGCAGCGGCAGCCATAGGACAGCGCGCGGGCACGGTCGGCCACCAGCCCCTCCTCGTGGAAAAGGCGGTGCAGCAGGCGCTCCGGCGGCAGGGCGTCGTCCAGCAGTTCCTCATCCTTCAGCGTCCCGGCCAGGATGGTGGCGGTGCGCCAGGCCTCCTCCTGCTCCTCCTCGCCCAGCGTGCCGATGCCGCCCGCACCCGCCACGCGCTCCATGATCAGGGCGGAGGCACGCCAGCCGGAAGCGGTCCTCGCGGCGGCGAGGCGCACCCAGGCCCGGAGTTGCTCGGAGGTCTCGAAATAGCGGTCGGTCATCGCCGAGAGCGTCTCGCCCTCGATGGCGACGATACCCTGGTAGCGGTCCATGTCCTGGCCCTGGTCGCAGGTGAAGGCCAGATAGCCCTTGCCCAGCAGCGCCGCCGCCTCGCCCTGGGGCATGCCCTCGGCCCCCTCGCTGATCCGGGCATAGCCGCGCAGGCTGCCGGTATCGGTGCAGTCGGCCAGCAGCATGCCGACCGGCCCGTCACCCTTGGCCTGGAGGGAGAAGGAGCCCCGGAACTTCAGCGCCGCGGCGAGACCGGCGGTGAGCGCCAGCGACTGGCCGAGCAGCCGGGCGACATCGGGCGCGTAGTCGTGGCGGGAGATCAGAGCCTCGGCCAGTGGGCCGAGCCGCACCAGCCGCCCGCGCACGGGCCGGTTGGCGAGATGGAAGGGCTGCACGCCGCGCGGCACGACAAGATCCGGCACGGGCGGACGGTCGTGGTTCAGGAAGTCGGGCGTGGCGGAGGGATCGGTGACGTCTTTCACCGCGCCTAGATAGGCGCTGCCCGTTCCGCCTGCGAGATGCGGCGCCGCCCCTCTTTGCGAAGGGCGGCGATGCGGTCACGGGATACCCGCCCATTTCCCCGCGGATGGCGGGGCGGGCCGCCTCAGCGGCGGGCGGTGCCGGGGATGGCCTTCAGGGCGGTTTCCAGGTCCTCGATCAGGTCCTGCCGGTCCTCCAGCCCGATCGACAGGCGCACCGTGCCGTCGCCGATGCCCAGCTTGGCCCGCTCCTCGGCGCCGATCCGCATATGGGTGGTCGTGGCCGGATGGGTGATCAGGCTCTTCGAATCGCCCAGGTTGTTGGAGATGTCCACGACGCCCAGGGCATTCATGAAGGCGAAGGCGGCCTCGCGCCCGCCGGCCAGGTCGAAGGTGACCATCGTCCCGCCCGCCGACATCTGGCGCATCGCCAGTTCCCGCTGCGGGTGCGATTCCAGGGTCGGGTAGCGGGTGCGCGACACCTCGGGGCGGCCTTCCAGGAACCGCGCCACCGCCTCGGCCGACTGGCACATCGCCGGCATGCGGAGGTGCAGCGTCTCCAGCCCCTTGAGGATTACCCAGGCGTTGAAGGGGGACAGCGCCGGCCCGGTGTTGCGGGTGAAGGGCTGCAGCACCTCCTCGATCCACTTCTGCCGGCCCAGCACCGCGCCGCCGAGGGTGCGGCCCTGGCCGTCGAAATGCTTGGTGGTGGAATAGACGACCACATCGGCACCGAATTCCAGCGGCCGCTGCAACAGCGGTGTGGCGAAGACATTGTCCACCACCACCAGCGCCCCCGCATCATGGGCGAGGTCGGCCACCGCGCGCAGGTCCACCACGTCCAGCATCGGGTTGGACGGGGTCTCCAGCAGCACGAGATCGGCCGGCGTCGCCAGGGCCGCGCGCCAGGCATCGAGGTCACTGCCCTCCACGAATTCCGTGCGGATGCCGTAGCGGGGCAGCAGGGTGGAGACGATCCAGTGGCAGGAGCCGAACAGGGCGCGGGAGGCCACCACGCGGTCGCCGGCCTTGAGGTGGCTGAGCATCGCCGCGGAGACGGCCGCCATGCCGGTAGCCACGACGCGACAGGCCTCCGCCCCTTCCAGCGCCGCCAGCCGGGTTTCCAGCGCCGTCACGGTCGGGTTGCCGAAGCGGGAATACTGGTAGTGCGGCGCGGCGCCGGTGAAGGCGGCCTCCGCATGCTCGGCACTGTCATAGACGAAGCCGGAGGTGAGGAAGAGCGCCTCGGAGGTCTCGTCGAAATTGCTGCGGGCCTGGCCACCGCGCACGAGCAGCGTGGCGGGGCGGAGCGGCTTGTCGGAAAGGGGCTTGGCCATCAACCGGGTTCCCTGCGGACGAAGCCGGCCCGGTCGGGCGCCGCGGAAACGGCGCCACGGCCGTTTAGCGCGCTTCTTTCACCTCGCCGCAAGCTGGCCGGACAAATCGCGAGGGCGCCCTTCCGGACACAGCGCCGCTTCTAGATCAGATCCGGGGCTTCTGGGAACCCTCCCGGTCAGGTTTCCGGCCTCCGGTTTCATCATGCGTGAGCGCCATATCCGTGTGGAAAACATGACAGGCCGATAAGTTTTGCATCCACCATTACATTTTCCGGCGTTGCAGACTTGTAACCGTTCACGAATCCGATATTGATAACCACTCGCATTATCAATCTGAGGGGTTGTTTTCGTGGTGACTCGCAGTGGAGTGCGCGACCTGATGACGCAGGGCGCGCTGGTGGCCGGGCTTGCCGTTTCCGTCTCGGCCGTGGCCCAGGCGCAAACCGCCAGCCCGGCGACGGATGGCACGGCGCCGGTGCAAAGCCAGGCCCCGGTCTTCAGCCCGTCTCCCGTGGTCATTCCGCAGGTGAACGTGGAGGGCGCGACACCGCCCAACACGCTCCGCCGCCGTACCGGCATCGACCGCCTGCCGGACACGATCCAGGACACGCCGCAGACGATCAACGTGGTGCCGCAGGAGGTCCTGCGTGAGCAGAACGTCACCACGCTGGAGCAGGCGCTGCGCAACGTGCCGGGGATCACCGCCTCGGCGGGCGAGGGCAATGGCGGCGTAGCCGGCGACCAGTTCCGCATCCGCGGCTTCAATGCCCAGAACGACCTGTTCACCGATGGTCTGCGCGACTTCGGAACCTATGTGCGCGACGCTTTCACCACGGAGGAAGTGCAGGTCCTGAAGGGACCCTCCGGCTTCGCCCTGGGCGGCTCCGGCACGGTGGGCGGCGGTGTGAACCAGGTGAGCCGCCTGCCGCATCTGGGCAACAGCTATGGCGGCGTGGCGACGGGCGGCATGGGTCCCTTCGCGCGTGCCACCGCCGACGTGAACGTGCAGGTGGGCGAGACCAGCGCCGTGCGCCTGAACATGATGGGCCAGAGCAGCCAGACCGTGAGCCGGGACGGGCAGGACCAGCGGCGCTGGGGCATCGCGCCTTCCGTCGCCTTCGGCCTGGGCACCGACACCACCGCCACGGTGGAATACCTGCATTACCAGTACGACCAGGCCACCGAGAGCGGCGTTCCGATCGTCACGCCCTTCGGCGGCATCGGGCGCCCGGCCACGGAGTTCGGCCTCAACCGGCGCAGCTGGTACGGCAATCAGGGCGATCGCGACAAGGTCGAGGTGAACCGCCTCACCGCCACCCTGCAGCATCGCGTGAACGACTGGCTGACCCTGAACGACAGCTTCCGCACCTCCTGGGTCAAGCGCGACTTCGCCTACAGCCCTGTCTCCTGCGGCACCGGCACCACGCTCGCGGCCTTCAACGCCAGTTGCTCGGGGCAGTTCCTGGCCGGCAGGAATCCGGCGGTCTCCTATACCGGTGGCATCGGTGCCTATACGCAGGACACCTGGGGCATCCAGAACATCGCCACCGCGAATGCCAAGTTCGACACATGGACACTGCGTCACGAGCTGACGGCGGGTGTGGACATCGCGCATGAGAGCACGGACCGCACCGGGCTCAACACGGTCGGCACGCGCCTGTTCCCCACCATCCGAAACCCGGATAACCGCTATAGCCTGAGCTTCACCACGGGCGACGCGTTGCGCAACACGGACACGACCAATCTCGGCCTGTTCATGCGCGACCGGATGTGGCTGATCCCGGAACTCTCGGTGATCGGCGGCTTCCGCTACACGCATTACAACCTGGACTACACGGCGGGCAACCGGGGCGCCCGGCCCACCACCGATATCAGCAGCACCGAGGACTTCGTCGATCCGACCGCCAGCCTCGTCTGGGAACCGACGCCGGCGCAGACCTACTACTTCTCCTACTCGACCTCGACCACGCCGCCGGGCGCGAACTTCACCACCCTGCCCTTCTCGGTGAACCCCAATGTCGAGCCCGAGCGCAACGAGAACTTCGAGATCGGCGCCAAGATCGGCGTGTTCGACAACCGGCTGGGCCTCTACACCTCGCTGTTCCGGATCAACAAGAAGAACGCCACCGTGCCGCTGGAGGATGGAACCGTCTATTCCACCAGCGACCGGCAGCGGGTGCAGGGCGTCGAGGCGGGCGTCACCGGCCGCATCACCTCGGCCTGGAACGTCAATGCCAACTACACCTACCTCGACAGCGAGACCACGCGCTCCACGACAGCCGCCAATGTGGGCAAGAACGTGCAGTACGTGCCCAAGCACGCGGCTTCGCTGTGGACGACCTATGAGATCGCGCCGCAGACGCCCTACAACGTCACGCTGGGTGGTGGCATGTTCTATCGCAACTCGGTCTACCTGAACGCCGCCAACACGGCGAAGGTCCCGTCGAACCTGAGCTTCGATGCCATGATCTCGCACAAGCTGGCCGAACAGCTCACCATCGCCGTGAATGGCTACAACCTCGGCAACGCCCTGAACTACGACTCCCTGTTCGGAGGGCGCGTGATCCCGGCTGCGGGGCGCACCATCCTGGTGTCACTGGCGGCGAACTTCTGATACGGCCGCCGGCACGACCTGCCGGCGGTCCCTGAGTGCCACAGGAACAGGAGGCGCCCGCGATCCGGCATCGCGGGCGCCTCCTCACCCGTTTCCGGGGCCGCCCTCCCGGCAGCCCCCCCAAGGATGGAGGTGATCTCCGATGCTCGTGCGCATTTCCAACGTGCTGACGGCCGAGGAAGTCGCCTATGCCCGGCAGAGGCTGGAGGCCGCGGCCTGGGAGGATGGGCGCACCACCGCCGGCGCGCAGTCGGCCCTGGTGAAGAAGAACCTGCAGATCCCGGAGAATTCCCCGGTGGCGCGCGAACTGGGCGACCTCGTCCTGAGGGCGCTGGGGCGCAACCCGCTCTTCTCCACCGCCGCCCTGCCGCTGCGGGTCTATCCACCCATGTTCAACCGCTATGATGTCGGCATGACCTTCGGCGCGCATGTGGACAATTCCGTGCGCCTCGTCCCCGGGGCGGGAATGCGCATCCGCACCGACGTCTCCTCCACGATCTTCCTGACACCGCCCGAGGATTATGATGGCGGCGAGCTGGTGGTGCAGGACACCTATGGAGAGCAACGGGTGAAGCTGCCGGCGGGGGACATGGTGGTCTATCCGGCCACCAGCCTGCACAGCGTGACCGAGATCACCCGGGGATCGCGCTGGGGCTGCTTCTTCTGGAGCCAGTCCATGGTCAAGGACGATGGCCAGCGGGCCCATCTCTATGACCTGGACATGGGGATCATCGAGCTCCGCCGTTCCCTGCCGGACGACCATCCGGGCGTGCTGGCGATGACCGCGAGCTACCACAACCTCCTCCGGCGCTGGGCGGAGATGTGATGGCCGCCGGCCCGACGGCGCGCGGGTCTCTTGCCCGCCCCGCGCGGCCAGGGTAGAAGGGCGGCACCTCGGCTGCGGGCGTAGTTCAGAGGTAGAACGTCAGCTTCCCAAGCTGAATGTCGTGGGTTCGATTCCCATCGCCCGCTCCACCCTCCCTTCCCCTTCCCGGCTGTTCGCCGGCCCCGGTTTCCGCTGTTGGGAAGCCGAATCGTTCCGCCCCCGCCGGCCTCAGAAGCCCGTGAGGCGGGTGGGGACAGCCTTTCACCGCACCGCAGCATGCGTTCAATGGGGGCAACCCTGACAGGAGCATCCATGCGGCATCCCCTCATCCTCTCCACTCTGCTGGCCCTCGCGAGCTGCGGCTACGAGGCGTCCGACACGGCGCATCAGGCGCAGGTCAACATGGTGGGCATGACCGCGGCCGATCTGCAGTCCTGCGCGGGGGTGCCTGACAAGACCAGCAAGATCGACGCGCGCACGCAGATCTTCACCTATGCCCTCAAGAACGACTCCACGGGCGGCATCGAGGTGACGCTGCCGGTGATCGGCGGCGGCTACACGATCGGCGGCAGTGGATCGAGCTGCACGGCCAATTTCAGGGTGGTGGACAACAAGGTCGCCGCCCTCTTCTACAGCGGCAACAACGACCGCGTGGTGGGCGAGGACGGCGTCTGCGAGCCCATCATCCGGGGCTGCATGCGGCGCCCGCAGTCGAGCATGCTGCCGGTCAGCCAACAGATCAATGCCTCCCCCTTCTCGCAGCCGCCCGCGCCGCCGACGCCCGTCGAGACGGCACCCCCGGCCCCGGTGGTCGATCCGGATGCGGTGGCGCGGATGCCCACGGTCGGGCGGTAGGAGGAAAGGCGATGGCGAGGGGAGGGGAGCCCCCTCGCCCCGGTTCAGCCGGCGCCCAGCGCCCAGAGCAGCACGCCCTTCTGGGCATGCAGCCGGTTCTCGGCCTCGTCGAAGACCACGGATTGCGGGCCATCGATCACCTCGTCGGTGATCTCCTCCCCGCGATGCGCCGGCAGGCAGTGCATCACGATCGCGTCCGGCGCCGCATGGCGCAGCAGGGCGGTGTTGAGCTGGTAGGGGGCCAGCAGGTTCTGGCGGCGGGCGGCGGTGCCGTCCTCCTCGTCCGACATGCTGACCCAGGTGTCCGTTACCACGCAGCGCGCGCCGCGCACGGCGGCCACCGCATCGTCCGTCACCTCGATCCGCGCCCCCTCTGCCCGGGCCCAGTCCACCAGTTGCGCCGGCGGCGAGAGTTCCGGCGGCGTGGCGACGCGCAGCGTGAAGTCGAAGCGCGCCGCGGCCTGGATGAAGGAACGGGCAACGTTGTTGCCATCGCCGGTCCAGGCCAAGACCTGCCCCGCGATGGGGCCGCGATGCTCCTCGAAGGTCATCACATCCGCCATGATCTGGCAGGGATGCGACAGGTCGGTGAGGCCGTTGATGACCGGCACCGTGGCGTGCTCCACCAGCTCGCGCAGCTTTCCGGCGGAATCCGTGCGCAGCATGATGGCGTCCACGTAGCGGGACAGGACGCGGGCCGTGTCGGCCGGGCTCTCGCCGCGCCCGAGCTGGCTGTCCTTGCCGCTCAGCACCACCACATCGCCGCCGAGCTGGCGGATGCCGACCTCGAAGGAGACGCGGGTGCGGGTGGAGGGTTTCTCGAAGATCAGTGCGACGGTCTTGCCGGCCAGCGGCCTGTCCGCCATCTCGCCGCGCTTGCAGCGCATGCCGAGGTCCAGCATGTGCCGCAGCGTCGGGGAATCATGGTCCGACAGGTCGAGGAAGTGCCGGAGGGAGGGCTTCCCCTCCCCCGACACGCTTCCAGATAAGGACCCCGCCACGGGCCTGAGCGCCGCGCTCATTGGGCCGCCACCTTGTCGCGGGCGGGCTCCATGCGGGCCGCGGCGCGGTCGAGGCGGCTCAGCGCCTCGTCGGCCTCGGCCTCCGTGATGATCAGCGGCGGCGCCAGACGCAGCACGTTCATCCCGGCAGCGACGGTGAGGAGCCCTTCCTCCACCGCCATGGCCTGCATGGCGGTGTTGGACACGTCCTCGCGCAGCCGCAGGCCGATCAACAGGCCGGCGCCCTGCACGCCCATCGCCACATGCGGATGCCGCGCGGCGAGGTCCTGCATCCCGCGCCAGAGATGACGCGCGACGCGATCCACGCCATCCAGGAATCCCGGGGCGAGGATCACGTCCAGCACGGCATTGCCGGCGGTGCAGGCCAGCGGATTGCCGCCATAGGTCGTGCCATGCGTGCCGGGCACGAGGTACTTGGCCACATGCTCCCGGGCCAGCACGGCGCCGAGCGGAAAGCCGCCGCCGATGCCCTTGGCCGAGGACATGACATCCGGCTCGATCCCGGCCCACTGGTGCGCCCAGAGCTTGCCGGAGCGGCCCATGCCCGTCTGCACCTCATCCAGCGCCAGCAGCAGGCCGTACTCGTCGCAGACGGCGCGCAGTTCCCGCAGGAAGCGCAGGTCGGCGGGGCGCACGCCGCCCTCGCCCTGGATCGGCTCGATCATGATACCGGCGGTGTTCGGCCCGATGGCGTCGCGCACGGCGTTCATGTTGCCGAAGGGGACATGATCGAAGCCGTCCACCGGCGGGCCGAAGCCGGCCAGGTATTTCGGATTGCCCGTGGCCGACAGCGTGGCCAGGGTGCGGCCGTGGAAGGCGCCCTCGAAGCAGATCATGCGGAAGCGCTCGGGGCGGCCGGTCTCGGCATAGTGCTTGCGCACCGCCTTGATCATGCCCTCGTTCGCCTCGGCGCCCGAATTGCAGAAGAAGACGCTGTCGGCGAAGGAACTCTCCACCAGCCGCTGTGCCAGGCGCTCGGCCTGCGGCACGCGGTAGAGGTTGGAGACGTGCATCACCTTGCCGAGCTGCCCGGCAATGGCCTCGGTGAGATGCGAATGCGCGTGGCCGAGGCTGGTGGTGGCGATGCCGGAGCCGAAGTCGAGGAATCGTCGCCCGTCTTCCGTCCACAGCCAGGCGCCCTCGCCCCGCTCGAAGGCGAGGTCGGCGCGGTTGTAGGTCGGCATCAAGGCGGGGATCACGTGTCGGTTCATCCAGAAATCGACTCCCGGCCCGGTGCGACGGCCGCAGCCGGACGGGGGAGTCAAGACCATGCCGCAAAGGCAAAAGACGGTCAAAGCGTGGACCGGCCGGTGGCCACGAAAAATTCGCTCCCCACCTCCGTGGGACACGAAAAAGGGGGCCGGCGTGCCAGCCCCCTTCGCGCCGCCTCATCCTGGCCCTGAGGGCCATCGCCCCGGAGGGCCCGGCTCAGCGCCGGCAGTCGTTCGGATCGGTGGTGTTGAGCGCGCGGCTGACCACGGTGCCCGGCGGGTTGTTGGGCGTGCAGTCGCGCTGCTGCGGATAGGCGCCGGACGTGTTCGTCCCGGCGGCACGGTCCAGGGTCCGCTCCGCGGCGGTGCCGGGCGGGTTCGCGCGGGTGCCGTCCGACTGCGCCGGATAGGCGCCCGAGGTATTGGTCCCGGCGGCGCGGTCCAGGGCCCGCTCCGCCGCGGTCCCGGGCGGGTTGCCCCGGCTGCCGGGCCCATGGTCGCAGGCAGCCAGTCCAGCCAGGGCGGTGAAGGCGATAAGGCCGCGTAGCATCGGGCGGTGGATCATCCCTGAGGAACTCCTGATCTGTTCTTGCCCCGGATGGGGGACATGACCGCAACGTTGCCCGGCGGAGAGGGTTCCGCACAAACAAGGTTACGGCGCCGCAAGAGGAGAGCGGGATGCCGCACAGGAAAACGGCCCGGACGCACGAGGCGCCCGGGCCGCTCGGGACATGGCCTGACGGCGGATCAGCCGCGGTTGCGGGTGGCGTCGTAGCTGAAGGACGGGAGGGCGGTCAGGCTCTCCTTGGTGACGCCATTCAGCACCCAGCGGTCGTTCTCGCCATTCCAGCGCAGTTGGTCGAAGGGCACGCTGACCAGCTTGGCACCGATGCCGAGGAAGCCACCCACGGACAGGATCGCCGTCGGTGCGCCGCCATGGCCGATCAGCAGGTCGTCCACCGAGCCGATGGTCTCGTTGCGGTCGTTGTACACATTGGCGCCGATCACCTTGCTCGCCCGGTCGGACTGGGCGGCATGGGTCATGCCCATGGTACCGCTGCGAGTGGCGTTGTTGGTGCCCGTGTCACTGGTCGCGCGGTCGGCGGCGCGGCTGGCCGCGGTGCCGGACGGGTTGTTGGCCGTGCCGTCGCTGTTCTGCGGATAGGCGCCGCTCATGTTCGTGCCGAGCGCCCGGTCCGCCGCCCGGCCCAGCGCCGTGCCTGGCGGGTTGCCGGGCGTGCCGTCGGCCGGGGTGTTGCTGCCGGTCGCGGCATCGGCTGCCCGCTGCGTGGCGGTGGAGGGGGGATTGCCCGGGGTGCCGTCGCGCGGCGTCGAGGTGTTCTGGGCCATCACCGGCAGGGCCAGCAGCGCGGCCACGGCGGTCATGGAGAGGAGGTTCTTGCGCATCGTTCGATCTCTCCGGGACTGGGTTCTCGATGCCCGCTGGAACGCTCCCCGCCGGGCCACGGTTGCGAATCGTTCATGCGCGCCATGCGCGAAAACCCGCCCCCTTCGCACCAGCCGGCGATGGGGCGCGATAGGCCAACCCAGGGCTTCCGTGCCACTATGCCGGCGTGGCGCAAGGTGATCAGGAACGGCCCGGCCGGAAGGCACGGGGCATGGGAGGAAGGGCGGCGGGGCCATCGCATGTCCCGCGGCGCCCGCGCGAGATCCCGGCGGGCCCGGCACCGGATGCCGCCTCGCTGCGGGAGGCCGCGCTGAACCACCTGGCCCGCTTCGCCAGCACGGAAAGCAATCTGGTCCGCGTCCTCCAGCGGCGCGTCGCCCGCTGGGCGAAGCGCGCGGAGCAGGAGGGCCAGGCACCGGAAGACGTGGCCCGGCATGTGGCGGCGGCGCGGGAGAAGACGGCGCAGGTGGCGCGGGACATGGTGTCCGCCGGTGCGGTGGACGATGCCGCCTTCGCCGCCGCCCGGGCCCGGCGGCTGAGCCGGGCGGGGCGTTCCCGCCGCGCCGTGGCGGCGCATCTGGCGGCCAAGGGCGTGGCGGCGGAAACGGCGGGGGCGGCGCTGGAGGACAGTGCCGCCGACGAGCTCGACGCCGCACTGGCGCATCTGCGCCGCCGGCGGCAGGGCCCCTTCGCCCCCGGTGCCTCGGAGGAAGGCGCGGCGGACGAGGCAGCGCGGCTGAAGGCGCTGGGCGCCCTGGCCCGCGCCGGCTTCCCGCGCGACGTCGCCGAACGCGCGCTGGACCTTTCCCCCGAAGAGGCCACCGACCGCCTCCTCGCCGCGCGCCGCGACTGAGGCGGGCATGGCGGAACCGGCGAACGGCGCGGCCCCGCGCGCCCCTTTCACCCGGGAAGGCGTGCGGCGTGGGGGCCGGACCGCCTTGCCGCTGCTGATCGGCTACCTGCCCTTCGCCCTGGTGATCGGCGTGATCTCCCAGGGGCGCGGCCTGTCGCTGCTGGAAACCGGCCTGATGGGCGCCACGGTCTTCGCCGGCGCCTCGCAGCTCCTGGCGCTGGAACTCTGGAGCGATCCCGTGCCCGTGGTGGCGACGATGGTGGCCGCGCTGGTGGTGAACCTCCGTTTCCTGCCGATCACGGCCTCCCTGTCGCACTGGTTCGTGCGGCTGCGCGGCTGGCGCGTCTGGGGCACGCTGGCCACCGTCACCGACCATGCCCTGGCCTTTTCCGTCACCGAGGAGCGGGCGGGGCGGGTCGATGCCGGCTTCCTGCTCGGCCTCGGCCTCGTCACCTGGGTCGGCTGGGTTGCCTTCTGCATGGCCGGGCACATGCTGGGCAGCGCCGTGGTGCTGCCGCCGGGCCATGCGCTCTACTTCGCCTCCGTCTCGGCCTTCATCTCGCTGCTGGTGCCGCTCTGGCGCGGGTTGCGGCGGGACCTGCTGCCCTGGCTGCTGGCCGCCATCCTGTCGCTGGGGCTTTTCCTCCTCGGCATGCCGACACCCGTGCCGCTGCTGGCCGGCGCCCTCGGCGGCGCGTCCCTCGCGGCCTGGATGGCCACGCGCCACAGGATCGAGCCATGACCCACTCCCCCTGGCTGCTGCGCGGCGACGTGCTGATCGCCGTGCTGGGCATGGGCCTGGTCACCTTCCTGTGCCGGATCGGCGGCCATATCCTGCGCCAGGCGTTCCGTTTGCCGCCCTTCGTGGAAACCATGCTGCGGGAACTGCCCGGCCCGCTTTTCGTCGCCTATGTCGCACCCGCGCTCTGGATGCAGGGCCCCGCCGGGCTGGGCGGGGCGGCGCTGGCGGTGCTGGTGCAATGGCGGACGCGGCAGCTCGCCTTCTCCATCCCGGCCGGGGTGCTGGGCGTGGCGCTGGCGCGGGAGGCCGCCTGGGTGGTGGAACAGGGCGCCGGCCTCCTGGGATCCTGACCGGGAACCCGCCCCGGCCCGCCCGCGCGGGGTTCCGGCACCATCCTTGCTTGTCATTGCACCGCACAATACCTGAACGACACGGCCGGGAATAAGCAGGAGCCCCGCTTGCGCGTGCTGCTGGTGGATGACGAAGAGGACCGCGCGGCCACGGTCGGCGCCGGGCTGACGGCCGCGGGCTGCACGGTGGTGGCGGTGGCGCCGGACGCGACACGGCTGACCGACCGGGTGCGGGAAAGCGGCGCCGATGTCATCGTCTGCGCGCTGGACGATCCGTCCCGCGACGCGCTGGAAAGCATGGGCGCGCTGCACCGGGACGAGCCGCGCCCGGTGGTGGTCTTCGCCGCGCGCGGCGACACCGAGCAGATCCAGGCGGCGCTGGAGGCCGGCGTGGCCGCCTATGTGGTGGAGGGCCTGTCGCCGGAACGCGTTCGCCCCGTCATAGAGGTCGCCATCCTGCGCTTCCGCGCGCATCAGGCCCTCCGGCGGGAGCTGGAGGAGGCACGGGCCAGCCTGGAGGAACGCAAACTGATTGACGGTGCCAAGCTGCGGCTCATGCAACGGGCGAAGCTGAGCGAACCGGAGGCCCATAAGCGCCTGCGCCGCATGGCCATGGAACGGCGGATCAGGCTGGTCGATCTCGCGACAGAAATTATGAGTATTTCATAGGCAATAGCATATTTTTTGTTCTTTTTGCGGCAGAACGCTCACTTTATGATCCTTTTCTTTCCATAAATCTTTTGCATTGTGCCTTGTGCCCGTGATCTAAGCATTCCTTACCGGGGCCACGCCCAATGATGCGCGCGGCACGTCAACCCGGATCGAGACTGCGATCCAAGGGCGGATCGCCAGCCACCCCGCCAGGGGTCCGGATCCGATCCGCGTGCCTGCCGACACCCTTTCCCCTCCCCGTCCTGTCCTGTTGCGCGAGCAGGGTTCCGGCCTGCTCCGGCTGGGCTTCGTGCCGCTGGCCGATGCCGCGCCGCTGCTGGTGGCGCAGGAGCTGGGCATGTTCGCCGCCGCCGGACTGCGGGTCGCCCTCTCGGCAGAGACCTCCTGGGCGGCGGTGCGCGACAAGATCGCCTTTGGCGGGCTGGATGCGGCGCACCTGCTCGGCCCGATGCCGATCGCGCTGGCCTGTGGCCTGGGCGGTGTGCGGCGCCGGCTGGTGGTCGGCGCCGGGCTGGGGCTGAACGGCAACCGGCTGGTCCTGTCCAATGCCCTGGCCGCGAGGCTCGATCCGGCTGCCGCTCCCCTGACGCCCGACGGTTTCGCGGCGCTGGTGCGAGGGCTGGAGGCGCCGCCGCGCATCGCCGTGGTGTTCCCCTTCTCATCCCACAACTACCTGCTGCGCCACTGGGTGGCGCTGGGCGGCCTCGATCCCGATCGCGACCTGCGTCTCTCCGTCCTGCCGCCCTCCCTAGCCGGCGAGGCGCTGGAGGCGGGGGAGATCGACGGCTTCTGCGCCGGCGAGCCCTGGGGCAGCCAGGCGGCGATGCGCGGCGCCGGCCGCATCGTGCTGAGCACCGGCGAGATCTGGGCGGGCCATCCCGAGAAGGTGCTGGCCTTCTCCGAGGAATTCGTCGCCACACGGCACGGGGATGCCGTGGCCTGCACCGCGGCCGTGATCGCCGCCGCGCGCTGGCTGGACGATCCCGCGAACCGCGACGACGCCGTCGCCATCCTGCGCGGCCACGCCTTTCCGGGCCTGGCGCCCGAAAGCATCGCCTTCGCCCTGGATGGAGTGCTGCCGGATGGCCGCGCCTTGCCGGAGGATGCCCGGTTGCGCTTCCGCCCCGCCACCTTGCCACGCACCGGGAGCGCGCGCTGGTGGCTGCGCCAGATGCGGCGCTGGGGGCACCTCCCGGCCAATGCCGAGGAGGCCGAAGCCCTCGCGCCCTATGACGACGGCCTGTGGCGCGAAGCCGCCGCCCGTCTCGCCGAACCCGAACCTGCCCCCATCCGCCCGGAGCCCCAGGCATGACGAAAAATGGCATGACGATCTCGCGCCGCGCCGCCCTTTCGGCCACCGCCGCCCTCCTCGCCGCCGCCCGCGCCGCCACGCCGCGCGGCGCCTTCGCCCAGGGCTCGACCATGCCCGAGGTGACGAAGGCCACGCTGGGCTACATCGCGCTCACCGACTCCGCGCCGCTGATCGTGGCCAAGGAGAAGGGCCTCTTCGCCAAATACGGCATGCCGGAGGTCGAGGTGGTGAAGCAGGCCTCCTGGGGCGCCACGCGCGACAACCTCGTGCTCGGCGGCGGGGCCGGCGGCATCGACGGCTCGCATCTGCTGACGCCGATGGCCTATCTGCTGCAGGCCGGGAAGATCACGCAGAACAGCCAGCCGCTGCCGATGCACATCCTGGCGCGGCTGAACACCAACGGCCAGGGCCTCTCCGTTGCCGCGAAGCACAAGGGCGCCACGATCGACGCCGCCGCGCTGAAGGGCGTGCTGACGCCGGACAGCAAGGTCGCCATGACCTTCCGCGGCGGCACGCACGACCTGTGGCTCCGCTACTGGCTCGCCGCCGCGGGCATCGACCCGGAGAAGGACGCGCAGACCATCGTGGTGCCGCCGCCGCAGATGGTGGCGAACATGAAGGTCGGCACCATGGATGCCTTCTGCGTTGGCGAGCCCTGGCCGGCCCAGACGGTGAACCAGAAGCTCGGCTACACCGCCGCCGTCACCGGCGAACTGTGGAAGGACCACCCGGAGAAGGCCTTCGCCCTGCGCGCCGACTGGGTGGCCGCGCATCCGAAGGCGGCGGAGGCGCTGACCGCCGCCGTGATCGAGGCGCAGCGCTGGTGCGACGCCGACGCCAACAAGGCGGAGATGTGCGCCATCCTCAGCAAGCGCGCCTGGTTCAACGTGCCGGTCGCCGACATCCTGGAGCGTTCGCGCGGCAACATCGACTATGGCGACGGACGCAAGGCCGAGAACTCGCCGCTGCTGATGAAGTTCTGGCGCGACAACGCTTCCTTCCCCTTCGCCAGCCACGACCTGTGGTTCCTCACAGAGGATATCCGCTGGGGCGTGCTGCCGGAGAACACGGACACGAAGGCGCTGGTGAAGCAGGTGAACCGCGCCGACCTGTGGCGCGCCGCCGCCGCCCGCGCCGGCGTGCCGAATGCCGAGGCGCCGGAGGGCGACAGCCGTGGCGTCGAGAGCTTCTTCGACGGCAAGCGCTTCGATCCGGAGAATCCGCGCGCCTATCTCGACCTCTCCATCAAGAAGCTGGCCGGAGCCTGAGCCCGATGAACGCCGTGACCCCGATCAAGGGCGTACCCGCCGGTGGCTCCACCACCGCGCCGCCCGAGTTCCGCCGGCCCTCTGCCCTGGCGCTGAGGGTGCGCCATGTCGCGCAGCGCGTCCTGCCGCCGCTGATCGTGCTGCTGCTGCTGGGCCTGGTCTGGCAGGTGCTGTGCTCGCAGCCCGGCGCCACCCTGCCCTCCCCCACCAAGGTCTGGTCGGACAGCCATGACCTGATCGTCGATCCCTTCTTCGACCGCGGCGGGCTGGACAAGGGCCTGTTCTGGCACCTCGCTGCCTCGCTGTCGCGCGTCGCCATGGGCTTCTCCATCGCCGTGGTGGTGGGCATCGCCACGGGGATGCTGATCGGCACCTCGGACTTCGCCATGCGCGGCCTGGACCCGCTGTTCCAGGTGCTGCGCACCGTGCCGCCGCTGGCCTGGCTGCCGCTCAGCCTCGCCGCCTTCCGCGAGGCGCAGCCCTCGGCGATCTTCGTGATCTTCATCACCTCGGTCTGGCCGATCATCATCAACACCGCCGTCGGCGTGCGCAACGTGCCGGCCGACTACCGCAACATCGCGCGGGTGCTGCGGATGAGCCTGCCTGACTGGTTCCTGCGCATCGTCATCCCTTCCGCCGCGCCCTATATCTTCACCGGGCTGCGCATCGGCGTCGGCCTCTCCTGGCTCGCCATCATCGCGGCGGAGATGCTGATCGGCGGCGTCGGCATCGGTTTCTTCATCTGGGATGCCTGGAACTCCTCCAACCTCTCGGACATCATCGTGGCGCTGGTCTATGTCGGCGTGGTCGGCTTCCTGCTCGACCGCCTCGTCGCCCTGATCGGCCGCCTCGTCACCCGCGGCACCGCTGCGGCCTGAAGGAAGCGACCGGCATGACCATCACACAGACGCAGACCCAGGTGCAGGGCAAGGCTCCGCACGCCCCGGCCTTCCTGGAGATCTCCCGCCTCTCCATTCGCTTCGGCACCAACATCCCGGTGCTGAGCAATGTGGACCTGCGCATCGCGAAGGGCGAGTACATCTCGGTCATCGGCCATTCCGGCTGCGGCAAGTCCACACTGCTGAACGTGGTGGCGGGGCTGCTGCCCGCCTCGCTCGGCGGCGTGGTGCTGGAGGGCCGAGAGGTCAGCCAGCCCGGGCCGGACCGTGCCGTGGTGTTCCAGAACCACAGCCTGCTGCCCTGGCTCACCTGCTACGAGAATGTGCGCCTCGCCGTGGACCGCACGGTGGGGCGGAAGATGTCGCGCGCCGAGCGGCACGACTGGACCCTGGAGAATATCGAGCTGGTCCGCATGACGCATGCGAAGGACCGGCGCCCGGCCGAGATCTCCGGCGGCATGAAGCAGCGTATCGGCATCGCCCGGGCGCTGTCCATGAAGCCCTCCGTGCTGCTGCTCGATGAACCCTTCGGCGCGCTGGACGCGCTCACGCGCTCGCATCTGCAGGACCAGGTGATGGACATCCATGCCCGGCTCGGCACCACGGTGATGATGATCACCCATGACGTGGACGAGGCGGTGCTGCTGTCCGACCGCATCGTGATGCTGACCAACGGCCCGAATGCCCAGGTGGGCGAGGTGCTGCCGGTGGAACTGCCGCGCCCGCGCGACCGGCTGGCGCTGGCCTCCGCCCCGAACTTCCTCCAGGCCCGCGAGGCGGTGCTGCGCTTCCTGCACGAGCGCCACTCCATCCCGGCCCAGGCGGCGCACTGAGGGAAGCCGGGGCGATGCGGGTCGTCGTGATCGGGGCCGGGCCGGCGGGCGCCCGGGTGGCGGAACGGGTAGCGCAGCGCCTGCCCGGCGCCAGGGTGACGCTGTTCGGGGATGAGCGTGCCCTGCCCTATGACCGCGTGGCGCTGGGCCGCGTGCTGTCGGGCAAGGACGAGCCGCCGGCGCTGATCACCCATCCGCGGGAGCGTCTGCGCGAACTCGGCATCCGCTTCCGCCCCGGCACGCGTATCGCCGCCATCGACCGCGCGGCGCGGGAGGTGGTGACGGAGAAGGGCGAGCGCGTCGGCTATGACCGGCTGGTCCTCGCCACCGGTTCGCGCGCCGTGCGCCTGCCCCTGCCGGGTGCCGGCCTGCCCGGCGTCTTCCTCTACCGCACCCTGGACGACGTGCAGGCCATGCTGCGCCTCGCCCGGAGCGGCGTCCGCCATGCCGCGGTGATCGGCGCCGGGCTGCTGGGGCTGGAGGCCGCCGACTGCCTCGCCCGGCAGGGGCTGAAGGTCACGGTGGTGCATCCGCTGGGCTGGCCGATGGAACGGCAGCTCGACGCCACGGCGGGCGGGCTGCTGACCGGCTGGCTGCGCCGGGGCGGCATCGACTTCGCCATGCCCGCCGCCACCGCGGCGATCGAGGGGCAGGACCGGGCCACGGGCCTGCGCCTCGCGGATGGCCGGCTGATCCCGGCGGAAATCGTGGTGCTGGCGGTCGGCGTGAGGCCCGATCCCTCGCTCGCCGCCGCCGCCGGCCTGCCGGTCAACCGCGCCATCCTGGTGGACGACGCGATGCGGACCGAGGACCCGGCGATCCATGCCGTGGGCGAATGCGCCGAGCACAACGGCGCCGTGATCGGCCTCGTTGCCCCGGCGCTGGCCATGGCGGAAACCGCCGCCGCCGCCATCGCGGGCGAGGTTGGCGCCTATGCCCCCCGCCCCGACGCGGCGGCGTTGAAGATCTCCGGCGTCGCGGTCTGGTCGGGCGGACAGGTCGCGCCGCCCGATACCGAGGCCATCACCTTCCACGATCCCACCTCCGGCCATTTCCGCCGCCTCTGGCTGCGCGACGGCCGCCTCGTCGGCGCCGTGCTCTACGGCGATGCCGGGGATTCCGCCTTCTATCTCGACCTCATCACCAGCGGCCGGCCGGTGGGGCCGGACCGCGCGGGTCTGGTGCTGGGCCCGGACTATCTGGAGCGCGCGGCATGAGCGAGCAGTTCACCGACGAGCAGCAGAGCTACCTCAAGGGCTTCATGGCGGGCGTCGAGGCCCGGCGCGGCGTCCTCGCCCCCGCCGGAAGCGGCGCCGGCGGAACCGTGCCCGCCGATGCGATGCGCGCGGCGCAGGATGCCGCCGTCGCCAGGGGCGGCAAGCTGACAGCCGAGGAGAAGGCCAAGCGCGAGAAGCACCCGCTGGACCGCTGGGACGAGGTCGTGGCGCGCGCGGAGCAGGGCAAGTTCCCGCACGGCGTGGACAACCTGCTGACCCGCTGGCACGGGCTCTTCTTCGTCGGGCCGACGCAGGACGCCTTCATGTGCCGGCTGCGCATCCCCGGCGGCTACATCACCACCCACCAGTTCCGCGGCATCGCCGCGATCGCCGAGGAATGCGGCGGCGGCTATGCCGACGTCACCAACCGCTGCAACCTGCAGATCCGCATGATCCCGGCTGCCAGGGGGCCGGAGGTGATCGAGCGGCTGGGCGAGATCGGCATCCTGCCCAAGGGCACCGGGGCGGACAATGTCCGCAACATCTCCGCCACCCCCACGGCGGGGATCGACCCGCACGAGATCATCGATGTCCGCCCCGTGGTACGGGCGCTGCACTTCCACATCCTGCACACGCGCGACCTGTTCGGCCTGCCGCGCAAGTTCAACATCTCCTTCGACGGCGGCGGCCGCATCCCGGTGCTGGAGGACACGGCGGATGTCGCCTTCACCGCCGTGCGGGTGGAGGGCGAGCCGATGTTCCGCCTGGCGCTGGGCGGCATCACCGGCCACAAGGACTTCGCCCGCGACACCGGCGTGGTGCTACCGCCGGGCGACGCGGTGAAGGTGTCCGACGCCATCCTGCGCGTCTTCATCGCGCATGGCGACCGCACGGACCGCAAGAAGGCGCGGCTGAAATACGTGCTCGATGCCTGGGGCTTCGACAGGTTCATCGCCGAGGTCGAGACGCAGCTCGGCCGCCCGCTGCGCCGGGCGGAGAACATCGTGGACTTCTCCGCGCAGGAGAGGCACGGCCATCTCGGCGTGCATGACCAGAAGCAGGAAGGGCTGCAGTATATCGGCCTGACCCTGCCGATGGCGCGCGTGACGGCGGAGCGCATGCGCGGCATCGCCGCCATCGCCGAGCGCCACGGCTCCGGCAACCTGCGCCTGACGCCCTGGCAGAACATCCTGATCATCGACATCCCGCGCGGGGCGATGCCGCAGGTGCAGGCGGAGATCGCAGCACTTGGCCTGGGCTGGGAGGCGAGCCATATCCGCGGCGGCCTCGTCGCCTGCACCGGCGCGGCGGGCTGCAAGTTCGCGGCCAGCCACACCAAGCAGCACGGCGCGGCGCTGACCGACTATCTTGATGCGCGCATCACCGTGCCGCAGCCGGTGAACATCCACCTCACCGGCTGCCACAACTCCTGCGCCCAGCACTATATCGGCGATATCGGCCTGATCGGCGCCAAGGTGGAGCGCGGCGAGGAGGAGGTCGAGGGCTATGACCTGCATGTCGGCGGCGGCGCCGGGTCGCAGCAGCGCATCGGCCGGCTGATCCGCCCGAAGGTCGCGCATGACGAGCTTGGCCCGATGGTGCTGAACCTGCTGCGCGCCTGGGTCGAGGAAGACCCGGAAGCCTCCTTCCACGATTTCACCGCCCGGCATGACGAGGCCGCGCTGCGCGCCATCGCCGAGGCCCGCCAGACGGAGAGCGCCGCGTGAACGCCCTCGCCCCCCAAGGCTTACCCCAGGGCTTCGGCCAGCCCGCCCCCGTGCCGCTGATCCCCGACAGCGCGCCTTTCAGCCCCGTCCAGCGTGCCTGGCTGAACGGCTTCCTCGCCGGCCTCTATGGCGGCGCCACGGAGAACATGTCCCAGCCCGCGGCGCCGGAGGAGGAAGAGGACTTCCCCTGGCACGACCCGGCGCTGGGGATGGAGGAGCGGCTGAAGCTCGCCGAGGGCCGGCCGCAGCCGCGCCGCCTGATGGCCGCCATGGCGCAGCTCGATTGCGGCCAGTGCGGCTATGTCTGCCAGAGCTATGCCGAGGCGCTCGCCGCCGGCACGGAAAGCTCGCTCGGCCTCTGCGTGCCCGGCGGCAAGGCGACGCAGAAGATGCTGAAGGCACTGCTGGCCGAGGCTCCTGCCGCCGTGCCGAAGGCGGCGCCGAAGCCCAGGGGCCCATCCCTGGTGCCGATCCGCCTGCGCGGCGCCCGCCGCCTCACCGGCCCGGGCTCGGCCAAGGATGTGCGCAACGTGGTGCTGGAGCTGGAGGGCAGCGGGCTGCACTATCTGCCCGGCGACAGCCTCGGCCTGCTGGCGCCCAATGATCCGGCGCTGGTGGAGGCCTGCATCGCCGCGCTCGGCGCCACGGGCGAGGAGGCCGTGCCCTGCCCGGATGGCGAAAGCCGCCCGCTGCGCGAGGCCTTCGCGCTGCATCTCGCCATCGCCCGCCCGCTCGACCGCACGCTGGACCTTCTGGCCGGCGCGGCGAAGCACCCGAAGGATGCCGCCGCGCTGCGCCGGCTGGCGGAGGGCGAGGATGGCGCCGAGCCCGCCGATGCCGACCTGCTGGACCTGCTGGAGCACTTCCCCTCCGCCCGCCCGCCGCTGGCCGATCTCGCCGCCTCCCTGCCCGGGCTGAAGCCGCGGCTCTATTCCATCGCCTCCTCCCCGCTCGCCGTGCCGGGCCAGGTGGAGCTCTGCGTCAGCGTGGTGCGCACGCCGCGCCGCGGGCGGGTGCGGGACGGCGTGGCCTCGGCGCATCTGGGCTTCCGCGCCCTGCCGCTCGCCGAGGGCGGCGCCCATGCCAAGCCGCATGACATCGAGCGCGTGCTGCCCGAATGCGTGCCGCTGCCCGCGCATATGCAGGAAAGCCATTTCCGCCTGCCGGAGGACCCCACCGTGCCGGTCGTCATGTGCGGTCCCGGCACCGGCATCGCGCCCTTCCGGGCCTTCCTGCAGCATCGCGCGGCGCAGGGCATCAAGGGGCGCACCTGGCTCTTCTTCGGCGACCAGCACGAGGCCACGGATTTCCTGTTCCGCGAGGAGATCGAGGCATGGCAGCGCGACGGCACGCTGGAGCGCCTCTCCCTCGCCTGGTCGCGCGACCAGAAGCGGAAGGTCTATGTCCAGGACCGCATGAAGGAGCAGGGCGCCGATCTCTGGCGCTGGCTGCAGGATGGCGGCCGCTTCTACATCTGCGGCGATGCCACGCGCATGGCCAGGGATGTGGACACGGCGCTGCGCGACATCGCCATGTCGCAGGGCGGCATGGATGCCGACGCGGCGCGCGACTGGATCGTCGCCCTGGCGCGGCAGGGCCGCTACCTGCGGGACGTGTACTGAGATGCGGGCCACCCGCACCACCTGCCCCTATTGCGGCGTCGGCTGCGGCGTACTGGCAAAGCCGGACGGCAGCCCGGTCGCGGGCGATGCGGCGCATCCGGCAGGTGGCGGTCGGCTTTGCTCCAAGGGTTCCGCTCTCGCCGAGACGACCGGCCTCGCGGACCGGCTGCTGCATCCGGAGGTCAATGGCCGGCGTGCCTCCTGGGACGCCGCGCTGGACGCGGTGGCGGAAGGCTTCCGCCGCACCCTGGCCGAGCGCGGGCCGGAGGGCACGGCGCTCTATGTCTCGGGGCAGTTGCTGACCGAGGACTACTACGCCGCCAACAAGCTGGCGAAGGCGGTGCTGGGCACGGCGAATATCGACAGCAATTCGCGCCTCTGCATGGCCAGCGCGGTCGCCGCCCATACCCGCGCCTTCGGCGAGGACCTCGTCCCCGGCATCTACGAGGACCTGGAACTGGCTGATCTCGTGGTGCTGGTCGGCAGCAACCTCGCCTGGTGCCATCCGGTGCTCTACCAGCGCCTTGCCGCCGCCCGCGCGGCACGGCCGGAGATGAAGCTGGTCGTGCTCGATCCGCGCCGCACCGCGAGTTGCGAGGGCGCCACGCTGCACCTGCCGCTGCGCCCCGGCAGCGATGTCGCGCTCTTCGCCGCGCTGCTGGTGCATTTGCACGACCAGGGCTTTGCCGACAGCGACTTCCTCGCCGCCCGCACGGAGGGGCTGGACGCGGCCCTGGAAGCTGCGCGTCCGGTGGCGGCACGGGCAGCGGATCTCACCGGCCTCGCTCCACCGCTGATCGCGGCCTTCTGTGACCTCTTCGCGCGGCACCCGAAGGTGGTGACGCTCTGGAGCCAGGGCGTGAACCAGTCCAGCGCCGGCACCGACAAGGCCAACGCGCTGATCAACTGCCACCTCCTCGCCGGCCGCATCGGCGCGCCGGGCATGGGGCCCTTCAGCATCACTGGCCAGCCCAACGCCATGGGCGGGCGCGAGGTCGGGGCGCTGGCCACCATGCTCGCCGCGCATCTGCGCTGGGACCGGCCCGAGGAGGTGGCGCTGCTGCGCGACTACTGGCGCGCCCCGGCCCTGCCCTCGAAGCCGGGGCTGAAGGCGGTGGACCTGTTCGAGGCGCTGGGGGCCGGGCGCATCGGTGCGCTCTGGGTGATGGGCACCAACCCCGCCGTCTCCCTGCCGCGCGGCGATGCGGTGCGCGCGGCGCTGCGCGGCGCGCCCTTCCTGGTCGTGTCGGAGAACTCCTGGCGCGCCGAGACGCTGGACATGGCGCATGTGCGCCTGCCCGCCCTGTCCTGGGGGGAGAAGGACGGCACCGTGACCAACAGCGAGCGCGTCATCAGCCGCCAGCGCCGCTTCCTGCCGCCGCCCGGCGAGGCGCGGCCGGACTGGTGGATCGTTGCCCAGGTGGCGAGGCGCCTGGGCCATGACGGCTTCGCCTGGAACGGTCCGGCCGACATCTTCCGCGAGCACGCCACCCTGTCCGGCCTCGGCAACGGCGGCACGCGCCGCTTCGACATCTCGGGCCTCGCCGCGCTGGACGATGCCGGCTACGAGGCCCTGGAACCGACCCGCTGGCCCTGCCCGGCGGAGGGCCCCGCCCCGGCCCGCCTGCTCGGCCCCGGGGACCCGCTGGCCCACCGGCTGCGCTTCGTCGCCACCCCCTTCCGTGCCCCCGCCGAGAGCGTTTCCGCCGGTTTCCCACTGCGCCTGATGACCGGGCGGCTGCGCGACCAGTGGCACACCATGACCCGCACCGGCACCGTGCCGCGCCTGATGGCCCAGGCGCCGGAACCGATGCTGACCCTGAACCCCGGTGACGCGCCTGCCCCCGAGGGCAGCCTGGTGCGGGTGGAAAGCCCGCATGGCACGGCGGTGCTGCGGCTGAAGCTCGACCCCGGGATGCAGCCCGGATGCGGCTTCGTGCCGATGCACTGGACGGCCCGCTTCGCCCCGGCGGCGCGGATCAATGCGGGCATGGGCGGCACGCCCGACCCGGTGAGCGGACAGCCCGAGCTCAAGCACGTCCCCTTCCGCGCCCGCCCCTTCGCGGCCGGCTGGCACGGCTTCCTGATCACCCGGCAGAATCACGGCACCGATCTCGCCCTCTGGTGCGCCGTGGCGCCGGTCGAGGGCGGCTGGCGCCACGAGCTGGCGGGGCAGGACAGCCCCGCCGAAGCCTTCGCCCGCCTTCGCGCCCTGTTGCCGGAGGGGGAATGGATGCTGCTGGAGGATGCCGCCGCCGGGCTGCACCGCGCCGTGCTGGCCAAGGGCGACAGGCTGGTCGCGGCCATCGCCGTGGCGCCGGGGCCGGTGCTGCCGCCGCGCGACTGGCTGGCCTCGCTGCTGACCGGCGGCGTGCCGGAAACCCGCCGCGCCGCGCTGCTGGCCGGGCGCCCCTTGGGCGGGCCGCCGCCCTCCCCCACCATCTGCGTCTGTCACGGCGTGCGGGAGGACGCTATATGCGGGGCGATCCGCGCCGGGGCCTGCAGTGTCGCGGCGGTCGGCGAGGCCACGCGCGCCGGCACCAATTGCGGCGCCTGCCGCCCCGAGATCGCCGCGCTGCTCGCCCGTCTCCAGGCGGAAGCCCCGGCCGCGGAAAGCCCTGTTCCGGAACCGGCCTGATGCGTCATTTCCCTGCCTTTCTCGATCTCCGCGGCCGGCTGGTCCTGCTGCTCGGGGAAGGCGAGGCGCTGGAGGCCAAGGCGGCCCTCGCCCGTGCCGCCGGGGCAGAATTCCGCGAGGCGAGGCGCTTCCATCCCGGCCTGCTCGACGGCTGCGCCGCCGCCTTCGCCGCCGGGGCGCCGGAGGAGGATCTGCGCGCCCTTTCGGAATCCGCCCGCGCCCGTGGCGTGCCGGTCAATGTGGTGGACCGGCCGGAGCTCTGCTCCTTCATCACCGGCGCCATCGTCGACCGCGATCCGGTGACCATCGGCATCTCCACCGGCGGCGCCGCGCCCGTGCTGGCACGCCTGCTGCGGCAGCGGATCGAGACGGTGCTGCCGCCCGGCCTCGCCCGGCTCGGCGCCCTGGCCGAACGCTTCAAGGACCTCGCCCGCCGCGCCCTGCCCGAGACCGGCGCCCGCAGGCGTTTCTGGGAACGGATGCTGACCGGGCCGGAGGCCGACCTCGCCCTGGCCGGACGCACGGCGGAGGCCGAGACCGCCGTCGCCGCTGCGCTGGAACAGGCCGATGCCGGGCCGCACGGCTTCGTGCATCTCGTCGGCGCCGGTCCGGGCGCGGCGGATCTGCTGACGCTGCGGGCCCTGCGCGTGCTGGGGGAGGCCGATGTCATCGTGCATGACCGGCTGGTGCCGGAGGAGGTGCTGGACCTCGCCCGGCGCGACGCGCGGCGCATCTTCGTCGGCAAGGCGCGTTCCAACCACTGCGTGCCGCAGGACCGGATCAACGAGCTGCTGGTGTCCCTCGCCCGCGACGGCAAGCGCGTGGTGCGGCTGAAGGGCGGCGATCCCTTCGTCTTCGGCCGTGGCGGCGAGGAAGCGGAGGCGCTGGACGCCGCCGGCATCCCGCACGCCACCGTGCCCGGCATCACCGCCGCCCTGGCCTGCGCCGCCGGGGCTGGCATTCCCCTCACCCATCGCGACTGCGCCCAGGCCCTGGTGCTCGCCACCGGCCATACCCGCAACGGGGATGTCAGGCTGGATTTCGCCGCCCTGGCCCGGCCCGGCCATACGCTGGCGATCTACATGGGCGTCGTCACCCTGCCCCGCATCCGCGACGGGCTGCTGGCGGCCGGGCTCGACCCCGCCACCCCGGCGGCGCTGATCGAGAATGGCGGGCGGGACAGCCAGCGCGTGCTGACCGGCACCCTGCCGGAACTGGCGGCGCAGGGCCCGGGCTGGAGCCAGGGCGGCCCCGCCCTGCTGATCGTGGGCGAGGCGGTGTTACGCCGCGTCGGCCGGTGAGGCGGGGAAAGGAGTTCCGACGACTGCGCTTCACGTTCGCCGCTCCGCTGTCCCGGGGGACAAGGCTCCGCCTTTCCCCCCGGCGGCTGGACGACAGGAGCGGCGGCCTGCCGCCCCCTATTCCGCCGCCTGCCGCGCCGCTGCCTGTGGGGCAGCACCGGGGGCCGGTCCTTCATGCGCCTTGCGCAGCGCCAGGGCCGGCAGGGTCAGCACGAGAAGGAAGGCACAGCTCATCACCACGCCGCTCATGGTGAAGCTCATGGCGATGGCGCCGCGATAGGCGGAGGCGACGAGGCTCTGTTCCTCCCCGCTCAGCCCTTCCAGGGCGCGCACACCGTGTTCGAGCAGCACCTGCACGTCGAGGCCCCGGACGGTGTCGGCCAGGATGCTGTTCAGCCAGGCCATCATCAGCGCCCCGGACAGCGCCACGCCCAGCGCCCCGCCGAGGGAGCGCAGGAAGGACATGGAGGAGGTGGCGACGCCCAGCTCGCGCGGGTTCACCGCATTCTGCACCGAGGTGGTGATGTTCGGCATGGCCACGCCCATGCCCAGGCCGAGGATCAGCATGCAGAACTCGAAGGCCCAGAAGGGCGCGGCGAGGCGCGCCAGGATGGCGAGGCCGCACAGCGCGGTGGCCTCGGCACCGACACCCGCGATGAGGAAGGGCTTGTAGCGCCCGGTGGCGGAAACCAGCCGGCCGCCGATGATGGAGGAGAAGATCATGCCCACCACCTGCGGCAGCATCATCAGCCCCGCCTGGGTCGGCGTCATGCCGAGCACGAGCTGGAAGTAGAGCGGCAGGAAGACGGTTGTGCCCATCATGGCGAAGACCAGCATGGCGGAGGCCACCACGCCGGAGACATAGACACGATCCCGGAACAGGTGCAGCCCGATGATCGGCTCCGGCGCCCGGCGCTCCCACAGGACGAAGGCCACGAAGAAGCCGGCCGCGGCGATGCCCAGCCAGAGGATCGGCATGGACGACCAGGCATAGAGCGTCCCCGCCCAGCTCAGCAGGAGAAGCAGGGCCGTGGTGCCGGCGGCCAGCAGCCCCGCGCCGGGATAGTCGATCCGGCGGTGCTTCAGCTCGGGGGGATGGCGCAGGCCGATCGCGATCATCGCCAGCGCCGCCGCGCCCACCGGCAGGTTGACATAGAAGACCCAGCGCCAGGACAGCGCCTCGGTCAGCACGCCGCCCACCAGCGGCCCGGCCACGGAGCTGACGGCGAAGACGCCGGTGAAGAGCCCCTGGTAGCGGCCACGGTCGCGCGGCGCCACGACATCGCCCACCACGGTCTGCGCCAGGGTCATCAACCCGCCCGCCCCGAGCCCCTGCAGGGCGCGGAAGAGGATCAGCTGCAGCATGTCCTGCGCCAGGCCGCAGAGCACCGAGCCGATCAGGAAGACGGTGATGGCGATGTAGAAGAGCCGCTTGCGCCCGTACATGTCGCTGAGCTTGCCGTAGAGCGGCGTGGTGACCGTGGAGGTGAGCAGGAAGGCCGTCACCACCCAGGAGAGGTGGGAGGCGCCGCCGAGATCGGCCACGATGCGCGGCAGGGCGGTGTTCACGATGTTCTGGTCGAGGGCCGCCAGGATCATGGTCAGCATGGCGCCGGCGATGGTCAGGCGCAGATGGCGGTTCGAGGAAACCAGGGGGGCCGCCATCGGCGCTTCCGGCGTGTGATTCGGCGACATGAACGCTTTCCTGCTCCCTTCCCATCCACCCGGCCCGCCACCCTGCCGCGGCCACGAGGACAGGTGCGCGCGCCGGCCGCTTCGTCCAGGCCATTCCTCGCTCGGGAAGCCTCTCGTGAAGCCATGACGGGCGGAAGGGGAATGCCGTCCCCGGACGCCGGGGCGGCGCGCCACCGTTCCCTTCCGGCCCCGCGCCGGTCGGTTTCCTTCTGGGGGCGGTCCCGCGCCAGGGTCAAGGCTCCGCATGCCTGCCGTGCGGCCAGGGCGAGGCCGCCCGCGGCTTCCCCCATTGCCCGCCGGACCTGTTTTCTGGGATCGGAGCCTGCCGCCGCGCGGCAGAACCATTCCCCGGAACGGCCCCATGCCCAACGATACCGCCGAAGATTCCGCATCCGCCGATCCGTCACGCGGCGGGCTGCCGCCCAGGAAAGGGGTCTGCGCCATCACCGGCCGCGTCCTCTCCCGCAAGGATCTGGTGCCGCTGGCCCTGCTCCGCCCCTCCCTGTCGGAACGCTTCATGCAGAAGTATCCGGCGCTGACCGAGGAATCCCTGATCTCGCGCGGCGAGGTGGCCCGGCTGCGCGCCGCCCGTGTCGAGGAGATGCTGGAGCAGGAGCGCGGCGAGCTGGGCGCGCTGGAGCACAAGGTGGCGCAGAGCCTCGCCAATTCCTCCACCCTCGCCGCCAATACCGACGACGACTATGAGGGGCACCGCAGCCTGGGCGAGCGGCTGGCGGACAACATGGCCACCTTCGGCGGCTCCTGGTCCTTCCTGATGAGCTTCGCGGTCGTGCTCCTGGCCTGGATGGCCTATAATCTCTGGCGCGGCGAAGGTTCCTTCGACCCCTATCCCTTCATCCTGCTCAACCTGGTCCTCTCCTGCCTGGCCGCCATCCAGGCGCCGGTCATCATGATGAGCCAGCGCCGGCAGGAGGCGAAGGACCGCGCCCGGGCGCTCAACGACTATGCCGTGAACCTGAAGGTCGAGCTGGAGGTGCGGAACCTGCACGAGAAGCTCGACCATCTCCTGATGCGGCAATGGGAGAGGCTCGCGGAAATCCAGCAGCTCCAGCTGGAGATCATGCAGGAGCGCCGTCCGCGCGGCTGAATCCGCGACACCGCCCGGCTCAGCGGGACACGATCTCGGCCTTCAGGTTCAGGATCCCGGTCAGCAGCTCCAGCCGCCGCTGCACCCCTTCGCCGGCGAAGAGGCCGCTGTGCTCCCGGAGTGTCAGGCGCAGCGTTCCATCCGTCACCGACAGGGATGCGGCGTTCAGCAGCGCCAGCGTCCCGCCGGACAGCGTATAGGCCAGGCGCAGGGCGGCGCCGAGTAGCTCTGCCCGGCGCATCTCGGCCGCCCCCAGCAGCACCCGTGCCGGTGCCAGGGTCGCGGCGGGGGGACTCGCCTCGTAGCGCAGCGCCACGGCCAGGGCGAGGAAGGCCCGGGCGTGATGGTCCAGCCCCACGCCGGGCTGGCGCAGGATGCGGAGGAAGGACTGCTCGGCCCGGTAGTCCGGATGGTCGTGGCTGCCTGTGTCGGACAGCCAGCAGGCCGCCAGCCGCAGGGCGCGGTCATAGGCGGTCTCCTCCGGAAAGAGCGGCGAGGTCCAGTCGAACAGGGCGGGCGGCAGGCTCTCGTCGCGCCCGAACCGGGCCGCCATCTCGTAGCTCGCGGCCAGCAGCGGGTCCTCCGCCCGCACCTCCGGGGCGATGTGGCGGGCATACCAGCCCTCACGCAGCCCGTTGGCGCTGAAGACCACCCGGTCGGCCCCGGTCGCGCGCAGCAGGCGGCGCAGCGCCACGGCGGCGAAGGGAAGGTCCCCAGCGCGCTTGGCCGGAACGCCGGGCACCTTCTCGAGGGCCGATTTCTTGGTGCCGATCAGCATGCCGCAGAGGTTCCGCGCTTCCTCCCGCGTCAGGACATAGTGGTGCACGATGGACAGGGGATAGCTGGCCTGGGCCATGTGCACCTTGGCGATCGCCCGCCAGGCGCCGCCCACGAGGTACAGGTCCCGCCCCTTCCCGTTCGCCAGCCAGGCCACCTTGGCCATCCCGGCCTCGGCGATGCCGCGCGCCTGGGCCAGGTCCCCCCCGGCCCGTTCCGCGAGGCGGATCACCCCGAGCGGCAGGCTGGCGGAATCGCCGACCTGGCCGCGCTTCAGGTCCACCACCTCCAGCGAGCCGCCGCCGATATCGCCCAGGATGCCATCCGCCTCGGGGAAGCCCAGCAGCACGCCCTCGGCGGAAAGGGTCGCCTCGCCCTCGCCGCTCAGGACGGTGATCGGCACGCCCGGCATGCGCTCGCGCAGGGCGGCGGCGAAGGCCGGGCCGTTCTCGGCATCGCGCATCGCCGCGGTGGCCAGGATCTCCAGCGGATCGGCCGCCATGGCCCGGGCCACGGCATGATAGCGCTCCAGCACCGTCAGCGCCTGCTCCACCGCCGCCTCGTTCAGGCGCCGGGTGGTTTCCAGGCCGCGCCCCAGCCCCAACACGGCCTTCTCGTTGAAGATGGGCATCGGGTTGCGGCCCCGCCCTTCGAAGACCACCAGCCGCACGGAGTTCGAGCCCAGGTCCACCACGCCACAGCGGCGCGGATGCGGGACGGTTTCGGCCGGCTGGGCATGAACGGCTGCGTCCATCGGAAAATCTTTCACTTCCTGCCCTGGCGTCATGCCGGGACCGCCCGGCCGCCGCAACCGCCGGTCCCGGCGCAAAGGGGCGGAGCAGGCATCGGCCCTGTCCCGCCGGGATGCTTCCGGGCCGGTCAGCGCCCTGTCAATCCCGGGTCGGCCGATGCCGGGCCTATCAATGCCGCGCCGATCAATCCTGCTCCCATCGATCCTGGCCCCATCGATCCTGGAGCATCAGTCCTGGGCCACGCGATCGGGGCGCCGCCGCGGCGTCGCGGTCCGGACCCGCTTCAGGGCGCTGCCCCGCCCGGACAGGGACGGGTTCGTCATGAACCAGTCGTGGGAGGAGAGCGGCTTGGAACCGGGATCGAGGCGGCGATAGGTCGCATCCGGCCCCAGCGTCCAGGACTGGGCGGTGTCCTTCATGTTCACCACCATGATCTGGTCGAGGATCTGGGCATGCACGGTGGGGTTCTCCACCGGCACCATCGTTTCCACCCGCCAGTCCATGTTCCGTGCCATCCAGTCGGCCGAGGAGATGAAGACCCGCGCCCGGCGGGAGGGCAGCCGGTGCCCGTTGCCGAAGACATAGATGCGAGAATGCTCCAGGAAGCGCCCGACGATGGACTTCACCCGGATGTTGGAGGACAGGCCCGGCACGCCGGGGCGCAGGCAGCAGATGCCGCGCACCACGCAGTCCACCCGTACCCCGGCCTCGCTGGCGCGGTAGAGCGCGTCGATCAGTTGCTCGTCCACCAGGGAGTTCATCTTCAGCCAGATGCCGGCGGGCCGGCCTTCCCGGGCGAAGCCGATTTCCTGCTCGATCAGCCCCATCAGCGTCGGCCGGATGGTGAGCGGCGAGAAGGCGAGCGACTGCATCTTCTCCGGCCGGGCATAGCCGGTGAGGTAGTTGAACAGCCGCGCCGCGTCGCCGGTCAGCCCCGGATCGGCGGTGAAGAAGGAGATGTCCGTGTAGATGCGCGCCGTCACCGGGTGGTAGTTGCCCGTGCCGAAATGGGCATAGGAGCGCAGCGTCCCGCCCTCCCGCCGCACCACGAGGCTGACCTTGGCGTGGATCTTCAGGTCCACGAAGCCATAGACCACCTGCACCCCGGCGGCTTCGAGCTGCCGCGCGATGGCGATGTTGCGCTCCTCGTCGAAGCGCGCCTTCAGCTCCACCATGGCGGTGACGGACTTGCCCGCCTCCGCCGCCTCGATCAGCGCCCGGGCGATCGAGCTGTCGCGTGAGGTGCGGTAGAGCGTCTGCTTGATCGCCACCACATTCGGGTCGCGCGCCGCCTGCCGCACGAACTGCACCACCACGTCGAAGGATTCATAGGGGTGGTGGACCACGATGTCCTTGGAACGGATCGCGGCGAAGCAGTCGCCGCCGAAATCGAGGATGCGTTCCGGGAAGCGCGGCGTATAGGGCGTGAAGAGGAGGTCCGGCCGGTCGTCCACGATGAGCTGGCTGAGGTCGCTGAGCCCCAGCAGCCCCTCCACCGCGAAGACGCCGGTTCGGTCGGCCTCGGTCTCCTCCGCCACCAGGTCCACCATGTCGGAGGGCGTGTCGGTGGTCACGGTGACGCGGATCGCCTGCCCCCGCCTGCGGCGCTTGAGCGCCGTCTCGTAGGAGGAGACGAGGTCCTCCGCCTCCTCCTCGAACTCCACGTCGGTGTCGCGGATCAGCCGGAACAGCCCGCGCTCCGCCGGGATGTAGCCGGGGAAGAGATGCGGCAGGTTCAGCGTGACCAGATCCTCCATGGTCACGAAGCGGATCACCCCGTCGCCCTTGCCCTCCCCGCGCGGCGGCAGGCGCACGAAACGCTCCACCTGGGAGGGCAGCGGCACCAGGGCCCGCATGGTGCCGCCATCCTCCTCCCGGATCAGCTTCAGCACGAGGCAGAGGGCGAGGTTGGCGATGAAGGGGAAGGGATGCGCCGGGTCAACCGCCAGCGGGGTCAGGACCGGAAAGACCCGCTCCATGAACCAGTTCTCCAGCCAGGCGCGCTCGCTCTCCTCCAGCTCCGCCGGCTCCAGCACCGCGACACCGGCCTCGCGCAGCAGGACCCGGACCTCGCGCCAGGCCACGCGCTGGGCCTCGATCAGCGAGCCCGCGCGCTCGTGGATGGCGGCGAGCTGCTGCGGCGTGGTCAGCCCGTCGGGCGAGAGCTTGGTGATCCCCGCCCGCACCTGCCCCACCAGCCCGGCGACGCGCACGGAATAGAACTCGTCCAGGTTGCTGGCCGAGATGGCGATGAAGCGCAGCCGCTCCAGCAGCGGATGATCGGGATGGGAGGCCTGCTCCAGCACCCGCTCGTTGAAGGCCAGCCAGGACAGCTCGCGATTGATGAAGCGCCAGGACAGGGTGCGCAGGTCGCCCGTCGGCATGTCGGGCGGCAGTTCCGCCGGGACAGTCGGCATCTCGCCGGTGAAGATCGCGTCCATCTGGCTGGTTCCCTCTGGGCGCCGTGTTCGGTGAGGCCCGCTTGGTGAGGCTCAGTGCGGGGGCCGTTGCGCCTCAGACTACAGCAGCTTCGGCATGGGGTTCGAGCCGTCCCCCGGCGATGCAACGGAAACGTCATGTTCCTCGCCCGCCGTCTCCTCCCCGCCGAAACCGGGCAGGTCGGCCAGGACATGCCGCGCCAGGGCGCGTGTCACCGCCCCCCCGGTGGCCAGCGCCGCCCGGTCCAGCCGCGCGGCGGCGCGCGAGACGGCCGCGGCCTCCCGCGGCAGGCGCAGCAGCAGCCAGTCCTGCGTCGCGGCATCGACGCGGACCTGGCGCTCGGCGAAGTGATGCGCCAGCAGGGCGCGGAGGAGCTGTTCCGAGGGTTCCTCGATCTCCACCGCATGGGTGGCGCGCAGGCGGGAGGCGAGGTCGGGCAGGCGCACCCGCCAGCGCGCCGGCGGCTCCCGCCCCGCCAGCAGGAGCAGCGCCCCGGTGCTGGCGCAGGCATTGATGAGGTGGAAGAGTGCCTCCTCCTCCGCCGCGCAGTCGGCGTCGTCCACGGCGGAAGGCAGCCCGTCCGGCACGCCGCGCAGCGACGGCCCTTCCAGCACCCGCAGGCCCAGCCGCGCCGCCCCCTGGCGCAGCAGCAGGGACTTGCCCACGCCTTCCGGCCCGAACAGCGCCAGCCGGCCGTTCGGCCAGTCGTCCGGCGCCGCCAGCCAGGTGCGGGCCACGGCGTTGGAACGGTCCGAGATCACCGGCGCGCCGCGCTCAGGCGGCAGGGCGAGGGGCAGCGGAAGCTGGCGGCCGCTCATGCCTCCCTCCCCGGCACCCCGCCCACCGCCGGATGCGGCACCCGGCGCCTCACAGCCCGGTCCGCGGCGGGTCGAGATAGAGCGGGCTGGCGAGGTAGCGGCGCAGCCAGTGCCGCGCGATCACCCCGATGGCCGCCGCCATGGGCACGGCCAGCAGCACGCCCAGGAAGCCGAAGGCCACGCCGCCCGCGAACAGGGCGAAGATGACCCAGACCGCGTGCAGCTCCACCCGGTTGCCCAGCAGGCGCGGGTAGATCACGTAGCCCTCGATCGTCTGCCCGAACACGTAAACGGCCGCCACCAGCAAAACACCTTCCCAGGAACCGAACTGGCCCGCGGCCAGAAGCAGCGATGTGATCAGCCCGGTGAGCGATCCCACATAGGGGATGAAGGACAGCATCCCGGACAGGAGCCCGACCAGGAGGCCCAGTTCGAGTCCTGCCGCCGAGAGCGCCACAGCATAATACACGGCGAGCAGGCCGCAGCAGATGAGCTGGCCGCGCAGCCATGCGGAAAGCACCCTGTCCATGTCCCGCCCCAGGGAACGGGTCGTGCTGGCATAGCGGCGGGGCAGCCAGGATTCGATGCGCAGGATGATCCGCGGCCAGTCCCGCAGCAGGTAGAAGCCCACCACCGGGGTCACCACCGCATAGGTGAAGAGGGCGTAGCCGACGCTGAGCAGCCCGCTGGCGCCGCCGATGAACTGCGCCGCCGTGGTGGCGACATAGCCCAGGATGGCGCCGGTCTGGTTCACCGCCAGGTCCTGCAGCCGGCCGTTGATCGTATCGGGGCCCAGGCGCTCGGCGGCGGCGGCGATCAGGTCCCGCACCCCCGCCCCGATCCGCGCCGCATAGGCGGGCAGCCGGGCCAGCAGCACCCCCACCTGCGAGATCAGCAGCGGGTAGAGCAGCAGCAGGGCCAGCAGCACGAGGGCGCAGAGGCAGGCGATCAGCAGCGCCGAGGCGACGCCGCGCGGCACCCCGATCCGGGCCAGGACGGTGACGGGCGGATCGAGGAAATAGGCGATGCAGCCCGCCAGCACGAAAGGCGTCAGGATCGGCGAGAAAAGCCAGATCGCGCCCAGGAGGACGGCGAGCAGGCCGAGCACCAGCCCGATCCGCTGCGCGCGCGTGGCCGTCTGCGGCCCACGCGGCGGGGGCGGCGTGGGTGGCGGCAGCGGTGCGGCGCGCCTTTCCCCCGGCGGGGCCAGCGGCGGCAGCGTCTTCATGCCCGCCCCTCCCCGCGCGCCGCCGCGGCCACATAGGCCCCGCCGGACAGCAGCGTGCTGGCGGCCACCAGCGGCACCAGGGCTTCCAGCAGCAGCGTGGCCAGGGCGCCCGGCACGGCGCCGGGCCAGCCGCGCAGGAAGAGGGCCACCGCGACCAGCAGGATCTGCAGCGCCGTGTTCGCCTTGGACAGGCGGGAGGGGCTGATCCGGGGCGGCATGCCCATCATGCGCAGCATCACCACGCCCCCCACGATCAGCACGTCACGGAAGACCACGAGGATGGCCAGCCAGTCGGGCAGGACGCCCGTCGCCGCCAGCGCGACATAGCTGCTCGCCAGCAGCGCCTTGTCCGCCATCGGGTCGAGCACCGCGCCCAGGCTCGACCGGGCATCGAGCACCCGGGCCAGCCAGCCGTCCAGGGCGTCGGACAGGCCCGCGCCCAGGAACAGCAGGAAGGCGAGGTCGAGGCGCCCCTGGATGATCAGCCAGACCGTGGCCGGCACGGCGCAGAGCCGCACGAAGGTGATGATGTTGGGCAGCGTGGTCAGCGCCGAGGCAGCCGGGGGCGGTCCGGCGGGCCGGGCCGTTGCCCCCGGGCGGCCTCCCGGCCGGATTCCGCGTCAGGCCCCTCCGGCAAGGCCGATCCGCCAGGTGCCGTCGGGCGCGGGCACGGCCGTCACGCCGGAACGCGCGAGTTCGGGCACCACGAGATTCGCCGGGCCGCGCAGGCCCAGGCGCAGCACGGCGCGGTCCGTCGCGATGGCGCGCAGGTCGAGGCTCGCCACCTGCGGATTGGCCAGGAGGCGGCGGCGCAGGTCGAGATATTGCGCCAGCGAGCCGTAGCCCGCCTGGACATCCACCCAGGCCGAGGCCGGCACGCCCGGCGAGGGCGCGGATGCCGACGGCGAGGCGCCACCGCCCGCTCCGCCCCCCGCGCCACCGCCCTGGGCCGTCGCGGTGCCGCGCCCGCCCAGGGCGGCGACGCGGCCGGGGTTGAAGTTCACCGTCACGCGGCCGGAGAAGCCGGTCAGGGTCGAGCGCTCCTGCTCCACCACCACGGAGGAGACAAGCCGGTCGATCTGGCTGGCGGAAAGGCCGGTCGGCAGGCCCAGCTCGCCGGCCATGCGCTCATAGGCGATGCGCTGGGCGGAGGCGTAGGCCTGCTCCCGCGCCTTGACCGCATTCTCCGCCGTGGCCTCGGCCGGCACGCCGCGCTGGGTATAGCCGCTCGTGGAGGGCGCGGCGGAAGACCCCGTGGCATCGGCGGCGGGGGCGGCGGCCTCGGGCGTGCCCGCAACGGGGGGCACGGGGGGCGGAATCGTGGGGAATCCCTGTGCCGAAGCCGGCCCGGACAGGGCGCAGAGCGCGGGAAGAAGAGCAGCCACGAGGCGCAGGGATGTTGCACCGCCCCGCCAGACGTGGTGTTGCCTTCCGCTCGCGCCCAGGCTCGGCAGTTGGTCCGGCATCGTCCGCCCTTCAAAACCTTCCGAAGCCCTGGGGCATAGCCGATCGGGAGCGACCATGGCCAGCCTGACCTATCGTGACGCCGGGGTGGACATCGAGGCGGGTGACGCGCTGGTGGATGCCATCAAGCCCCTCGCCAAGTCCACGGACCGCAGCGGGACCATGGGAGGACTCGGCGGCTTCGGCGCGCTGTTCGACCTGAAGGCCGCCGGCTTCAAAGATCCGGTACTGGTCTCCTCCACCGACGGCGTGGGCACCAAGCTGCGCCTCGCCATCGATTCGGGCCATCACGGCGGCGTCGGCATCGACCTCGTGGCGATGTGCGTGAACGACCTCGTGGTGCAGGGCGCCGAGCCCCTCTTCTTCCTGGACTACTTCGCCACCGGCAAGCTGGAGGTGGCGCAGGCCAGCGCCGTGGTCGCCGGCATCGCCGAGGGCTGCCGCCAGGCGGGCTGCGCCCTGGTGGGCGGCGAGACCGCCGAGATGCCGGGCATGTACGGCCAGGGCGACTACGACCTCGCCGGTTTCTCGGTCGGCGCGGCGGAACGCACGGACCTGCTGCCGAAGCCGGATGTCGGCGCGGGCGACGTGCTGCTGGGCCTGCTTTCCTCCGGCGTGCATTCCAACGGCTACTCGCTGGTGCGGCGGATCGTGGAAGGCGGCAATGCCGGACTGAAGGACCCCGCCCCCTTCGCCAGCGGCAGGACGCTGGGCGAGGCGCTGCTGGAGCCGACCCGGATCTACGTGAAATCCGTCCTCGCCGTGCACCGCGCCGGGCTGCTGAAGGCGGCGGCGCATATCACCGGCGGCGGACTGCCGGGCAACCTGCCGCGCGTCCTGCCGGCCGGCACGCTGGCGGTGGTCGATGCCGCCGCCTGGACGCCGCCGCCGGTCTTCGCCTGGCTGGCGAAGATGGGCGGCGTGGTGCCGGAGGAGATGCTGCGCGTGTTCAACTGCGGCCTCGGCATGGTGCTGGTGGTGGCCGAGGATTCGGCCGGGGAAGCCACGAGGCTGCTCCAGGAGGCCGGCGAGACGGTGGCGCGGATCGGCCGCATCGAGGCGGCGGCGGAAGGCGGCGAGGCCAGCGTGCGGGTGGACAACCTGCCCGCCCATTGGCCGCAGCCGTGACGGCACCGGCGGGGCGCGGGGGGCGGACCGCCGCCCGCGCGTGGCGGTGCTGATTTCCGGGCGCGGCAGCAACATGGCCGCGCTGCTGGAGGCCGCCGCCGATCCGGCCTATCCGGCGCGGATCGCGCTGGTCCTGTCCAACCGCGCCGATGCCGGTGGGCTGGCGCGGGCGAAGGCCGCTGGTATCCCGGTGGCCGTGGTGGAGAGCCGCGCCCATAAGGGCGACCGCGCCGGCTTCGAGGCGGCGGTGCAGGCGATGCTGGACGAGCACCGCATCGGCCTGATCGCCCTGGCTGGCTTCATGCGGGTGCTGACGGAGGGTTTCGCCGCCCGCTGGGAAGGGCGGATGCTGAACATCCATCCTTCCCTCCTTCCCTCCTTCCCCGGGCTCGACACGCATGCGCGCGCCCTGGCGGCCGGGGTGCGGCTGCATGGCTGCACGGTGCATCTGGTCTCGGCGGGGGTGGATGAGGGACCGATCCTGGCCCAGGCCGCCGTGCCCGTGCTGCCCGGCGACGACGAGGCGGCCCTCGCGGCCCGCGTGCTGGAGCAGGAGCACCGCCTCTACCCGGCCGCCCTGGCCTGGATGGCGCGCTGGCTGGGCCAGCATGGGGACGGGCCGTTCCCCGCCATGGCGCGGATCGCCGCCGAGGCCACGGCCGCGATGGCCCCCGCCACGGGCGCGCTGGCGAATCCCTTGCCCAGCCTCGCCGCCCTGCCTACAGAAAAAGCCTGAATCCTCCGGCACAAGGCGGAGGCGCAAAGCAGGGATCGGGGCGGAGCATGGCCGAGGCACGGCAGCATATCGACATGGTACCGGTGCGGGCAGAGGACATCCTGTCCGAGCGCCAGGCCGGCTGGCAGGCCTTCACCCGGGCCGCTTCCTGGGGAATCGGCGCGATCGTGGTGATCCTGCTGCTGCTCTACCTCTTCCTCGGCTGAGAGGGAGGCCGGGCAGCGGGTGGGCGCGGGGCGGGATGCCGCCCCACGCCCGGGCCGGTTTCAGCCGGTGATCTCGGAGCCGGCGAAGAAGTAGGCGATCTCGATCGCCGCGTTCTCCGGGCTGTCGGAGCCATGCACGCTGTTCGCCTCGATGCTCTCGGCGAAGAGCTTGCGGATGGTGCCTTCGGCGGCATTGGCCGGGTTGGTGGCGCCCATGATCTCGCGGTTCTTGGCCACCGCGTTCTCACCCTCCAGCACCTGCACGACCACCGGGCCGGAGGTCATGAAGGAGACGAGGTCCTTGAAGAAGGGGCGCTCCTTGTGCACGCCGTAGAAGGTCTCGGCCTGCTGCTGCGACATCAGGATGCGCTTCTGCGCGACGATGCGCAGGCCCTTCTCCTCGAACACGGCGTTGATCTTGCCGGTCAGGTTACGCCGGGTGGCGTCGGGCTTGATGATGCTGAAGGTGCGCTCGATGGCCATCGGGCTGGGTTCCCTGCAAAAAGGTAAGGCGCGCGCCCGATAGGCTGCCCGGCGCGCAGGCGCAAGCCTGCCGGCCCCTCCTTGGGGTGGCCGGGGCGGCGAAGAACCCATAAATCGCCTCCGGCGGCGGGCATTATTGCCTTTTGTGCATGATAAATTCACATTGTCTTCTGGTCTGACCACACTATTCTCACGAAAACGTGAGTTTGGTGGTACACTGGTCCGATGCGCAGTCAGCATCTCCTGTTCCCTTCCGCCGAGGATGAACTGCGCAGCGCCCTGTGCTTTCTCGACACCGCCCTGAATTCGTCGCGTCATGCCGCGCGGCGCCATCATGTGGCGAAGGCCATCGAGCGCCTGGCCAGCGCGCACTACCTGCTCGGCCGCATGGAGGCGCAGGACCAGGACACCGCCCCGCCCGGAGCGCCGTGCCAACCCTGTGAGCCTGACCTCCTCTCCAGGACAGAGCCGCGGCGGACAGGAGCCGGTTTCCGCGCATGGGCCGGTTGTGGCAGGCTGTCCCGGCATATCGGGAACAGGCACAAGCGGATGCTGCATGAGACGGTGGCCTCCCCTGAAGAGGCTGTGGACCGCCTGGAAGAAATGTACGAGGCGGCGGTCCTGGCCGAACGCACCGCCCTCGATCGCTTCGTGAGCACGGGCGCCACGCCCGACGCGGTCGAACGCGCCACCTTCTGCTATCCGGTGCTCCACCTGCACTGGGATGCCGAGAACCTGCCGCCGGCCAACCGCCGCGCCTGGGCCAAGCTGCAACTGCCCGGCGACTATGCCACCACGGTGACGCAGCCCGCCGCCTTCCGCGCCTATCTGCTGGAACAGCTCCGCCCGCTGGCCAAGGAGTATGGCGCGCGCATCGCCGTGGGCCGCAGCGCGCAGGAGATCCCCTACCCCTATGTGCTGGAGGGCGGCGACGAGCTCGCCCGCGGCGGGGTCTCGGCGGCCGCGCTGGCGCGGCATTTCCCCGTGCCCATGCTCTCGGCGGTGGGGGACGAGACCGCCGATGCGCTGTGGAAGTACCGGCCGGGTGAGCCGAGGCCGCTGGCGCTGTTCGACGCGGTACGGGTGGACTACTCGCTGCGCCGCCTGATCCACTACACGGGCAGCGACTGGCGCAATGTGCGTCCCTGGATCCTGCTCACCAACTACCAGCGCTATGTGGAACAGTTCACCGGCTGGGCGTTGAAGGAGCTCGCCACGCCCGGCAGCCCCTATACCCGCCTGATCCTGCCTGGCGGCGCCTCCGTGGGGCGGGAGGATTCGCCGGAGGCAGGGGCCGGGCTGGTTGCCGCCGCGCCCTGGCAGCGCTTCCAGATGCCGGCCTATCATCTGCTCCGCGGCGACGGGCGGGATGGCGTGACCATCGTCAACATCGGCGTCGGCCCTTCCAACGCCAAGACGATCACCGACCATCTCGCGGTGCTGCGCCCGCATTGCTGGGTGATGATCGGCCATTGCGGCGGCCTGCGGCAAAGCCAGGAGATCGGCGACTACGTGCTCGCGCACGGCTATCTGCGCCGGGACAAGATCCTGGACGAGCTGCTGCCGCCGGAAATCCCCGTGCCCGCCCTGGCCGAGGTGCAGGTCGCCCTGCAGGAGGCCGCCGTGCAGGTGACGGGCGAGCAGGGCGACGCGCTGAAGCGGCGGCTGCGGACCGGCACCGTCGTCACCTATGACGACCGGAACTGGGAGTTGCGCTGGTCGCAGGAGCGGCTGCGGATCAACCTGTCCCGCGCCATTGCCGTGGACATGGAAAGCGGCACGCTGGCCGCCCAGGGTTACCGGCTGCGGGTGCCCTACGGCACGCTGCTCTGCGTTTCCGACAAGCCGCTGCATGGCGAGATCAAGCTGCCCGGCGCCGCCACCGCCTTCTACCAGCGCGCGGTGAGCGAGCATCTCGCCATCGGCCTCGCCACCTTCGAGATCCTGCGCGGGCAGCTCGGCGCGCTGCATTCGCGCAAGCTGCGCGCCTTCGACGAGCCGCCCTTCCGCTAAGGTGACGCCACCTCGGGTGACCCTCCGGGGTGACCGCCCCGGGGTGACCGCAATGTGAATCCCTGCCAGTCTGGCGCGGGCGGCCGGGGAAGCCCAGGCTGCCGGGGTCGTGCCAGCCGCCAGCCCGGATGCCAGCGAGGAACAGAGCCGGATGCCCCCAGCCCCCGCCAAGCGCCCTCCCAGCCCGCAGAAGGAGCCGCCGGATTCCGATCTCTGGAAGCGGCAGTTCACCATCTGGTACATCCTGGGCGCCTTCTTCCTGCTGACCTTCCTCCAGTCCATCTGGGCGAACACCTCGCAGGTGGAGACCGTGCCCTACTCGCAGTTCGAGACCCTGCTTGCCGAGGGCAGGATCTCCGAGGTCACCGTCGCCCCGGACACCATCCGCGGCCAGCTCAAGGAGCCCGAGTCCAATGGGCGGCGCGAGGTCAGCGCCGTGCGTGTCGATCCCGCCCTGGCCGACCGGCTGAAACAGCAGGGTGTCACCGTCGTGCGCGGCACGCCGCCGCCGGGCTTCCTGACGCAGATGCTGACTTGGCTGGTGCCGATGGCGCTGCTCTACCTCGTCTGGATCTTCGCCTTCCGCCGCATCGCCGAGCGCCAGGGCCTCGGCGGGATGATGTCGATCGGCAAGTCCCGCGCCAAGATCTATGTCGAGAAGGACACCAGCGTGACCTTCGACGATGTCGCCGGGGTGGATGAGGCCAAGGCCGAGCTGCAGGAGGTCGTCTCCTTCCTCCGGGACCCGGCCTCCTATGGCCGGCTCGGCGGGCATGCGCCCAAGGGCATCCTGCTGGTCGGCCCGCCCGGCACCGGCAAGACCCTGCTGGCCCGCGCCGTGGCGGGCGAGGCCGGGGTGCCCTTCTTCTCCATCTCCGGCTCGGAATTCGTGGAGATGTTCGTGGGCGTCGGCGCTGCCCGGGTGCGCGACCTTTTCGCCGAGGCGCGCAAGGCCGCGCCCTGCATCATCTTCATCGATGAGCTGGACTCGCTGGGCCGAAGCCGTACCTCGGGACTGTCCGGCGGCGCGGATGAGAAGGAGCAGACGCTCAACCAGCTCCTGGCCGAGCTGGACGGCTTCGACCCGCGCAGCGGCGTGATCCTGCTGGGCGCCACCAACCGGCCGGAGGTGCTGGACCCTGCCCTGCTGCGCCCGGGTCGTTTCGACCGGCAGGTGCTGGTGGACCGTCCCGACCGCAAGGGGCGGCTGCAGATCCTGCGGGTGCATGCGCGCAAGATCCGCCTCGCTCCGGATGCGGACCTGGGCGCCGTCGCCGGCCTGACCCCGGGCGCGACGGGCGCGGACCTCGCCAACATGCTGAACGAGGCGGCGCTGGCCGCAACCCGGCGTCATGCGGAGGCAGTGGAGCAGAGCGACCTGATCGCGGCGGTGGAACGGGTGCTGGCGGGCGTCGAGCGCCGCAGCCGCATCCTCAGCCCGCCGGAGCGCCACCGCGTGGCGGTGCACGAGATGGGCCATGCGCTGGTCGCCGCCAACCTGACCGGCGTCGATCCGGTGCTGAAGGTCTCCATCATCCCGCGTGGCATCGGCGCCCTGGGCTATACCATGCAGAGCCCGGCGGAGGAGCGCTTCCTGCTGGCGCGCAGCGAGTTGCGCAACCGCATTGCCGTGCTGCTCGGCGGGCGGGCGGCGGAGACGCTGTTCTTCGACGGCGACATCTCCACCGGCGCCGCCGACGACCTGCAGCGCGCGACGGAAACGGCGCAGGAGATGGTGACGCGCTACGGCATGGCGGATGCCCTGGGCAACCGCACCTATGCGCCGCCGCGCCAGAGCTTCCTGGGCGACCTCGCCCTGCCGCCCTCGCGCGCCGAGGTGAGCGAGGTGACGGAGCGTGAGATCGACCTCGCCGTGCGGGATCTGGTGGAGGAGGCCAACCGCCGCGCCACACAGATCCTGGAGGCGCATCGCGACCAGGTCGAGGCGGGCAGCCGGCTGCTGCTGGAACAGGAAACCATCACCGCCGAGGATTTCCCGCCCCTGGTGCCGGCGGCGAAGCGCCGCGCCATCGAGGCGGTGCCCATGCCCCCCAGGCCCCGGAGCGCGGACACGGCGGAAGGCTGAAACGCGGGGGGCAGGCTCACCTCACGGCGCGATCACCATGCAGGCTCCGCGCTTCATCCGGGCGCAGGCCTGCCGGGCGCTCGTCTCGCTCAGCCCGGCCACCTGGGCGCGGTAGAGGGTCTGCCCCTTCAGTCGCACCTTCTCCACCCGCACCACCCCGGTATTGCGCGTGGCGCTCCGGCGCGCATGGCTGGCCACCTTGAGCGCGGAGGCATTGGTCGGCAGCGCGCCGACCTGCACCGCCCAGTCGCCCTTGCCGGCGCTGGCACGTGGCGCCGGGCGCGGAAGGGCGGGTGCCACGGTGGGCCGGGCGCTGGTGGTGGCCCGGCGCAGCAGCGGCTCCGCGGCGCCCATCGCCGGCGCGGCATTGGCACTGGGCACCAGCCCGGCCAGCACGCCGCCCCGGCTCACCGAACGGCCCGCCAGCAGCGTGTCGCCCCGCCCCGGCGGCGTGCCGGGCAGGTCGAAGCCACGGTCGAGCAGCGCCATGACATGGCTGTCGCGCTCCCGCCCCGTGGCGCCGCCGAAGACCACGGCGATCAGCCGCCGCCCATCGCGCCGCGCGCTGGTGACGATGTTGAAGCCGCTGGCATTGATGAAGCCTGTCTTCAGCCCGTCGGCGCCATCGTAGTTCTCGTTGACGTAGTTGTGGCTGGCGATGGTCTGGCCGCGCCAGCGGAATTCCGGCGTGCTGAAATAGGCGTAGCGGTTCGGGAAATCGCGGATCAGCCGCTGGGCCAGGATGGCCATGTCGCGCGCGGTGGTCACCTGCCGCGGGTCGGGCAGGCCGGAGGCATTGCGGAAGACCGTGCTGGTCATCCCCATCTGGCGCGCCCGCAGCGTCATCAGCCGGGCGAAGTGCGCCTCGCTGCCCTCGCCGAGGAATTCGCCCACGGCGGAGGCCGCGTCATTGGCGGATTTGGTCACCAGGGCCAGGATCGCGTCGCGGACGGTGATGGTGGAACCGGGCTTCAGCCAGAGCTTGGAGGGCGGCCGCGAGGCCGCGTGCCGCGACACGGGGATGCGGGTGGAGGGCGAGACGTCGCCCGATTCCAGCACCGTGAAGAGCATGTAGAGCGTCATCATCTTCGTGAGCGAGGCCGGGTAGCGCGGCTCGTCCGCGCTGGAAGCGGAAAGGACCTGCCCCGTGCCCGCGTCCACCACGATCGAGGCGTAGCGCTCGCTGCCGATCTGCGCCCTCGCCTCGCCGGGCAGGAGCCAAAGGGCGGCGACCGCCGCCAGCGCCAGCAGGCGCAGGCCACCTCGCAAGACGGCGCTGGTCTCGATCATGCGGTGTACTTTCCCCCTTCCGGACACCGCTCCCCCACGAAGCGCCGCCCGTCCTCCAAGCTCTGGGCGCCGGCGCGGCGGGCTGGCAACCGGGAATAACCGCCGGTTTATCCGGAAGGGGGTTTTTCCCGGCCTGGCGCGACCGTTAAGCCACAGTCGCACAAGGAATTTTTACCAAACCGCAAGCCACAGAAACATCACGAAACATGACGCGGAAGACAGTTACAGATGCCCAGGCCCGAGTCTTTTCCGCCCCTGCCGGCCCGGCCGCCGGCGACCCTGGTGGCGCCCTGCCCCCGCCGGATCAGGCCACCAGCCCGGTTTCCTCGCGCCGCCGGCGCTCGACCTCCTCGCCATAGCGGCGCAGCAGATGGCTGGCGGTGAGCAGGCCCAGCACCTTCCGGCTCTCCACCCCGTCGACCACCGCCAGCGCCTCGGTCTCCACCGTGTCGAAGACCGCCATGGCCTCCTTGGCGTTCATGGCCGGCAGCAGGGCCCGGTCGCGGAACTGCAGCAGCGGCTCCACCGTCTCCACCTCCGGCGCGGCGCCATAGGCCTCGGCCACGGAGATAAGGCCGGCATAGCGGCCCTGTTCGTCCACCGCGACGACGCGCGCGGTGGAACCCAGCGGGAAGTCCCGCTTGAAGGAGGAAAGCTTCGTGTCGTTGCGCACGGTCCGCAGGTCGCGGCGCATCAGCCTGCCGACGCTGAGCTCGCGCAGCCAGCCGATGTCGTGGGCGGAACGGATCGTCTCGCCGCGCAGATGGAAGCGCCAGGTGGCGAAGGAGTAGCCGAAGAGCCGCCGTGTCACGAGGCCGGCCACGGTCACCGCCGCCAGCACGCTGCCGGCCACGACGAAGTTGCCGGTGGTTTCCAGCGCCAGGAAGGTCATGGCCAGCGGCGCGCCCACCACAGCCGAGCCGAAGGCGCTCATCCCGACCAGGGACAGCAGCAGCGGGTCCATGCCCGGCAGCACGACATCCACCCCGGCGGCGAAGACCTTGCCGAGCAGCGCCCCCAGCAGCAGCGAGGCGAAGAACAACCCGCCGCGGAAGCCGGCACCGAGCGAGATCACCACGGCGAGGCTCTTCAGCAGCACCAGCCAGAGGATGTCGAGGCCGGTGGATTCGGTGGCGAAGGTGAAGTGCAGCGCCCCGTGCCCGGCCGAGAGCGCGATGGGCGAGATCAGGGCCAGCAGGCCCACCGCCAGCCCGCCCAGGGCCGGCCGCAGCGGCGCCCAGCGCAGGAAGCGGCGCATGTTGGCCTCGGTAAAGGTGACGCCGCGCATCAGCGCGATCCCGGACAGGGCGCAGACGAGGCCGAGGACCAGGGACAGCACATAGCCCTCCAGCCCCGGCGGCGTGACGCCGCCCGGCACCACCACATAGGTCTCGCCGCTCAGCGCCCGGGCCACCAGCGTGGCGGTGACGGCGCTGGCCACCACTGGGGCGAGGCTGGCGATGGCATAGGTGCCGATCACCAGCTCGAAGGCATAGAAGGCACCGGTCAGCGGCGCGTCGAAGGCGGCGGCGATGGCCCCGGCCGCGCCGCAGCCCACCAGCAGCCGCAGGTCCCCCCGCCGCAGTCCCAGCCGCTGCCCCAGCCAGGAGGAGATGCCGCTCGCTGCCTGGGTATAGCCTGCCTCCAGCCCCACCGAGGCGCCGAAGCCGTTGGAGACGATGTTCTGCACGGCGACCACCAGCCCGTCGCGAAAGGAGAGTTTGCCGCCATAGAGGGCATTGGCCTCGATCGGGTCCACCGGCTGGCGCGGATACCAGCGCGACAGGGCGAGGTTGATGGCCCCCAGCAGGATGCCGCCCAGCAGCGGCATGGTCAGCAGCATCAGCGGTGCCGCGCCGCGCAGGATGCTCAGCCCATGCGCGCTGGCCTCGCCGAAGAGATGCACGTGCAGCGCGCGCGCCAGCCCGCCCATCACCACGGCGACGAGGCCGCTCAGCACCCCGGTCAGCACGGCCAGCCCGACCAGCCCGAACTCGCTGGCGCGGAGCCAGGCCCGGAAGGAGGCCACGTCGCGGATGGGGCGCACATGCAGTCGGAGAGCGATCATGATCCGGCCCAGGGCCCCTGGCAGAAGACGGCGCCGCGACATACGCCACGGGGCGTGGATGACGGAAAGTCGACATGCTGGCCGCCGGCGTGGCGGACCGCCAGGGCCCGGGAGCCATGGCGAGGCTGGAACAGCAGAGAAACCGGGCCGAAAAAGGGCATCCCGTCCGGGGGCGCCGATGGGCGGCGCGTGGAACGCGGTTTGCGCCGCCGTCCGGGCTGGCTACCCTGCGCGCCTCAGCCCCATGAAGTGCCGATGCCCAGAAGCCCGCTGATCCTCGCCGCCCTGCTCCCGCTGCTCCTTCCGCCCCTGCCGGTCCGGGCCGAGTCGCCGCAGCCGGTGGCGGAGGGAAGCGTGCGGATGCAGACGGCGATCCGGGCCCCTCTGCCGCTGGCGGCGCGGGACGTGCTCTTCGCCCATGCCCGGCAGACGGGGGAAAACCCGGATTTCGACGCGCTGGCCGAGGCGCTGATGCCGCAGCCGGAGCTGCCCTCCCCGGTGCCATCCGCGCGGCGGCAGCGGCATGACGCGGCCTTCGCCGAAACGCGCCGGAAGCTGCGGGCCGAGTATGAGAGCTTCGACCCGGATCGCCCCTACCTGCTGCAATCCGCACCGCCATCGGCCGCTACGATCCCGGCCAGGGGGGATTGCCGGTGATGCTGAACGGCACCTTCTGGGTGCGGGACCCGACCTGGCGGTCGCATGGCTTCGGCCTGCGCTTCGACAACGCCCTGGCGGTCAGCACCCTGCCCGCGGCGAATGAGGCGGCGGCGGAGAAGCTGCTGGAGTCGGTCGGCCTGGACCCGCGGACGGCGGATGGCTGGCGCGGCATCCTGGAGGTCAGCCTCGTCCTGGGCGACACACTGCCGCAACCGGCGGGCATGAAGAGCGTACCGGTCGCCGCGCATCTCCTCACCGCCCGGCTGGTGCGGGAGGACGGGACCCTGATCCATGATTTCGGCCGCCTGCCCGGCGCCCTGCCCACCCGCCAGGCGCGGCCGGGCGAGCCGGTGCTGCGGACCGCGATGCTGGAGGGGCTGCGCCTGGGCATGCCGCTGGAGGAGGCCCGGGACGCCCTGCGGCAGCGCGGCTTCCGCAGCGTGGGGGGCGCCTTCTTCGACGGTGCCGGCACCACGGCGGGCGGGCGGCCGGGCTGCCATATGGGGCTGGTGGCGGACCGGCGCGCCTTCGGCGAGGCGCTGAGCGTGAAGGCCGATTTCACCGCCTGCATCGCCCTGCACCGGGCGCCCGAGCCGGAGGCCGGGGACGACGCGAGTGAGGATGCCGGGTCGCCGCGCCTGGGCGGCATCACCGCGCTGCGCTTCCTGCCCGGCGAATCCCAGGCGGCGCTGCGGCGGTCGCTGGAGCGGCGCTTCGGCCCCTCGATCACGGATGCGCAGGGCGAGGTCCTCTGGATCGGCCGCGACCCGGAAGCGCCGCACGACTCCCCGATGGTGGAGCTACGGGCGGAGTTCGTGCCCCTGGATGGGGGGCCGCAGCGTGTCCCCGGCCTGCTGCTCGGGCTGGAGCTGGAACCCTATCGCGCCGGTTCGGAGGCCTCCTGAACCCGGCCCGTCTCTCTTCCCCTCCGGACGCCTCCGCCCCCGCATGTCCGGACGAGGCGGTTTGAAGCCCGGCCGGCGCGAGGCCGGCCGCGGTGCCATGGCGGCCGGAAGCCGCCGGTTTTCCGGGCCGCTGCTGGGCCGCGCCCGGGGTTGGGCCGGGGGCTGGGTCCGGTTGCTGCTGCTGCTCTTCCTGGCCCTGCCGCTGGCGACGATCCTGGCCTTCCGTGTGCTGCCCGTGCCCGTGACGCCGCTGATGGTGATCCGCAGCATCCAGGGCCATGAGCTGCACCATGACTGGGTGCCCTATGACGCGATCGCGCCCAGCCTCGCACAGGCGGTGATCGCCTCGGAGGACAACACCTTCTGCAGCCAGACCCTGGGCTTCGACTTTCCCGCCCTGCGCGGCCAGATCGAGGCCCTGCTGGAGGGCGAGCGGCCGCGCGGCGCCAGTACCATCACCATGCAGACGGCCAAGAACCTGATGCTCTGGCCGGGGCGCGATCCCGTGCGCAAGCTGCTGGAATCCTGGCTGACGCCGCAGATCGCCCTGCTCTGGCCAAGGCAGCGGGTGCTGGAGGTCTATTTGAACATCGTCGAGTTCGGACCTGGCATCTATGGCGCGGAGGCCGCCGCCCGGGCCTTCTTCAACAAGCCCGCCTCGGCGCTGACGCTGCGGGAAGCCACCCAGCTCGCCGTGGTGCTGCCCAGCCCGCTGCACTGGAATGCCAGCCGGCCCAACACCTGGCTGCGCCAGCGCGCCGCCACGATCCGGGCGCGGATCGGGGAGCTGGGGCCACTGCTCGACTGCACCCGCTGAGGCGGGCCGGAGCCCACCCGGCATGTTGCCAGACCGCAGCAAAATGACGCAATCTCCGGTTGTGAATCCCAGCCCCACGCCACCCTTCTCCACAGTGGGCCGCCAGCGGCACCCTGCCCCGGAACCGCTGGAGACCCTGTCGGTGGCACCCCTCGACGGCAGGGCACCGGATGCCGGGCGGGCGTCCTGGCCGGGGATGCGGCGGCTGCGCGTTCCCGCCCACCTGCTGCGCTTCATCCTGCGGCACCCCCTGGCCGGCCGACGCCCTGCCGCCTCCCTCCTGCGCCTGTTGCGCTGGCAGGTCGGCGGGCGGCTGATCGGCATGCCGGCGGTGATGCCGTTCATCGGGCCGACGCGGCTTCTGCTGCAAAGGGGGCATTCCTCCGCCACCGCCAACCTCTATGCCGGTCTGAGCGATTTCGCGGAGATGGGCTTCCTGCTGCATCTGCTGCGCCCGGGTGATCTCTTCGCCGATATCGGCGCGAATATCGGCGCCTATACCGTGCTGGCCGCCGGGGTAGCCGGGGCGGAGGTGCTGGCTTTCGAGCCCTCCCCCGCCACGCTGCCGCATCTGCGCGACAACCTCCGCCTCAACGATCTGGAGGAGCGCGTGACGCTGCTGCCGCTCGCCCTGGGCGACCACCCCGGCACACTACGGCTCAGCGCACGCCGCGGCGCCGCCAACCGGGTGCTGCTGGAGCGCGAGGAGGAGGATAGCGTCCAGATCTCGGTTTCCACCCTGGACGAGATCCTGCCCCATCGGACGCCGCTGCTGCTGAAACTGGATGTGGAGGGCTACGAGGCCCGGATCCTGGCCGGCGCCGGAAGGCTCCTGGCCCGTCCGGGATTGCAGGCTGTCCTGGTCGAGACCATGGCGCATGCGGAACACTATGGCGACAGCACCCGGCGGATCGACGATCTCCTGCGGGCGCAGGGCTTCGCGCCCTTCGACTACGACCCGCGCCGCCGCACCCTCACGCGGCGCGATGCGCCAGGCGATCCGAACACGCTTTACCTGCGGCAGTTGGATGCCGTGGCGGCCCGTCTCGCCACCGCGGCCACCATTCCGGTGCTCGGCGAGCACATCTGAAGCAGGCGGTGGCCTGACAACGGCCCGGCGAAAAGCAGGGATGCGGGGGAAGGCCGCCCCCATCCAGGGCGGCGGGCGCCGGAGCGATGCGCCGCGGGGTCAGCGGCGCAGCCGGGAAGTCCCTTGCTGGGTCAGGGCCGTCGGGTTCCGCTTCCGGGGCGGCAGGTGGCGACGGTCGCGGATGTAGTGGATCAGCGCGGCAACGAGCAGGAGAACGAGCAGCAGGGCACCCGCATCCGCGGCATAGGTGCCGTTCCCGACCGTGTCACCATGAGGAAGCCGCTCCGCGAGCAGCGTCATGTCTGGTCCCGACACGGCGATCACCTTCTCCATCTTCATTCTCCTTGCCCGTCCGCAACAGGCGTTCCGACAGAGACCCGTGGCCCACAGAAACGTTCCCGTGCGGGCTACGGCCCAGCCAGCAAGGTTTCATTCATGTGGATTGATATCATTTTCTCTACAATTCCAACTTTAACACACCCTCATGAGCAAGTGTATCACTTTCGCGGATTTTGTTACCTGGTCGGCAGGAAAATCAATCCATGTGAGAAATATGCCCTTCATGCGAAGGAAAGGCACAGATTCGCACCACTTTGGAGCAACGGTGAAACAAGGCCCGTACCTCCCTTCTAGAGATTATAGTCACGATTTGATGCGAATATGTTTTTTTGAACGCTTCTTGCGCTACCCTCCCCGGGGCTCGCCTCCTGCCGCAGGGACGGATTCCGCCCCGGCGGGAACTGCTCTAGAACCCCGGTCATGACCGTCCTCGCCATCCAAGACCTCACCGTGCGCCTCGCGGGCCGGACGCTGCTGGACGGCGCCTCGCTGCAACTCGATCCCGGGCACAAGATCGGACTCGTCGGCCGTAACGGGGTCGGCAAATCCACCCTGTTCCGTGTCCTGACCGGCCAGTTGCAGCCCGATGGCGGCGAGGTCCGCTTCGCGGCCCGGGCCCGCATGGCCTATCTGGCGCAGGAGGCGCCGGGCGGTGCCGCCCCGCTGCTCGACACGGTGCTGGAGGCCGATACCGAGCGCGCCGCCCTGCTGGCCGAGCTGGAAGCCGGGGTGGAGCCGCTGCGTGAGGCCGAACTGCATGAGCGCCTGCGCGCGATCGGCGCCGACGCCGCCCCGGCCCGGGCCGCCACGGTGCTGGCGGGGCTGGGCTTCGACGCGGCGGCGCAGGCGCGGCCGGTGGGCGAATATTCCGGCGGCTGGCGCATGCGCGTGGCCCTCGCCCGGGCGCTGTTCCTGGAGCCCGACCTGCTGCTGCTGGACGAGCCGACCAACCACCTGGACCTGGAGGCGACGATCTGGCTGGAAGGCTGGCTGAGGCGCTTCGCCGGCGCCGCCATCATCATCAGCCATGACCGCGACCTGCTGGACCGCTGCGTGGACGGGATCGCGCATCTGGAAGGTGGGAAGATCACCGCCTACCCCGGCGGCTATGGCGAGTTCCTGCGCATCCGCAACGAGCGCCGGGCGCAGCAGGTGGCCCAGAATGCCAAGGTCGCCGCCGAGCGCGCGCATATGCAGGCCTTCGTGGACCGCTTCCGCTACAAGGCCAGCAAGGCGCGGCAGGCCCAGTCGCGCCTGAAGGCGCTGGAGAAGCTGCCGCCGATCGAGGCGGTGACGGAGGATCGTGTCACCCCCTTCGTCTTCCCGGAACCCGCCGAGGTGGCGCCGCCGATCCTGACCATGATGGGCGCGAGCGTGGGCTATGACGGGCGCCCCATCCTGCGCGGGCTGGACCTGCGGCTGGACAGCGACGACCGCGTGGCGCTGCTGGGCGCCAATGGCAACGGCAAGTCCACCCTGGCCAAGCTGATCGCCGGACGGATGGAGGCGATGGGCGGCGAGGTCCGCCGCACACCGCGGCTCAAGGTCGGCTTCTTCGCGCAGCACCAGGCGGAGGAGCTGAACCCGGAGGGCACGCCGCTCACCCATATGCAGGCGGCGCTGCCCAAGGCCACCGAGACGCAGTGCCGCGCCCAACTTGCCCGCTTCGGCCTGGACGAGGACCGCGCCACGACCCTGGTGCGCGACTGCTCCGGCGGGGAGAAGGCGCGGCTGCTGCTGGCGCTCTGCACGCGCGACGCGCCGCAACTGCTGATCCTCGACGAGCCGACCAACCACCTGGACATGGATGCGCGCGAGGCGCTGATCCGCGCCCTGGCCGATTACGGCGGCGCGGTGGTGCTGATCACCCATGACCCGCGGCTGGTGGAGCTGGTGGCCGACCAGCTCTGGCTGGTGGCGGATGGCGCCGTGTCGTCCTTCGACGGCGACATGGAGGACTACCGGAATTTCCTGCTCGAACGCGCCCGCCCGGTGGCGCGCGACACGGGCCCGGCGAAACGCGACGACCGCCGCGAGCGCGCCGAGGCCCGCGCCGCCCTGGCGCCGCTGCGCGAACGGGTGAAGCAGATCGAGAAGCTGCTGGAAAAGCTGCGGCTGGAGGATGGGCTGATCGAGCGCAAACTGGCCGATCCGGAATTCTACACCCGGCGCAAGCCGGCCGACATCGCCTGGGCCAATACCCGCCGTGCCGCCATCGCCAAGGAGGTGGAGGCGCTGGAGGAGGAATGGCTGTCCCTGGGGGAACGGCTGGAAGCGGCATGAGCGCCATCCGCCGCGCCCATCCCGGCGAGGCGCGGCGCATCGCCGAGCTCCATGCCGCCGCCTGGCGGGAAACCTATCCCGGCCTGCTGCCCGAAGCGGTGATCGCCGCGCGGACGGTGGAGCGCGGCGAAGCGGTGTGGCGCGAGGTGCTGGCCGGCGCCGCGCCGCGTCCGGTCTTCGTGGTGCAGGAAGCGCCCGGTGCTCCCCTCCTCGGCTTCGGCGCCTGCGGCCCGCAACGGGACGTGGATCTGCGGGCGGCGGGCTTTCCCGGCGAGGTCACTGCCCTCTACCTGTTGCGCGCCGGGCAGGGCCTTGGCCATGGCGGCCGGATGCTGCGGCGGATGGCCCAGGCGCTGGAAGGGATGGCACTGACGCCTTTCGCGCTCTGGGTGCTGAGCACCAACCGGCAGGCCCGGGATTTCTACGCGCGGCTCGGCGGAACGCCGGTGCTGGAGCGGCAGGCCCAACTGTCCGGCCATGCCGTCCCTGAAACCGCCTATGGCTGGCATCGTCCGCTGCCGGATACCGCGCCCCGCGCCTGACACCGGCTCCCGCAGACACGCCCGTGGAGGCGATGCCTCTACCCGCGTTCCGGATGCACGATCACCGCCCGCTGGCCGGGCATTCCCGTCCCCTCGCCCAGCCGGACGGTGCCGTCGGCCTGAGGCACGGCCAGCGGCGCCACGCGCACCGTCCCGGCCGTGCCATCGGGCGGCAGGCCGAGCAGCGCCGCCACGCGCGGACCCACCACGAGGGTCGGCTGCTCCGCGCCGCGGGGCTCGCCCTGCTGTCCGACACGCACCATGGCCCAGCGGCCATTGGCGGGATTGGTCACCCGCAGCGTGCTGCCGGCCGGCAGGCTGTTGCTGAGGGCCAGATCACCAGCGAGATCGTAGCTGCCGCGCCCGACGCGCCCCGCGCCCTTGCCGGAAGGGTCCCGCACGAGGAGCTGCATGTCGGTCTCCCGCCCGGAGCGGTCGATCTGCGGCCGGTCCGCCAGCGCTGGAGCGGCGAGCGGCCCTCCCAGCAAGTTGAGGCCCAGCAGGGCGATGCCCGCGATCCGCCGGATTGCCATCATCTCTGCCTCCCTCGCCGTTCCGGTTAAAGCTCGATGTTAAGACGCGGCTGGAAGCACCGGGTTTGAAAGGAGAGACGGTTTTGGGAAAATCCTCCCGACACGAGATCGGGAAATCCAGCGTGGTCAAGGGCCTGGCCTGGGGTACCCGGGCTTGTGTCTTTGCGCCACGGATGGGCTGGGGCATGACACGGGCGGATCAGGACAGGCGGCGGGCTGGCCCCAGCCGGTGCCGTACCCGCGAAGGAGGCCATCGATGCGGCGACGCGCTCTCCTGGCGGCGGGGGCATCCGGCATGGTGATCGCGGCGGGCCAGCCGGGAGAAACGGTGGCGCCCCCTCTCCGGCGCCGACAGTGGGAAATGCTGGCGGGCGGCGAGGCCAGCCGCCCCTACCGGATCTATTTGGCCGAACCCGCCGCCCCGCCACCGCCACAGGGCTTCCCGCTTTTCCTGCTGCTCGACGGCGACGGGCATTTCGAGCCCGCCGTGGCCGCGCTGGAGGCCCGTGGCGACAGCGCCGTGATCGCCGCCATCGGCTACCCGGGCGAGAACCGGCGGGAGCTCGACTACACCGTGCCGGCCACGCCCCCGATCCCGGGGGAAGGCGGCGCCCCGGCCTTTCTGGCCTTCGTCCAGGACGAGCTGCTGCCGCGCCTGGAGCGGGAAGCGAGGCTGGACCCGGCCGATCGGTCTTTTCGGCCATTCCTATGGCGGCCTCTTCGTGCTCCACACGCTGTTCCGCCAGCCCGGCCTGTTCCGCAATCATGTCGCGGCCAGCCCCTCGATCGGCTATGGCCAGGGTGCGGTCCTGCCGGCGGAGGCCGGCTTCGAGGCCGCCCCGCCGGAGATCGCGCCCCGGCTGCGGCTGCTGGTCACGGTCGGCGAGCTGGAGCAGCCGCGCCCCCCGGCGCCGATCACGGAACGGGCCCGCATCGCCCGGCAGGTGGACCGGGCGCGAGACCTCGTGGAACGGCTCGCGAAACTGGGGCCCGCCGGTCCCGAGGTCGCCTTCCATCTCTTTCCCGGCGAAACCCACCAGTCGGTGGTGGACCCGGCCATCCGTCTCGGCCTGGATTTCGCGCTGGGGCGCTGAAGGGTTCCGCCGGGCGGACGTTCAGCCTGCCTTCTTCTCCCAGCCGCGCGGTCCCTGTTGCCAATAGGTCAGCATGGCCGGCGGCCTTGGCCCGGCACCAGCGGTCGCGGGCGGCCTCGGTGGCCTCCGCGTCATTGCCGTCGAAGAGGTCGAGCACCCGGTCGAAGCGATCCAGCCGGGCACTTTCCGCCCCATCCACCAAAAAGAGGAAGCGGGCCCCGTTGGGTGCCTCGTCCTCCGTGGTCAGCCAGATCGGCTGCAATTCGGCATGGCCCACCGCGGGCGTGCCATGCGGCAGCCAGTCGGGATCGGTGCTGAGCCAGAGCGAGGCGTCCAGCGCCGCCAGCCGCTCCGGGCCGCCGCAGAGCACGACGGCACGGCCGCCGCTTTCCAGCACACGGCCGAGCAGGCGCGGCAGGGCCTGGGCCAAGGGGGTGCGCGTCAGGTGATAGAAGCCGATCTCAGCCACGCCGTTTCCGCCGGGGTTCGAAGTGATCCCGCACCAGGCGGTCGAGCAGGCGCACGCCATAGCCGCTCGGTCCCTTGGGGCCCAGGGGGCCATCCTCCTCCCGGCTCTCCACTCCAGCGATGTCGAGATGCGCCCAGGGGATCGCGCCAGGGATCGCGCCAGGGATCGCTCCGTTCGGTGCCTCCGCATCCGTGCCGATGAATTCGCGCAGGAAGGCGGCGGCATGGCAGGCATCGGGGATGCCGCGCCGCCCCGTGCCCCCGGGCCAGCACTGGCGCAGGTCGGCGATGTCGCTTTTCAGATCCTCGCGATGCGCCGCGCCGATCGGCATGGGCCAGAGCGGCTCGCCCACCGCCTCGCCCGCCGCCAGCACCGCATCGCGCAGGGTATCGTCGTTGCCGAACAGCCCGGCGCGGTGATGGCCGAGCGCGGTGACGATGCTGCCGGTCAGCGTGGCAAGGTCGATGACGGCGCGCGGCCGCAGCGCCGAGACCGCGTGGGACAGCGCATCGGCCAGGACCATGCGGCCCTCGGCATCCGTATCCACCACCTCCACCGTGCGGCCGGACAAGGTGCGGACCACGTCGCCGGGGCGGAAGGAGGCGGCGCCCACCGCGTTCTCCGCCAGGGCCAGCACGGCGGCGGCGGGGGTGCGGCTGCCCCGCGCGGCGAGGGCCAGCATGGCCCCGGCGCAGGCGGCGGCGCCGGCCATGTCGGCGCGCATCTCCTCCATCCTGGCGGCGGGCTTGATGGAGATGCCGCCGGTGTCGAAGGTGATGCCCTTGCCGACAAAGACCACGGGGGCAAGGCCCGGTTCGCCGGGCCAGCGCAGCACGACGAGGCGGGGCGGTGTCGCCGATCCCTGCCCCACCGCCAGCAGCGCGCCGAAGCCCGCTTTCTCCAGGGCCTTGCGGCGCCAGACCTCGACCTGCAGCCCCTCGGCGGAGAGTGCCTCCAGCCGCCGGGCGAATTCGCGCGGGTTCAGCCGGTTGCCCGGTTCCGCCACGAGGTCGCGGGCGAACAGCGCGCCGCGCACCGATGGTTCCTGCTCCTCCCAGGCCAGCAGGGCCAGGGCGGGATCATCGGCCAGGATGTCCAGCGCTTCCAGCCGCCCGGCCGCCTCGTCCTCCGGCGGGGCATGGCGCAGCGCCTCGAAGCGCCAGCCCCGCAGCGTGGCGCCGGCGGCCAGGGCGGCGGCGAGGCGTGGCTCCAGCCTGCGCGCATCCAGCACCGCGTGGCGCGCGCCCGGAAGCGCGCGCTGCAGCGCCACGACGGCATGGCCGCCCGCTTCCACCCATGGGCGCTCCGAACCGCCTGCCACGGCAGCGGGGCCGAGGCCGACCAGCACCGGCCCGTCCGGGAGCAGGGAGACCACCTCCCCCGCCGCCCCGGCGAAACCGGAGGCCCGGGCGCCTGCCTCATGGGCGTGCGGCACGCCGGGATGCAGCGGCAGGAGGCGCGGCAGCCCCGCCGCGGCCTCCCGGTGAAAGCCGATGCGCAGCATCAGCCCTTGCGCGGGCGGCGGCGGCTTCCGCGGCTGCGCGCGGACCTGCCCGGCGCGGCGCCTTCCGGTGCATCCGGGCTGGGTTCCGGCGCCGCGGACAGGGCATCGGGCGTGGTGGCCGCCGGCTCCGGCGCGGCGGGGATGGGCGCAGGCTCGCCTTCGGACAGCAGGGCGGCCGAGGCACCGCCGCCGGCCAGCGCCGCCGGGGCTTCCTCCGCCGGCTCGGCGGGCGGGAGCGGTGTGTTCTCGTAATGCTCCGCCACGAGGCGGTCGAGCAGCCGCACGCCCCAGGCGGTGGCGCCCTTCGGCGTGGTCGGTTGGTCCTTGTTGCTCCAGGCCGTGCCGGCGATGTCGAGATGCGCCCAGGGGCAGCCATCGACGAAGCGCTGGATGAACTGCGCCGCGGTGATCGAGCCACCCGGGCGGCCGCCGACATTCTTCATGTCCGCGATGTCGGAGCGGATCTGCTTGTCATAGGCGTCGCCCAGCGGCATGCGCCAGGCGAGCTCGCCGGTCGCCTTGCCGGCGGCCAGGATGCGTTCCGCCAGCCCGTCATCGTTGGAGAAGAGCCCGGCATGCTCGTTGCCGAGCGCCACGATGATCGCGCCGGTCAGCGTGGCGAGGTCGATCATGAAGGCCGGGTCGAAGCGCTTCTTGGCATACCACATGATGTCCGCCAGGACGAGGCGCCCCTCGGCATCGGTGTTGATCACCTCCACCGTCTGGCCGGAGGCCGTGGTCACCACGTCGCCCGGCCGCTGCGCCGTGCCGGAAGGCATGTTCTCCACCAGCCCGACGATGCCGATCGCGTCGACCTTGGCCTTGCGCCCGGCCAGCGTGGCCATCAGCCCCGCCACCGTGCCGGCGCCGGCCATGTCCCACTTCATGTCCTCCATGCCGCCGGCCGGCTTGATGGAGATGCCGCCGGTGTCGAAGGTGACACCCTTGCCGACAAAGCAGAGCGGCTTCGCCGGCTTCTTCGCGCCCGTGCCGTTCCAGCGCAGGATCACCGCGCGCGGCTCGCGCTCCGATCCCTGGGCCACGCCGAGCAGCGCGCCGAAGCCCAGCTTGCGCATCTCCTTCGGGCCCAGCACCTCCACATCGAGGCCGAGCTTCTCCAGCTTCTCCAGCCGGTCGGCGAATTCCTCCGGATAGAGGATGTTCGGCGGCTCGCTGACCAGGTCGCGGGTGGTGAAGACGCCCTGGGCGATGGCCCGGCCCGTGGCCCAGGCCGCCTTGGCGGCGGCGGGGTCGTCGCAGAACACCTTCAGCGCGGTCAGGCGCGGCTTGTCCTCCGCCTTCTCCGTGGTGCGGTAGCGGTCGAAGCGGTACATGCGCAGCGTGGCGCCCAGCGCGGCGCTGGCCGCGCCATTGCCGCCCGCCGCGGTACCGGCCAGCCCGGCCCAACCACCCACCGCGCGGGCGTCGAGCGCCGCCGTGCCCTCGGCGGCCATGGCGGCGACGGCCGTGCCGCCCGCCGCCTCGATCACCGGCCCGTCCAGCTCCGCCCGCTTGCCGAGGCCGACCAGCACGATCCGGTTCAGCCCGTTCCCGGGCGCGAAGAGGGTGGCGGTCTGGTTGCGCCGTGCCTTGAACTCCGCCGCCGCGATGCCGCGTGACAGGATGCCGTGCAGCGTCTGGTCCCAGTCATGCCAGGCGCCGCCGCCCAGGTCATCCTCCGCCAGCAGGATGGCGAGGGCGCCGCCCGTGGGAAGGGACGGCTTGGCGAAGGCGATATCGAGCATGACCGGAGAGCACTCCCTGCGACGCGCCGGACGGTCCGCGGGACAGGATCGCCCCTGGGGCTCCCTGTGCGGGAGAGCCATGGGGAGGTCCTGGAAAGGGCGCGGCGCCGCCTCGGTTCCGGGGCGCAGCGTGCCACGGCGGCGGCCCGGCGTGGAGGGGGCCAGCCGGTTTTCGCGCACCCGCCGCCCGAAGCCGGGAGGGCCGTGCGGTTTGCCGTATGGCGCCGCACCGGCCCCGGGTCTATCCACGGCGGATGACCGATCATGAGCTTCTGGAACTGGCCGCGCGGCTGGCGCGCTCCGCCGCCGACGCCATCCTGGCGGTACGGGCCGCCGGCTTCGCCGTGGAGCGCAAGAGCGACCACTCGCCGGTGACGGAGGCCGACCATGTGGCCGAGGCCATCATCCTGGAGGGACTGCGCGCGGCGGTGCCGGAGATCCCGGTGATCGCCGAGGAGGAGGTCTGCGCCGGCCGCATCCCGGCACTGGCGCATCGCTACTGGCTGGTGGACCCGCTGGACGGGACGCGGGAGTTCGCCCAGGGCAGCGACAGCTTCGCCGTCTGCGTCGGGCTGGTGGAGGGCGACCGGGCGCTGCTCGGCGCCGTGGCCCTGCCGGCCACGGGGGAGGTCTTCGCCGGCCTCGTCGCGGCGGAAGGCCGGCCCGCCCTGGCCTGGAAGGAGGATGCCGCCGGCCGCCGTGCCATCGCCGCCCGCACCCCGCCGCCGGAAGGCATCACGGTGATGTTCAGCAACCACTACCGCGACGACCCGCGCCTGGAGCCCTTCCTGGCGGGCCGCAAGGTGGCGAAGGTGGTGAACTGTGGCTCGGCGCTGAAATTCTGCCGGCTGGCGGAGGGCGAGGCCGATCTCTACCCGCGCTTCGGCCGCACCATGGAATGGGACACCGCCGCCGCCCAGGCCCTGCTGGAAGCCGCCGGCGGACGGGTGCTGGACATGGCGGGCGCGCCATTCCGCTATGGCAAGCCGGGCTTCGAGAACGGCCCATTCATCGCCTGGGGGCGCGGGGACGGAGCGCAGGAACAAGCGGCGTCATGACCGAGCGCCTGCCGCCGGAGGCGCTGGACCGGGCCGCCGCGCTGTTGCGGGCGGGCGAGCTGGTGGCCTTCCCCACCGAGACCGTCTATGGCCTGGGCGCCGATGCCCGCAACGGCCGGGCGGTGGCCGGGATCTTCGCCGCCAAGGGCCGGCCGCGCTTCAACCCGCTGATCTGCCATTTCCCCGATGCCGAATCCGCCTTCGCCGAGGTGGTGGCGGATGAGCGCGCCCGCAGCCTCGCGGAACGCTTCTGGCCGGGGCCGCTGACCCTGGTGCTGCCGCGCCGGCGCGGTTCGCGGGTGGACCTGCTGACCACAGCCGGCACCGAGACCATGGCGGTGCGCGTGCCCGCTCATCCCCTGGCGCGGGAGTTGCTGCGCCGGGCCGGCACGCCGGTCGCGGCGCCTTCGGCCAACCCCTCGGGCCGCGTCTCGCCGACCACGGCGGAGCATGTGATGCAGGGGCTCGGCGGGCGCATCGCAGCGGTGCTGGATGGCGGTCCCTGCGCCGTGGGGCTGGAAAGCACGGTGCTGAACCTCGCCAGCGGCCAGCCCAGCCTGCTGCGCCCCGGCGGCGTCACGGTGGAGGCGATCGAGGAGGTGATCGGCGCCTTCCACGACCCGCAACTGGAGGCGGAGGTCGAGGAGATGCTCACGGTGCTGGCGCGGCAGCAGGGCCTGCCCTCCCCCGGAATGCTGCGCTCGCACTACGCGCCCGGCCTGCCGGTGCGGCTGGAGGCGCGGCATGTGGGGCCGGACGAGGCGCTGCTGGCCTTCGGCCGCCCCCTGCCCGGTGCCCGCCTGGCCTGGAACCTTTCGGAGCGCGGCGATCTCGCCGAGGCGGCCTCGCGCCTCTTCGCCGGGCTGCGCTTCCTGGACGAGGAGGGATCGCGCCTCGGCCTGGCGGGCATCGCCGCCATGCCCGTCCCGGCCGCGGGGCTGGGCGAGGCCATCAACGACCGGCTCGGCCGGGCGGCGGCGCCGCGCCAGGGCTGACGCCACCCTGGACCGGAACGGAGCAAGGCATCCTTAACCGCCCGGACCGCAGAAGCGGCGGATGGATGCCCCGGACCCCACCCCATGATCGTCACGCCCCAGGAGGCCAGGCGGCTGATCGAAAGCGGGCGGCCGCTGCTGCTCACCGGCGCCGCCGGCCTCCTGCGCGACCTGCCGCATGGCCGCTGGATCGGCGCCGGCGGGGATGCCCATGGGGATACCGGCGGGGATCAGCTGCTCACCTGCCTGCTGCCGCCGCCGGCGCGCGAGATCCGGATCACCCGCCTGCCGCCCGGCGACGCCGCCGGGATGGCACGGCTGGGCTCCGGACGGGGCTGGCTGCTGACGCCGGGGGACCGTCTGGCCCGCCGGCTGGGGCAGCGCCCGGTCTGGCGGGCCGGGGCGCGGCGGGCGGGGGATCTGATTCTCGACGGACGCTGCGGCATGGCGCATGCCGGGGGCGCCCTCGCCCTGACGCTGCGGGATTGATATCCGCAGGCCGGTATCGCGTGCCGGGAACGTGTCCTGCCCGGATGTGCGGCAGCCGCGAATGCCGGAGAGGCAGCCGCGGGCCCGGGGGCCGGATGAATTCCCCGTTGGAGCCTCGCTTCCAGCCGTCCCGACGATGACAGCCCGGGCAAACCTCGCCTAGCCTCTCCTGCAAGGCAGAGGGGGGATACGGGCTTGGCCTATGCGCTGCAGCAATTGGTGAACGGCGTCTCGCTCGGCATGATCTACGGGCTGATCGCCGTCGGCTACACGATGGTCTACGGCATCGTGGGCATGATCAACTTCGCCCATGGCGACATCTTCATGATCGGCGCCTTCTCGGCGCTGATCGGCCTGCTGCTGCTGTCGGGGGGCGGCTGGATGACCGGCGGGGCGGCGATCCTGCTGGCCCTGGTCTTCTCCATGGCCGTCACCGGCCTCTATGGCTGGACGGTGGAACGCGTGGCCTACCGGCCCCTGCGCGGCTCCTTCCGCCTGGCGCCGCTCATCAGCGCCATCGGCATGTCCATCCTGCTGCAGAACTTCGTGCAGGTGAGCCAGGGCGCGCGGGTGAAGCCGATGGAACCGCTGGTGCCGGGCGGGCTGAACCTGTTCGAGCAGAACGGCTTCGTGGTGCAGATCTCCTGGGTGCAGATCGCCATCATGGTGGTGACGCTGGTGGTGCTCGGCATCTTCACCCTCCTGGTGACGCGCACCTCGCTCGGCCGCGCCATGCGGGCGGTGGAGCAGGACCGCAAGATGGCCGCGCTGCTCGGCGTGAACGTGGACCGCACCATCTCGCTGGCCTTCGTGACCGGCGCCGCGCTCGCCGCCGTGGCCGGCACGCTCTACCTCGTGCGCTATGGCGTGATCGATTTCTACATCGGCTTCCTGGCCGGGGTGAAAGCCTTCACCGCCGCCGTGCTCGGGGGCATCGGCTCCCTGCCGGGCGCGGTGCTGGGCGGGCTGCTGATCGGGCTGATCGAGACCTTCTGGAGCGCCTATTTCTCCGTGCAGTACAAGGATGTCGCGGCCTTCTCGATCCTGGCGCTGACGCTGCTCTTCCTGCCCACCGGCCTGCTCGGCCGCCATGAGGTCGAGAAGGTATGAGCGGCAACGCGCCGGAAGACGAGGTCCCGGGCGGCGCGGCCGCGCTGGGCGGGTCGGCCGCGGGCGCACCGCGCCCCGGTGGCGCCGGACATCTGGACGACGGCGTGCCCGCGCCGGGCGAGGCGGGCGGCATCCCGCGCCCGCTGCCCGCAGCGCCGCCCGCCGGAAGGCTCCCGGAAAGACCCCTGGCCCTGGGGGGGGCACTGCGCGAGGCCGTGCTGGCCGCACTGGTGGCGCTGGGCCTCTTCGTGCCGCTGGTCGGGCTGCGCACGGACCCGGGCGAGGGCGGCCTCGTGCTGCGCACGCGCTGGCCGGATGTGGCGATCCTCGTCGCGCTCACCTTCGCCGGCCGCTTCCTCATGGCGCTCTGGCACCGGCGGCGGCGCTCCGCCGCGCAGCGCGCCTGGTCGCCGCGGCTTCCCTCCTGGATCGGGCGGGTGGTGGCGCCGCTGCTGCTCCTGCTGGGTCTCGCCCTGCCCTTCCTGCCAGGCGTGGGACGCTACGAGCTCGACCTCGCCGTGCTGGTGGCGACCTATGTGATGCTGGGCTGGGGGCTGAACATCGTGGTCGGCCTCGCCGGGCTGCTGGACCTCGGCTATGTCGCCTTCTACGCGGTCGGCGCCTATGCCTATGCGCTGCTGGCGCTGAATTTCGGCCTCAGCTTCTGGATCTGCCTGCCGCTCGCCGGCATCCTCGCCGCCTTCTGGGGCGTGATCCTGGGCTTTCCCGTGCTGCGCCTGCGGGGCGACTACCTCGCCATCGTGACCCTGGCCTTCGGCGAGATCATCCGTATCGTGCTGATCAACTGGGTCTCGCTCACCGGCGGCCCGAACGGGCTGTCGGGCATCCCGCGTCCCGGCTTCTTCGGGCTGGATTTCGGCATGGGCGGCGGGCCCGACACCTTCGCGGGCTATTTCGGCCTGACGCCCTCGCCGCTGCACCGGGTGATCTTCCTCTACTACCTGATCCTCGCTCTGGCGCTGCTGACCAACTGGGTGACGCTGCGGCTGCGGCGCCAGCCGCTGGGCCGCGCCTGGGAGGCACTGCGCGAGGACGAGATCGCGGCGCGCGCGCTCGGCATCAACATCACCACGACCAAGCTGACCGCCTTCGCGCTCGGCGCCATGTTCGGCGGCTTCGCCGGCGCCTTCTTCGCCACGCGCCAGGCCTTCATCAGCCCGGAAAGCTTCACCTTCATCGAGAGCGCCATCATCCTCGCCATCGTGGTGCTGGGCGGGCTGGGCTCGCAGCTCGGCGTGGCCATCGCGGCGCTGGTGATGATCGGCGGCTTCGAGGTGTTCCGCGACCTGCAGGAATGGCGGATGCTGGTCTTCGGCATCGCCATGGTGACCATCATGGTCTGGCGCCCGCGCGGGCTCGTCTCGACCCGCCGGCCCACCGTCTCGCTCGGCAAGGCGCGCGCCATTTCGGGCGATCTGGTCGGGGAGGGCCGGGGATGAGCGGAACCGTGGAGGCGCCCCCGATCCTGGAGGTCGAGGGGCTGACCATGCGCTTCGGCGGGCTGGTCGCCGTGGACAACGTCTCCTTCCAGGCGCGGCGCGGGCAGATCACGGCGCTGATCGGCCCCAACGGCGCCGGCAAGACCACCTGCTTCAACTGCATCACCGGCTTCTACCGGCCGAGCTCCGGCACCATCCGCCTGCACCGCGACACGGGCACGGAGGCGCTGCACCGGCTGGCAGGGCACCGCATCGCCCGGGCCGGGGTGGCGCGGACCTTCCAGAACATCCGCCTCTTCGCCGGCATGACGGTGCTGGAGAACCTGCTGGTGGCACAGCACAACACGCTGATGGCGGCCACCGGCTTCGGCATCGGCGCGGTGCTGGGCCTGTCACGCTATCCGAAGGCGGAGCGCGAGGCGATCGCGCTGGCGGCGCACTGGCTGGAGGAGACCGGCCTGCTGCCCCGCGCCGACGAGCCCGCCGGCGCCCTGCCCTATGGCGACCAGCGGCGGCTGGAGATCGCGCGCGCCATGTGTACCAACCCCTCCCTGCTCTGCCTCGACGAGCCGGCGGCGGGGCTCAACCCGCGCGAGAGCGAGCAGCTTGCCGGGCTGGTGCGGCGGATCAAGGAGAGCGGCTGCACCGTGCTGCTGATCGAGCATGACATGGGCGTGGTGATGGGCATCTCGGACCGCGTGGTGGTGCTGGACCACGGCAAGCTGATCGCCGACGACGTGCCCGCGGCGGTGCGGCGCGACCCTGCGGTGATCGCCGCCTATCTCGGCGAGGGCGAGGAAGGCGAGGAGGAAAACGCGGCGTGAGCATGCTGGAGCTGCACGGCGTCTCCGCCGCCTATGGCGCGGTGCGGGCGCTGAACGACGTCACCATCCATGTGAACCAGGGGGAGATCGTGGCCCTGATCGGCGCCAATGGTGCCGGCAAGTCCACGCTGCTGATGACCATCTGCGGATCGCCCCGCGCGCGTTCCGGGCGCATCCTCTTCAACGGTACGGATATTACCGGCCTGCCGACGCATGAGGTGGTACGCCTCGGCATCGCGCAGTCGCCGGAAGGGCGCCGGATCTTCCCGCGCATGAGCGTGCGCGAGAACCTGCTGATGGGCGCGCAGCAGTTCGGCCACGATCCGGGGCCGGGCATGGAGCGGGCCTTCCAGCTCTTTCCCCGCCTCAAGGAGCGGGAGGCGCAGCGCGGCGGCACGCTCTCGGGCGGTGAGCAGCAGATGCTGGCCATCGCCCGCGCGCTGATGGCGCAGCCACGGCTTCTGCTGCTGGACGAGCCCTCCCTCGGACTCGCGCCGCTGATCGTGCGCGGGATCTTCGATGCCATCCGCATGCTGAACGAGACGGAGGGACTGACGGTGCTGCTGGTGGAGCAGAACGCCAATCAGGCGCTGCGCCTTGCCCATCGCGGCTATGTGCTGGTGAACGGGCGGATCACCATGGAGGATACCGGACGCGCCCTGCTGGCACGGCCGGAGGTGCGGGAGGCCTATCTGGGCGGCTGAAGGCCCCCGCGGTACGGCTCCAGGGGGGTGTCGTCCGCCCTGGAACCAGCCTGGTCAGACCGCGTGGACCTCCGGCTCGCGCTGCCAGAAGCGGAGTTCGCCGCAGGCCTTGAGGAAGGCCGCCGCATCCGCCTTCCCGCCAAGCGCGATCACACCGCCATCGGGCTTGTCGATGCCGGCCTTCTCCAGCAGCGGCTTCGCCTCGGCGCTGTGCGCGATGAACTTGGCGTGGGCGAAGGCATCACTGACGAAGTCCTTCGCCGTGGCTTCCTTGGAAAGCAGCTTCGCCCCTTCCTCGGACAGCACCACCGCCACCGCGTCATAGAGCACGGAAGGACCGCCATTGACCTTCTGCTGCGCCTCGTGCCGGGTGCCGGCGCTGTCCACGATGCCGCTGACCTGCGGCGCGACCAGCTCCACCATGGCGCCCTCCGCCTGGGCGGCGGCCATCAGCGCCTTGAGCAGCGCCGCATCGGCACCATCACTCGCGAGGATGCCCAGCTTGCGGCCCTTGAAGCTCTTGGGGCCGTTCTGGATGATGCTGAGCGGCGGCGAAGGCGGTAGGTCCCTGATCACCGGCCGCGCGGGCGGCGCCGCTTCGGGCATCGGCTCCAGCCGCAGCCCCTCGGCCACCTTCATGGCCAGTTCCTCGTCCACGTTCCGCAGGTTGGCGACGATGCGGGCGCGGATGGCGGGCGTCTCGACCTTGCTCAGCTCGAAGACGAAGGCATCCTTGATGTGCGTCTGCTCCGTGGGCGTCTGGCTGCGGTAGAACTGGCCCGCCTGGCTGAAATGGTCGGCGAAGAGCTCGGCCCGGATGCGCCGCTTCTCGCCCTGCTCCTGCGCCGGGAAGCTGCGGAAGCCACGTTCCGGGTCCTCGCGCGGGCCGCCCTGGGCGCCCCAGGAATTGGGCTCGTAATTGGCGCGCCCCTTGGGGTTGCGCATCGCCATGTGCCCGTCCTGCTGGAAATTGCAGACCTGGGTCTTCGGCGCATTGACCGGGATATGGGTGAAGTTCGGGCCGCCGAGCCGCTTCAGCTGCGTGTCGAGATAGGAGAAGTTGCGCCCCTGCAGCAGCGGGTCGTTGGTGAAGTCGATGCCCGGCACGACGTTCTGCGTGCAGAAGGCCACCTGCTCCGTCTCGGCGAAGAAGTTGTCCACCGTGCGGTCCAGCACCATGCGCCCGACGATGCGCACGGGCACCTGCTCCTCCGGGATGATCTTGGTGGCGTCCAGGATGTCGAACTCGAACGTCTCGGCGAAGTCGTCGTCGAAAAGCTGCACGCCCAGCTCCCATTCCGGGAAATCGCCGGCCTGGATCGCGTTCCACAGGTCGCGGCGGTGGAAATCCGGGTCGGCACCGTTGATCTTCACCGCCTCGTTCCACACCACCGATTGCAGGCCGAGCTTCGGTTTCCAGTGGAACTTCACATAGGTGGACTTCCCCTCCGCATTGACGAAGCGGAAGGTATGGACCCCGAATCCCTCCATGAAGCGGAAGGAGCGTGGGATCGCCCGGTCGGACATGATCCACATCAGCATATGGGTGGATTCCGGGCTCAGCGAGGCGAAGTCCCAGAAGTTGTCATGCGCCGTCTGTGCCTGGGGGAAGCCCCGGTCGGGCTCTTGCTTCGCGGCGTGGATCAGGTCCGGGAACTTGATCGCGTCCTGGATGAAGAAGACCGGGATGTTGTTGCCGACGAGGTCCCAGTTGCCTTCCTTCGTGTAGAACTTCACCGCGAAGCCGCGCACGTCGCGGGCCAAGTCGAAGGAGCCCTTGTTACCGGCCACCGTGGAGAAGCGCACGAAGACCGGCACCTTCTCGCCCGGTCGCTGAAACAGGTCCGCCGCGGTGATGCCGGCCAGGGATTCCGTTGGCTCGAAATAGCCATGGACGCCGAAGCCGCGCGCATGCACCACCCGCTCCGGGATACGCTCATGATCGAAGTGGAAGATCTTCTCGCGAAAGTGGAAATCCTCCAGCAGCGCGGGGCCGCGCGCCCCGATCTTCAGCGTGTTCTGGTCGTCGGAGACCGGGATGCCCTGCTGCGTCGTCAGGGTCTCGACGCCCTTGCCCGCGACCTGATGGGTCTCGCCCCCCTGCCCCCGCAGGATCTCCTGGTCAGCCAGCCGTACAGGCTCGTACCCGTTCCGGGGATCTGCAGTCATGCTTCTGCTCCACACTCGACATCGGCCGGGGCGCTGCCGCCCGCGGGCGCACCCTTCTCCCCCGCTGTAACGATGCGCCTGTGCGAAGCGATGGGTGGCAAAAGGCGACGTCACGGGAACTTGCGTTCCAGCGGACGGGCGCCGGTCCTGATCAGCCGCCATGCCATCCCGCGCCCCCCGACGGAGAGGCGATCCGGCAGGCAAACAGCCGCTTGGCGGCCATGCGACTCACGCTCTAGGCTTCCATAACAACGGCCCGGCTCCCGGGCTCGTGGCAAGCGGAGTCCAAGCATGCTCACCGTCAATCGCCGCGTCATCCTCGGGGCAGCCCTCGCCGCGCCCGCCATCCTCGGCAGCCGTGCCGGACTGGCCCAGGGCGCGCCGCTGCGCGTCGCCACGGTCGGGCCGCTGACCGGCCAGTACGCCGCCTTCGGCGCGCAGATGCGCAACGGCGCGGAGCAGGCGGTGACCGACATCAACGCCGCCGGTGGCGTGCTCGGCCAGAAGCTGGCGCTGGAACTGGGCGACGATGCCTGCGACCCGCGCCAGGCGGTCTCCGTGGCCAACCAGATGGCCGGACGGCAGGTGAAGCTGGTGGCCGGGCATTTCTGCTCCGGCTCCTCCATTCCGGCGAGCAAGGTCTATGCCGAGGAGGGCGTGCTGCAGATCAGCCCCGGCTCGACCAACCCGGTCTATACGGACAAGGGGAGCTGGAACACCTTCCGCGTCTGCGGGCGGGACGATCAGCAGGGCGCCGTGGCCGGCAAGTACATCGCCGCGAACTTCAAGGACAAGCCGGTCGCGATCCTCCACGACAACTCCGCCTATGGGAAGGGGCTGGCGGACGAGACCAAGAAGGCGCTGAACGCCGCCGGGGTGAACGAGGCGCTCTATGCCGCCTATACGCCGGGCGAGCCCGATTACAGTGCCATCGTCTCGCGCCTGAAAGCGGCCAATATCGCGGTGATCTATATCGGCGGCTACCACACCGAGTCCGGGAAGATCCTGCGCCAGGCGAAGGAGCAGGGCATGCAGGTCACGCTGATCGGCGGCGACGCCCTGGTGACCAACGAGTTCTGGCAGATCACCGGCCCGGCGGGCGAAGGCACGCTGATGACCTTCGCCCCCGATATCCGCACCCGCCCCAGCGCCGCGCCCGTGGTGGCCCGCTTCAAGGCCCGCAACGTCGATCCGGAGGGCTACACGCTCTACACCTATGCGGCGGTGCAGATCTGGGCTGACGCGGCGGAGAAGGCGAAGACGGCCGACCCGCAGAAGGTGGCCCAGACGCTGAAGTCCGGTGGCCCGTGGAAGTCGGTGCTGGGCGAGACGAGCTTCGACAGCAAGGGCGACCCGACCGTGGCCGACTACGTTTTCTATGTCTGGAAGGACGGCAACTACGCCCAGATGTGAGATCCGGTGCGGGATGGGGCTTGTGGCGCCCGCACCCCCTCCCCACATCGGCTCCTGTCTTCAACAAACGAAAGGAGGTGATCCAGTGTCTCATTGCACCCAGCCGGAGTTCCGCTGCGCGACCGGGATCACTGCTCACGCCATGATCGGGGCGGGATTCTGAGTTTTTCGCCTGCCGGATGACGGCATGCGCAATGCGAGGCCCCGGGGCGGAAGCTCCGGGGCCTTTCTGCTGTCTGGCCCCCCTGCGTGCCGCCAGATGGGTGGGGCGACCCGCCATGGTGTGGTCAACCTGTCACAGAAACGCCCTGCGTGCGGCCCATGGCAAACCGGACGGACGAGCCGGACGTTCCAGTGGATATCCACCGAACGCCGGAACACACCATGTCCTACCCAGCCACCATGCCTGGCGCCGCTGTCCCTGAGGGCGCACCCGCCCTGCCTCCCCGCACTGCCTGGGGCGCCATCCTGGCCGGAGCCCTTGTGGCCATCGCCGTGGGCGCGACGCTGAACATCCTGGGCATCGCCGTGGGTGCGACCACCATCGACGCGGTGGACCGCAGCACCCCCGATGCATCGACCTTCGGCCTCGTCGCCAGCATCTGGCTGGTGGTCGCCAACCTGCTGGGCCTGATCGCCGGCGGCTATGTCGCGGCGCGGCTTTCGGGCACGGCCGACAGGCGCGACGCCGCCCTGCACGGGCTGGCCACCTGGGCCGCTGCCTTCCTGGTCTCCGCCGTGCTGCTCGGCAGCGCCGTCTCCGGCATCGCCCATACCGCCGGCAATGCCGTCGGCTCCCTTCTCGGCGGCGCGGGCCATGCGGTCTCCTCCGCGGCGGAGACCGTGGCCCAGGCCACGCCGGAAGCGGACCAGCAGGCTCTGGTCAACCGGGCCAGCCAGGCGCTGACCCGGCCGGACGATGTGGGCGCCATGAACAGCGATCAGCGTGCCGCCGAGATCGCCTCGATCGTCGGGCAGAGCATCACCCAGGGCAACCTGAACGACGCTCAGCGGACACGGCTGAACCAGCTTGTCGCCGCCCAGGCCGGCATCCCCGAGCAGGAAGCCGCGCAGCGCGTGCAGCAATACGAGCAGCAGGCCCGGCAGACGGCCGCCGAGGCCGAGCAGAAGGCCCGCGAGGCCGCTGATGCCGCGGCGACCGGCACCGCCGTGGGCGCCTTCTGGATCTTCGCCACGCTGATCCTGGGCGCCTTCGCCGCAATCCTTGGCGCCCGGATGGGCGTGCGGGAGATCGTAGGGGTGGCGGATCGCCGCTACGCCTGACCCTGAGGAGCCCGCGCGGCGGCCCCGGTGCCGCGCGGGCTCTCTTCGATGCGCTGGCCCGGCAGGACAAGCCCGCAAGCGCGCTCAGGCCAATTCGGCTCAGGCCAGTTCGGTGCCGACGATGCGGTAGTCCCGTCCCCACCAGATCAGTGCAGATTCCGAATGCCCGAGGGCGATGGCCTTCACCGCGCCGAAGAGCACGCTGTGGGTACCCTTCTCGACCACGTCCTCGATCACGCAATCCACCGAGGCCGAGGCCCCCTCCAGCACCGGCGCGCCGGTGGACAGCACCGTCCAGCTCCCGGTGCCGAAGCGTTCGTCCATCGTGGTGGTGGTGAAGCCGGCGAAGCTGTCCGAGACTGGCCTATGCGGCCCGCCTAGCACGTTCACGCACATCACGCCGTTCTGGATGACATAGGGATAGGCGCGGCTGCTGCGGTTGATGCAGACCAGGAGCATGGCCGGGTCGTCCGTCACGCTGCAGACCGCACTGGCGGTGAAGCCCGCCCGGCCCGCCGGGCCGGCGGTGGTGATGATGTTCACCGCGGCGCCCAGCCGCGACATGGCATCGCGGAACTGTGTGCGGAGGGCATCCATGGCGCGGTCTCCCGTGACTGCAGGGTCGCATGGTCCCGGTCGAGGCACGGGGGCCCTGTCCAGGGACAGATGGGTGGCCGCGACGGCGTGAACGAGAGGCGTCCTGCATCGCGGCGCAATAACGGCTACCCTGGCGGGAGATTCACGGAAGGGGAAGCCACAGATGGCCGAAAACACCAGGGGAATCGCCACCGGCACCACCACCATCCAGGCCACGGACGGCAGCGGCGGCTTCAGCGCCTATGTCGCCCGTCCCACGGGGCGGGAGGGTCCGGTGGGCGCGGTGGTCATGATCCAGGAGATCTTCGGGGTGAACCATGCCATGCGCGCGCTCTGCGAGTGGGTGGCGGATATGGGCTTCCTGGCCATCTCGCCCGACCTGTTCTGGCGCCTGGAGCCAGGCGTGGAACTGACCGACGGCTCGGAGAAGGAATGGCAGCGCGCCTTCGAACTGATGAACGCCTTCGACCAGGCGAAGGGGATCGAGGACCTCAAGGCCACCCTGGCCGTGGCGCGGAAGATGGAGGGCAGCAACGGCAAGGCGGGCACGATGGGCTTCTGCCTCGGCGGGCGGCTGGCCACGATGATGGCGCTGGAATCCGACGCCGACTGCAACATCTGCTATTACGGCGTGGGCCTCGACGGGCTGCTGGGCGCGGCGCAGAAGATCGACAGGCCGCTGATCCTGCATATCGCCGAGAAGGACCGCTTCGTGCCGCCGGACGCCCAGGCGAAGATCCGCGCCATGCTGGACGGACATCCGACCGCCACCGCCTATACCTATCCCGGCGTGGACCATGCCTTCGCCCGCATGGGCGGCCATTCCTGGGACGGGCTGGCCGCCACCATCGCCAATGGCCGCAGCGCCGAGTTGCTGCAGCGCTGCCTCGCCTGAGGCCATGCCCCTGAACCGGCGGCGCTTCGCCCTGTCCCTGGCGGGGGCCGCCCTCGGCACCGGCACCGTCGGCGCATCCCCGCCCGCCGGGTCGGAAGGGGATGCGTTCTTCCGGGAGGCCGCGCCGGCGTTGCTCGCCCCGATCCGCGCGGCGGCACAGGCGCTAGGCGGGCCGGGCCTGCTCAAATCCTATGTCACCGATGGCAGCGAGGCTTTCGACCGCAGCCATGCCGAGGTCGCCTATACCTATGACAATGCCGTCGCGGGCCTCGCTCTGCTGGCGGCAGGCGAGACGGAACTGGCCTCGCGCCTGGCGGAAGGGCTGCGCCTCGCTCAGTCACAGGACAGGTTCTGGACGGATGGGCGGCTGCGCAACGCCTATGCCGCCGGCCGGCAGGTGCCCGATGCCCCGGCCAGCGCCCGCCCACCCGGCTGGTGGGACGCTGCCTCCAGCCGCTGGATCGAGGATGGCTATGCCGCCGGCTCCGCCAGCGGTCCCGTCGCCTTCGCCATGCTGCTCTGGACCGCCTTTCCCGGCTCCGTCGCCTTCCGCGACGCGGCGGAGCGGGCCGCCGGCTGGGTGGAACGGGACTGCGTGGCACCGCAGGGCTTCACCGGCGGTACGCTGGGGCATGAGCCGCAGCCGGACCGGCAGGCCTGGTGTTCCACCGAACAGAACCTGGACCTCGCGGTGGCCTTCGCGCGCCTGGACCGGCGGGCCGCCGCCGCGAAGGCGGGTGGCTTCGTGCGCAGCCTCTGGCGCCCGGCGGAGGGGCGCTTCGCCGCCGGGCTGACGCCACAGGGCGTGGTGAACGACGATTCGGCGGTGGATGCCAATCTCTGGCCGCTCCTGGCCTTCCGGGAAGCGGGTTTCGCCCCGGCGCTGGACTGGGTCCTGACGCGGCATGGCCTGCCGGCCGGCGCCCCCGTCCAGGAGCTGAAGGGGCTGGACTTCAACACCGACCGCGACGGGATCTGGCTGGAGGGGACGGCCCAGGCCGCCCTTCTGCTGCGCCGCCAGGGGCGCGTGGCGCTGGCGGAACGCTTCCTGCGCACCATGCTGCGGGAGCGGGATGCGGCGGGCTGGGTCAGGGCATCCAGCATTCCCTGGCTCACCACCGGTTTCTACAACGGGGAGATCCCTTTCCTGTATCCGCGGCGCGGGCATCTGGCGGCGAATGGCTGGGCGGTGCTCGCCGCGCTGGATGCCAGCCCCTTCGACGCTCCCCCGGCCTGAGCCCCTCGCACAGCGGCCGATGCCTGGGCAGCGAAACGGCACCTGCCCTATCGGACCGGTGCCGGTGCCCGCGTATCCCCCCGGCGGAAAGCCAGGAGGTTCCGGGCGTCAGCGGAAGGGCACCATGGGCTGGGAGCCGGTGTCCATGCCGCGCTGTGCGTCCCGCCCGCTCATGGTGTTCAGGCTGGAGGTCGTGTCCGGCGCGCCGGAGGGCGAGTTCTGTCCGCCCCGGGCGCGTTGCAGGCTTTCGGCGTTCAGGCGATCCGCCGCCGAATCATCGGACGAGGCAGACTGCTGGCCATGCGTCCGGGACCGGGGCATGCGGTGATGCGGCGTGGCCCCATGGCCCTGCATCTGCGTCTGGTCGCTGCCGCCGGTGGCCGCATGGGCGGTGATCGGAGAGAGGGACAGCATGGCGCCGAGCGCCAGCGTGGCCGCCGTGGTGGCGAGGATATTCTTTCGGGTGACCATGGGTTGGGGTCCGGTTCCTGTCCGACAGAGGCTTCTGTCATTGGGGTGAACGCCCTTGGAAGATCACGTTTCATGAAGGAAAGGACAGGCTGTTTCACCTTGCGGAGAACGGCGGCCCTTCCCTCACCGCGTCAGCCCTCGTCCGCCGCCATGCCGGGCGCGGGGTCCGGCTGCCGCATTTCCTCCGCCTCGCGCTTCAGGCGCTGATAGGAGCGGATCGAGAAGGGCAGGAGCGAGACATAGATCAACCCGGCCGCCGCGATCGCCGCCCAGGGCTCGGTCACCAGCAGGGCCGCATAGGCGGCCGCCCCCAGCAGCAGCGGCAGGACCGCCTCGCGCGGGATCTTGAAGTTCTTGAAGCTCCAGGTCGGCAAGGTGCTGACCAGCAGCCCGGCCACCAGCACCAGCACGATCGCCACGAAGAGCGGATGGCGCAGGAAGGCGGCCATGCCGGTCATGCCCCACTCATGGAAGGAGAGCGAGGCGAAGACCGGGAAAAGCGCCAGCCCCGCTCCGGCGGGGGCAGGCACGCCGGTGAAGAAGGACTGCGCATAGGCGGGCTTCGGCGGCGGCGGCATCACCCCCTTGGCCGTGACCACCGGGCCGATATCGATGGCGGCGTTGAAGCGCGCCAGCCGCAGTGCCATGCAGACAGCGAACAGCACGCAGGGGATGAACCCGACCCCGCGCGCGCCGTCGAGCGACCAGAGATACAGGATCAGCCCCGGGGCCACGCCGAAGCAGACGAAATCCGACAGGCTGTCGAACTCCGCGCCGAAGCGGCTGGTGGCCTTCAGCAGGCGGGCGAGGCGCCCGTCGATGCCGTCGATGAAGGCGGCGACCACGATCAGCGCCACCGCGGCCGGCCAGCGCCCCTCGAAGGCGAGGCGGATGGCGTTCAGCCCGACGCAGAGGCCGATCATCGTCAGGATGTTCGGCAGCAGCCGGTTGAAGCTCAGCCCCTGGAAGCGCGGGCGCCGCCGCGCGGCCAGGCGGAAGCGCCGCGCCGTGTTCATCCCACCCCCGAGACGGCGTCGGGATCGGAGCCGGCGGCCACGTCGCGCGGGCGCGGCAGGGACAGGTCGGCGATCACGGTTTCCCCGCCCACCATGGTCTGGCCCACCGCCACGAGGGGGCGGACGCCTTCCGGCAGGTACAGGTCGGTGCGGCTGCCGAAGCGGATGATGCCGAAGCGCTCGCCCGCCATCAGGCTGGAGCCCTCCCGCACGTTGCAAAGGATGCGCCGGGCGATGAGGCCCGCGATCTGCACCACGGCGATCTGCCGCCCATCCTCCAGCCGCATGGCGATGGCGTTCCGTTCATTGTCCTCGCTCGCCTTGTCCAGGCTGGCATTGAGGAACTTGCCGGGCCGGTAGGCGATCCGGGTGACAACGCCCTCGGCGGGGGAACGGTTCACATGCACGTTCAGCACGGACAGGAAGATCGCCACGCGCCAGCGCGGCGTGTCACCCAGGCCGAGTTCCACGGGTGGCACGGCGGGGGCGACCGAGACCACCGTGCCGTCGGCGGGCGCGATCAGCAGCCCCGGCCGGGGCGGCGGGAATCGCTCCGGATCGCGAAAGAAGTACAGGCAGAAGGCCGTGAACAGCAGGCCGAGCCAGAACAGCCAGTTGCCGAGGGCCATGCCCCCGATCACCGCCACGCCGAGGCCGATATAGATGAAGGGCCTGCCCGCCGGGTGCGGCGGCGCCAGCACCATCTTCACGCTTTGGATGAGGGACATGATGGCGCGCTTATGATCTGTTCATCACGTCCGGACAACCCTGGACGACATGCAGCCCCCGCCCCCCTCTCCCTCCGTTGATCTGCTCGATCTCGGCCGCTACGCGATCTCCCGCGACGGGCGGCTGCGGCCCGCCGCCGGGCGGTCACCGCCCCGCTTCCATTTCCTGTGGCACGGTCGGCCCGTCCATCTGCACCTGACCGGATTCGGCCTCGAATTCCTGGTGGAGGTGGGCGGCATCCCGTCTTCGGCCGAGGGGCGCCTCCGCCGCCAGGCCGTCTTCGAAAGGCTGGAACGCCTGCCCGGCGAATTGCCGCCCGGCTGGGGCCTGGGCCTCGACCCAGCGCACCGGCTCTGGCTGCGCGCCTCGGCCACCCCCGCCCCGGCCGGCATGCTCACCGCGCTGACCGCGATGGTGGATTTCGCCCTGACGCTCGACGAGAGGCTGGCGGGGCTGGACATCCCCGCCCCCATCCGCACGGAACAGGGCCAGGCTTCGGACATGCGGCACCACAGGCATGTACCCTAACCGGGGCAAAAGGCGGCGGGCCGGGAACACCCCTCCCGGAGGCAGGGCGTTTCCGTCCGGCCATCCCAACCCTGGGCTCTGGCCAGTTCCGGCACGGATGGCCTTGCCTTCCCCCACCACAGCCGGGTCATCTGTGCGGCAGCGGGATGGGCGGCAGCGGGACGGAGGGATGGGCGCATGGCGGGTGGCCGGGTGGCGGTGAAGGTCTGGGATGGCTGGATACGCCTCGTTCACTGGGGGATCGTGGCGCTCTTCGCCTTCTCGTGGTGGTCCGCCTGGACCTATCGCATGGACTGGCACCTGCGCTCCGGCCTCGCCATGCTCGCGCTGCTGCTTTTCCGCCTCGCCTGGGGCCTCCTGGGCTCGGAGACCGCGCGCTTCACGCGCTTCCTGCGTTCGCCGCTCGCGGCGCTGCGCCACCTGTTGCATCTGCGCCGCCGGGAGGCCGATACGGAGATCGGCCATAATGCCGCCGGCGGCTGGATGGTGCTGGTGATGCTCCTGCTGCTGGCGGTGCAGGTGGGCACGGGGCTGATGGCCGATGACCAGGTCCTGACGCATGGGCCGCTGGCGCCGCATGTCGATCCCGGGACCAGCGACCTCGCCACCGCGATCCACGCCACGAATTTCTGGCTCATCCTCGCGGCGGCCGGCCTGCATGTGCTGGCGGTGCTGGCCTATGCCCTGCTGAAAGGGCAGGACCTCGTCCGGCCCATGGTCACCGGGGTGAAGCGCCTGCCGTCATCCCTGGCCGGAAGGGCGCCGCGGCTCGGCAACCCCGCCCTGGGCGCCGTCCTCCTGGCCGCCGCCGCCGTGGTTGCCTGGTGGATCGGGCGCCTCGGCTGAGACCGGGGCGCCGGCACCCCCCCCTCAGCGGCCGCGGAAATTGCGGTGGCAGCCGCCGCAAGCCGCGCCCATCTCGCGGAAAGCCTGGACGGTGGCGGCCCTGTCGCCCGAGGCCGCGGCCTGCTCCAGCTTGCCGGCCGCAGCGAGGGCGTTCCGCGCCGCGGTCTCGAATCCGGCACGGTCGGACCAGACCGCCGGCAGGGCCTTCGTGTCGCCGGATGCCGAATCCGGCGGGAAGAGCGTGGGGATCACCTCCAGCAGGCCATGCACGGTCTTCGCCCGGGGCGCGATGGCGGCGATGTCCCCGGAATCGAGCGCGGCCTTCACGGCCTCCAGCTCCCGCTGCATCGCCTTCATGTCGTTCTTGCGTTCGGCGACCGGCCCTCCAGCCTGGGGGCCGGCCTGGGCAAGAGCCATGGCCCCACCCCCTCCCGCCAGGACCGCGCCCAGCAGCAACGGTGCGATGCGCATCTCTTCTGTTCTCCGACTCGGAAATCCCGGAGGGAGCCTATCGCGGGATGGGGGAAGCCGAATGCGGCGGCGCGCATAAAGTTTCGCCACCTCTCTTGCCCACCCGGCGAAGCAGCGCTATGAGCCCCCTCGCCGCAGGGAAGTGGCCGTCGGAGCGTAGCTCAGCCTGGTAGAGCACTGTGTTCGGGACGCAGGGGCCGGAGGTTCGAATCCTCTCGCTCCGACCATTTCACTCCCTGATTTCGCTGTCATCACCAAAATCTGGCGCGCGGGGTTCGGAAAGCATACCGGACACCCGCGCCGATTTCGGCGCCCGGCCTGGATATTTGCACAAGTCTTGCTTACCCCCTTCCGCAACACGCGTTGCGAAAGGGAAACGGACCTGATGCGATTACGCCTGCGTCATTTTCTGGCAGTATTTGCCCTGGCCACGGGCATGATGGTGCACCATCCGGCCAGTGCCCAGATCGAGCTGGGCCAGACGGGCCTCACCCTGACCCTCACCCCGACGGTCTCGACCGACTACACCTTCCGCGGCGTCAGCCAGACCCGCAACCGGCCGGCCATCCAGGGCCTGATCGATATCCAGCACACGAGCGGCTTCTATGTCGGGGCCTTCACCTCGAACGTCTCGTTCAAGGGGCTGGATGCGCGGCAGGAGGTGGACATGCTGGGCGGCTACCGCTTCACCAGCGGCGGCCTGGCGCTGGATGGCGGCTTCGTCTGGTACAACTACCCCGGCTACAGCAGCCGCACCGGCGGCGGGCTCGACATGAGCTTCTTCGAGTTCGCCGCCAAGGCGTCCTATGAGATCGCGCCGGTGAAGGTGCTGGGCTCCTTCTACTACTCGCCGGATTTCCAGCTCGATGCCCGCAACGCCTATTACGTGGAAGGCGGTGTCGAGGTGAAGATGCCGTTGGATGTCACCCTGGCGGGCCGCTACGGCTATCAGTGGATCGACAGGAACGTGAATTACGGCCTGCCCGATTTCGGGAACTGGTCCGTCGCCCTGTCCCGCTCCTTCTACGGCGCGCTGGTCACGGTCGGGTACTACGACACGGATGTGAAGAAGCGTGAATGCGGCGGCGGGCAGAAGATCTGCGATGCCCGGGCCATGCTGAGCATCAGCTACACGTTCTGAAACAGGCGATCGCCGTGGCTGGGAGCCCGGTCACGGCGGCCCCGTCCGGGTGCCTCTAGGACCGGCGCGCGGCCCAGCGCATCAGCCAGGCGGCCGGAAAGGCCCAGGCCAGGCCCGCCACCAGATAGTAGAGCGCCTGCAGCAGCCAGTGCAGGCCCAGGACATGGTCACCCAGCGCCACCACGACGCCGATATAGAGGGCGAGGCCGAGAAGACCGGTGATCGTGGCGAAGGCCGCGCGCAGCGTCATGATGCCATGGCCAATGCCCCAGGCGTGGCCCGATCTCAAGGGCAGACCGGCGGGCAGGCCCCTCTCCGGCACGGTGGCCCCCCGCGCAAGAGCCGGTGACGGGACGCGAAATCCGGTCTAGCAACCGCCCACAGCCGGAGGATAGCCTCCCTCACCTCGTGCGCAGGACAGGATCGCCGCCATGGATCAAGACACGTCCGACAGCCTGGACCTGAAGCAGCATATCCGCGGCATCCCGGATTTTCCGAAGCCAGGCATCCTGTTCTACGATATCTCCACCCTGCTGCGGAACGGCCTGGCCTTCCGCACCGCGATCCACCGGATGGGCGGGGCCATCCAGCCCTATGCGCCCACCATGCTGGCCGGCATCGAAAGCCGCGGCTTCCTGCTCGCCGCCCCGCTGGCCATGGAGCTGGGGCTGGGCTTCGTGATGCTGCGCAAGCGGGGCAAGCTGCCGGGCGAGACGGTCGGTCTCGACTACGCGCTGGAATACGGCACCGACCGGATCGAGATCCAGGCGGATGCCGTGCGGCCCGGGGACCGGGTGGTGATCCTGGACGACCTGCTCGCCACCGGTGGCACCATGTCCGCCGGCATCCAGCTCCTGCGCAAGGTCGGGGCCGAGGTTCCGGCGGCCGCGGCTATGGTCGAGCTGACCTTCCTCGGGGGGCGCGACCGGCTGGGCGTGCCCTGCGAGGTGCTCGTCAGCTACGACGTCTGACGCACGGCCATGATGGACGAGGCATGAAGGCGCCAGGAGGGAAGGCTGCGGGGCGGGCCGGGGGCTTTCCCCTGGCACGGCGCGCACTGCTGCCGATGGCGTGCCTGCTGCTGCCGCGCCCCGCCCGCCCGGCGCTGCCCGGCGCCGCGACGATCCTCGTGCCTGGCCCGGAAGGTGGAACGCTGGCGCTCTGGACCCAGCGCCTCTCGCAGAAGACGGGGCGGGTCGGCCCCCTGGCCGCGCCGCCGCGCCTCGCCGTGGTGGGGGGCCCGATGGCGTCACCGCCGCGAATCGCTTCGTCACCATGGACCCGGGCGACGGCCGGCTGCTGCTGACCCTGCCTGGGGCGGTCGTGCTGGCACATCTCTCCGGCTCCGAGCGCGTCGGCTACGATCCCCGGAACTGGACGCCCCTCTGCCTGTCCTGGTCCGAGGCCCTGATCGCGGGGCGTGGCCCGATGCCCACGGACCCGGCACGAAGGCCGCTGCGCTTCGCCCTGCCGGCGCCCGACACGCCGGAAGGGGGCGCCGTCCTGGCCCTGGAATCCCTCGGCCTGCCGACCACGCCCATGCCGCTGGCCGCCAGCCTGCCGGGCGCCGCCGAACAAGCCTTCGCCCGTGGGCAGGTCGATGCCCTGCTGCTGACCGGGCCGGACAGCGCCGCGCGCGCCGCGCGGATCGGTGCCACGCCATGGCTGGGCTTCGGTCTGCCCGCCCGGACCGTGCCGGATTACGCCACCCTGCCGGTCCCGCAGCCCGCCTTGCAACAGGCGACCCAGGCCGCCATCGGCGCCGGCCGGCTGAGTGCCGCGCTGGTCCTCCCCGCCCTCACCTCCGCCGACATGGTCGCGGCCTGGCGGCAGGCGGCCCAGCGCTGGCTCGATGCGGAACAGAGCCAGCCGGATGCGCCGGGTGTTCCGCTCAGCGGGGCGGAAGCCGCGCAGGTGATGTCGGGGCTGACGCCATCGGCGGAGGCCATCCTCGCCTGGCGCGACTGGCTGGCCCGGCGCCTGTCCTGGCGCCCCAACTGAGGGCGCCGCCGGTCAGGCGAGAAGCGAGATCTTCTGCCCGATCAGCGAGATCAGGGACGAGGTGGCGTTGTTGCCGCTGTCGAAGAGGCTGAGCAGCGTGCTTTCGCTGCTGCTGGACTGGTCGCCCTCCTTCGCCAGATAGCGCTGGATCAGCTTCGCGACCTGCCTGGGGTCTCGCAGGTCGTCGAGGTCCACGCGCTTGGCCAGGATCGCCTTCTGCTTGTCATAGTCCAGCAGGGCGAATTGCGACGGCAGGGCATAGGCCCCCTTCACCACGGCGGTCAGCGCCGTATCGGCCATCAGCCCGGCGAGGCTGGTGACGGAGGAGGCCTGGCGCTGGAAGTACAGGGCCTCGCGCAGCCCGGTATTGCCGTCGCCCGCATCCTTCTCGAAGCGGTTCTCCATGGCCTTGTCGATGATGCTCCCGACCAGCTTGCCGTCGGCCAGAGGATTGCCGTCCTTGCCGCCGAACTGCTTGCTGATCGCCCGCAGGCGCTGATCGACCATCCGGTTGGCATAGCTCTTCGTGCTGTCCGGGTCTTCGGTCAGCAGCTTCTTCACCACCGCCTTCTGGTCGATCAGATCCTCCAGCTGATAGGCTTCCAGCACCATCTTCAGGCTGCGCCGGTCCTTCATCAGGTCATCGACCGAGGTGAACTTCTTCGCCGCCGCGCGCAGGCGGTCGGCATCGGCAGTCATGTCCTTCCGGGCCTCGAAGCGGGCGCGCAAGGTATCTCCGTTCTTCTGGATCACCGCCCAGGCGGAAAGGCTGCCGATGCCGTCAAGCATGGCGTCAGACGCTCTCGGCCGCGAAAGCCTCGGCGCGCGGCGCGGGTCTGGCGGGCTTCTGGGCCTGCAAACCCTCGATCATGTCGCGGTTCAGGTTCATCAGCGGCTCCAGGCTGCCGGCGTCATGCATGCGGGAGATGCTTTCGCGCTGTGCCCAGAGGCCGAGGGAGACCAGCCGGGCCTTGAGCGGCGGCGGCAGGGCGTTGCCCTCGCTCAGCAGGTCCGACAGCAGAATCGACCAGAGGCGATGCGCCTTGTGCAGTGCCTTGATCCGTTCGACCCCCCGTTCCGTGCCGGCGGCGAGCAGGGTGTTCACGTGCCGGAAGGCGGCGATCTCCATGTCCCGGGGGGAGACCATGGCGCTGGCGGCGGCGTAGCGGGCAATGCTCATGCGCGGAACCCGAATCCTTCAGGAAGCGAATGGGGGAAAGGGGCGGCACCGCCGCCCCCTCCGGCATCAGCCGCGGAAGAGGCTGAGCAGGTTCTGGCTGCCCTGGTTGGCGATGGACAGGCTCTGCGTCGCCAACTGCTGCTTGGTCTGCAGGCTGCTCAGCCGGGCGCTTTCCTCGGTCAGGTCGGCATCCACCAGCGCGCCGAGGCCCTCGGTAAGGGAGTCGTTCAGCGAGGAGGTGAAGTCCTTCAGCCCATCGACCTGGTTGATCGCGGAGCCGATCTTGGAGAGGAAGCTCGTCACCTTGGTGATCGCGGCATCCACCAGTTCCAGCGCCTGGGAGTTGGCGGGCGAGTTGGTGGCGTTGACAGTGCCGGTGGCGGCCGTCGCGGTCACCGTGCCGTTGTTGACCACGAGATTGCCGCTGCTGTCGATCGAGGCGGACAGGCCGGCGGACTGCATGGCGGTGGCCAGCTTCGACACGACAGAGGTGCTGGAGTCGCCTTCGGTGACATTGACGGAGTTCAGCTCGGTATTGGCATCCGTGGTGGAGGTCAGGGTACCATCGACCGCGGAGTCGTTCAGCTCGAACACATAGTTCTTCGTCGAGCCGTCCGCCTGCGTCACCGCCACCGAGAAGACATCGGCGTCGCTCGCGGTGTAGTCGCCGCTGAAGGACAGCGTGCTGCCGTTCTGCGCCGTGAAGCCGGTCACCACACCACCTGTCGTCTGCAGCAGAGAGCCGAGGCCGAGGCCGGTGCCGGTGGAGGTGCGCAGGTCGCCGCCCGCCGTGTTCAGGATGGTGCCGGAGGTGTCGCTGACGACCTTCAGGCTGCCCGAATTGTCGAGCAGGTTCACGCCATTGTAGCTGGCCGAGGCGGCGAAGTTGTCGATGTTGTCCATGATCGCCTTGGCCTGCTGGGCCAGGGTCGCCTGATCGATGCCCGACTGGCCGACCTGCGACACGCTGGAACGCAGCGTGTTGAGCTGGTCGCTGATCTTGGTGGCCGCGCTCTGCGCCACGCCCAGCGCTGCCGAGCCGAAGGAGAGGTTGTCGCTCACCTTGCTCATGGAGCTCAGGTCGCCGCGCATTTTCTGGGCGATGGAGAAGATCGCCGAGTTGTCGCTGGCCTGCCCCACCTTCAGGCCGCTTTCCACCCGCGACTGCGTGCTGGAAAGGTCCTTGCTGATCGTGTTCAGCGCCCGGACGGCGGCCATCGCGGAGGAGTTGGTGTTGATCGAAGCCATAGTGCTTCTCCTGCGTCACTCATATCGGCGGATGGCATGGGCCTTTTGCCTGCATCCGCCGGAGGGCCGGCGCTCCTGCCGTCCCCCGGTCACGTCGTCGGCGTCGCATCGCGCTCCGTGACGAAGGGCATATTGCCCGGGAAGATTGAAGACACCGTAAACAGCGCGCCGATTCCCGCCCCGCCGCGCGATTCTTCCGCTCAGCCGGCCACGGCGCCGCCGAGGCCCTGGCCCGTCTCCGCCACCGGCAGGCCGGTCGCCATGTCCAGGCCCAGCACGCTGGCCTCATGCGACATGACGCGCCTCACGATCTTCAGCGCCGTATACCAGTCATCCGCCGCGGCCAGCACCATGGCGCGGTCCAGCATCGCGCGGGCGGTCTCGGAGGTCGTCGCCTCCTGGAACTGGTGCACCAGCTCATGTGCCTCGGCGAAGGCGGCCTCGCGCATCTCCTCCAGCCCGACATAGGCGGTCTGGAGCGCGAAATAGATGCGGCGGGCCGGCGTGTTCGCCAGTTCCGGCGCCATCACCTGCTTGCCGAACAGGAAACGCGCCCGCACGGGCAATTCGATGCGCGTGCGGTTGCGGAAACGGATGGATGCCCCGTTCACCACCATCAGATCGCCCTGACGGAGTTCGAGGACCAATGTCGACATCTGGCTTCTCCCAACAGGAGGAAGCTGGCGGGAAGCAGCGGCCGGGCGCCACGCCCGGTCCCGCTTTTCGATACGCTGCCAGCCCAACTGCAATTCTTGCACCCGAATCTGTCGCGCCCGGCCCGAAGCCTTCTGGCGTCTTGGGGCCCATCAAACAGGAAAGCGCTTAAGAAACCCCTTCGGAACGACCCGGAAGCGGGGTCAGCTCAGGAAGTTGGTCAGGCTCAGCCCGGAGAGCATGGAAAGCACCTTCCAGGATGCTTCCAACTGCGTCTGCGCGTTTTGCAAGGTGGCGATCGTGGCTTCGAAATCCACCTCCTCCAGCCCGGAGAGCTGGGTCTTCAGCGCGTCCGTGGCCTCGCTGTGGCTGCTCAGTGCCGTGGTGATCGCGTTCTGCGCCAGGCCGATACGGGAGGCATCGCGGTTGATCTCCATCCCCACGGAATCGAACCCATTGGCAATCTGCTGCACCAGGGCATCGAAATTCGCGGAGGATTGCTGATCGTCCGTGAGCGAGGCCAGGACCGCGAGGTTTCCCATCAGCGCTCCCGCCCAGCCCGTGGCGCCCAGGCTGCCGGCGGGAACGCCATAGGCGATGGTGCGGCCATCGGCCCCCGCCACGCTGCGCGCGGCATTGGGGGAGGCCGATTGCAGATAGGCCGAGAAGGGCGAATCCGCCGCCATCGCCTGCATGGCCTGGGACAGCACGGAAGCCGCGCCATCGCTGTCCAAACCGGCCACGGCGGTGGCCACGCCGGACATCATGCCGGAACCGGCGATCCCCGAGGCATCCGTGACGGCGGGGTTGGCGGAATCCGCGCCGCTGAACAGGTACTCGCCGGCATACTGGGCGTTGAGCAGGGTCGCCACCTGCTGCATCGCCGCCCGGGCCGCGACGGCGACATCCGAGGCCCGGGTCGCGCTGCTGCTGTTCAGCGACAGCACCGTGGCACGGAACTCCGACGCGATGTCGCTGAGCTGCGTCAGTGCCTGCTGCGACGCATCGGCCCGGCCGGATGCCTGGTTCAGCGCCTCGGTATAGGCCGCGCGCCGGCCGATCTCCCCCCTCAGGCTGATGGCCTGCCGCGCCTGCGGGGCCTCGTCGCCATAGAGGCTGGCGACGCGGCCGCTGCTCGACTGCTGCGACAGCAGGTTCACGCGGTCCCGCTGCGCCAGGGATTGCAGCAGGATGCGCGACAGCGTGCCGGAGGCCCCGGTGTTCGTCACCGATGCCATCACTGCACCGCCGCGAAGAGGTCATCGTACATGGACTGCACGGCGCTCAGCATCCTCGCATTGGCCGCATAGGCGGTTTGCAGGCTGACCATCACCCCGGTCTCCGTATCGATATCCACGCCCGAAGCATCGTCGTGGCGCTGTTGCAGGCCGGTGAGCAGCGTCGTGGCGGATTCGGCATCCGCGCTCGCCGCCGCGCGCGCGCCGGTGTGGCGCGCCACCAGCCGTGCCGCGTAGTCCTCGGCCGTGCCCGTGCCGCTCAGGCCGGAGGTCTGCGTCCCCGAAGGCCCGAGGCCCGTCGTCAGGAAGGCCGCCGGCGCGGACCCATTGGCCAAGCGGCTGCCGAAGGCATAGTCGAGCACGCGGTCAATGCCATCCGTGTAGCTGGCCGTCCCATCCGCGGGCATGGACGCATCGGTCCCGTCGCGGACCGTGGAGGCATCCGCCGAGACGGCGGCGGATACCGTCATGGTCGCGGCGAATCCCATGATGCCGCCGACATAGCCCTGGCCCGGATCGGGCACGGTCCCGCCCGCATCGGTGAACAGCGACAGCCCCTGCCCGGAGAGGCGCGCCGCCAGCCCGGCCGCCGCGCTGTCCAGCTCCGCCTGCTGCAAGGGCAGGACCTCGTCGCGCATGCTGACATTGGCGCCGAGGCTGCCGCCGGTGAGCTGCCCCGTGACATCCATTCCACCCATCATGATGCCCGGCAGGCTGCCGCTCGCGCCGCTCGCATTGGCGCCGTACCAGTCCTCCAGCCCGACCGTGGCGGAAGACATGCTGAACGCGTCGGAATTCTGGTCGAGCGGCAGCACCAGCCCGTTGCCGGCCACCAGCACCACCGTGCCGTTGTCCTGCGGGATCGACTTCACCGAGACCACGCCAGCGATCCGGGCGATGGCGCTGTCGCGCTGGTCCTGCAGATCCGCCGTGCTGAGGCCCTGTGCCTGAAGGCTCGCGATGCGGGTGTTCAGTCCGGCCACCTGGCGCAGGCTGGCGTTCAGGGTCGCCACATCCGTCACCGCATTGTCCTGCGCCGTCTGGCGCGCGGTCTGGATGGCAGCGGAGGTCTCGTTGTAGCGCTGCGCCAGCGCGCCCGCCGCGCTCACCACGGCATCCTGCAAGGAGGCCTCGCCGGGCGAGGCACGCAGGGAGACGAAGGCGCTGCGCAGTTGCGCGGTCAGGTCCGCGACCGACTGGCCGCTTTCCGGATCGCCCTGCACCTGCTCGATCGGCTGGAGGAGGGCCTCCCGGACCTTGGCGGCGGCCTGGCTGGAAACGGCGTCGTTCATGCTGGCGCTCAGCGCGGCATCGACGCTGCGCTGCGCCTCCTGGCTCCGCGCACCGGAGGCGAGGCCACCTACCACCAGCGCGCTGCCGCCCACCGTCTTGCGGGTATAGCCCTCCGTTGCGGCGTTGCTGACATTCGATGCGGTCTGGGAAACCTGCCGCTGCACCAGCGCCAGGCCACTCTGGGCGATCGACAGGGCGAGACTCAGGCTCATGGGTTCGGCGCCGTTCCGGATGGGGTTTCGGAGGGAGGGCCCGCGCTCAGCGGGCCATGTTCAGCGTGTCCTGCAACATCTCGTCCGTCTTGGTGACGATCTTCGTGTTGGCGCTGTAGGCCCTTTGGGCGAGGATCATCTTCGAGAACTCCGAGGCGATATCGACGTTGGACTGCTCCAGCGCCCCGGTGACGAGGCTGCCGGCGCCGCTGCTGTTGGGGTCGGAGGCCCGGGCATCACCGCTGGCCGGGGTGCGCAGATAGGCCTGCCCGTTGACGGCCTGCAGCTTGTCCGGGTCGGAGAAGGTCACGACCGGCACGCGTGCGATCACCTTGGATTCGCCATTGTCGTAATTCAGCGAGACATCACCGGCTTCGTTGATCGAGACGGAGGAGAAGGCCCCGGGCGGCATGCCGTTCTGCGACAGATCCCGCACCGTGTATTCCGTGCCGGTGAACTGGGTCATCCCGTCCGAGCGCTGGAAACTGCCCATGCCAAGCTGGATCGCCTGCGCGCCCTGGCCGAAATCGATGCCGCCCAGTGACACGCTGGCCGCCTCCCCCGCCGCGCCGCTGTTGCCCGACAGGTTGCCGGTCGCATCGCTGAAGCTGGCGAGCTTGCCATCCGCGAAGTTCAGGGTGACGCTGCCGAGGTTGGTGCTGCCGGTCGTGCTGTCCGGGTTGCTGACCGCCATGCTCCAGCTGTTGTCGCCGGCCTTGGTGAAGGTGACGCCCAGCATGTGCTGCGTGCCGAGCTTGTCATAGACCGGGAGCTGGGAGCTCACCGCCGTGCCTGTCGCGGCATCGTTGGGCAGGTTCGCGGAGAGGGAGATGCCGCTGGTCGCCACCGGGTCGAAGATGCCCTGATCCACGCGGATCGGCGCGATCTCGGTGCGGTTCACCGCACCGCTGTCGTCCACGCTCCAGCCATTCAGGTAATAGCCCTGGCTGTTCACCAGATAGCCCTGCTGGTTCAGGCTGAAATCGCCCGCCCGCGTGTAGAAGGAACGCGGATCGAAGCTCATGTTGCCGACCGCGCTGTCGCCGACCGGGGAGGAGACCGAGAAGAAGCCCTGCCCCGAGACGGCGAGGTCCAGCGCATTGCCCGTCTGCTGGATCGAGCCCTGCACGGCGTTGGTGGCGCTGCCGCTCGCGATCACGGTGCTGGAGGTGATCGGCACGCCCGACGAGGTCGATGCGTTCGTCGCCGTCACATAGTCCGAGAAGCTCGTATCCACCCGCTTGTAGCCGGTGGTCTGGCTGTTCGCGATGTTGTTGGCGACGTTGCTCAGCGCGCTGGATTGCGCGCTCAGCCCGCTGATGGCGGTGAACATGGATCCGTAGAGCGACATCGGGCGCTTTCCCCTGGCGGTGAACTGCGTGCCGCCCACCGCAACGGGCGTGCCAGGCGCGGCCGCCCCGGATCGTGGCGATCCCTGCCCCTGCCCGGCAAAGCCTGCCGGGCTCCTGGCCGCCACGCGGCATCTCCTGCCGCCTCCACGCGCCGGAGACCTGGCAAGCCGCTTGCCTCAGGTGGCCGGGACCCGAAGGACCGTATCGCCGTGCTCAGCGCCCTGCCTGCCGTCACGACCAGAGATCCCGCCGCCGGCGATCGTGGCGAGGCCCGTGCCCAGGCCGGTACGACGGACATGACGGGCTTCGCGGCACTCCTGGACCGGCTCGCGGGCCAGGAAACAGGCGACGTGCCCGTGGGAGACTGGACACCCGCCAGCGCGGCAACGGCGCCGGCGGCTCCGGTCACGGCGCCGGTCGCGATCCTGGGCGACACTCCGGTGCCGGCCTTCCCGGCGCCGACACTTCCGGACCAGGCGGCGCAAGCCCTTTCCGGCGCCGCCACAGGGCCGGTCGGCCGCCCGGACATCGCTGCTCCCGTGACGGAACAGGGGTCCCAAGCCCTTTTGCCCACCACGGATCGGCCGGAAGCAACACCTGCCATCATCCCGTCCGGGCCGGCCGGCGGCTCCCCCGGCAATGCCACGACCAGCGCCAGGACCGGCCCTGCCGGAGGCCGTGACCGCCATGCGATGCCGATGGACGGGAATGACGCTCTCGCGCCCGCTTCCGAACAGGCATCCGCGCCGCCATCCGGCGATTTCCCTTCCATCTTCCGGCCCGGACGGGAGGCCGCACTCACCAGCACCGAGGCCGGGGAGAAACCCGCCCCATCCCATGATGGGAGCCCCCGGGCCGAAGCCCAGGATGCGGCGCCCATTGCCACCGCCCCATCCGCCGCCGGAATCTCGCCAGCCCCAGCCGGGATCGGCCCTTCCGCCATGTCCGCCAGGACGGGGGCCACGGGGACGGGACCGGAGGCCGTGCCATCCCGGTCGGCCAGGACGAGTCCCGGCACGGCATCGTGCGCCGCCACCAGCCCCGCGCGCCCGGCACAGGTGGGCGAGGCCGCCCTTGCAGGTCGGGACAGGGCGGAAGTGGAGGGTATCGCGAACGGGGATGAAGCCGTTCCGGAAGGCAGGGGAAAGCCAGGGGACGACCCCGTCGCGCCCGGCACCGAGAAGGCCCCATCCCTTTCCGGCCCCCCGGTGCGGACCGCCGCGACGGTCCTGTCCATCCCTCAGACCGGCACGGATGCGGGATCGCCCATACCCGGCGGAGCGCCCAGCCCGGAAACGGCCGGTATCTCTTCCCTGCCCACTCCCCCACCTTCATCGGCACCGCAGCCTGCCAGCCAGGCCATCGCCCCCCGCCTCCCGCCGCCTCCCGCCGCCCAGGTCGCGCCGGTCGTGGTCGGCCTCGGCCTGGGCACGGAGGCACAGGGGTGGGTGGAGGTGGTGCTGGAGCCGGCGGAACTCGGCCGCGTGGAGATCCGCCTCGAACGCGACGGCGCGAAGGCCAGCCTCCATGTGCAGGCGGAACGGCCGGAAACCCTGGCCCTCCTGCAACGCGACGGCGCGGAGCTGAACCGCGCCCTGTCGCAGGCGGGCCTCGCCCCGGAAGGGGGTCTGAGCATGAGCTTCTCGCTGTCCGGCGGTGATTCCGGCAGCGCGCGCCGCGACGGCCCGCCCGCGCCTGCCTTCGCCTCCACACCCACCGGCACCGACACGCCGGCCACGGCACGGCTCGCCGCCCATGGCCTCCTCGACATCGCCATCTGATAAGGAACAGCCCCATGACGACGGTCAGCGGCACCAGCTCGGCCAGCAGTTCGGTCTCCTCCTCCGCCAGCACCGCGCTGTCGGAGAACTACACCAACTTCCTCACCCTGCTCACGACGCAGCTGAAGAACCAGTCGCCCGACGACCCGATGGACACCAACGAGATGACCTCGCAGCTCGTGCAGTTCTCCTCGGTCGAGCAGCAGATCGCCATGAACAAGAACCTGGAGACGCTGATCTCGCTGCAGCAGACCTCGCAGCTCGCGGCGACCCAGGTGCTGGGCCGCACGATCGAGGTGGCAAGCAGCCAGATCGCGTTGCAGGACGGCACGGCGCAGGCGAAGCTGCCCGCCGCGGGTTCCGTGACGACGGCGCATGTGGCGGTGCAGAACAGCAGCGGCGTCACCCTCTACGCGGAGGATGTGAAGCTCGGCAGCGGCAGCACGGTCTGGAGCTGGAATGGCAAGACCAGCGGCGGCGCCCAGCTCGCCGACGGTGCCTATACGCTGAAGGTCACCGGCACCGACTCCGCCGGGAACGCCAGTGATCTCGGCTTCACGGTCCTCGCCCGCGCGACCTCGGTCGAGCGCGACGGCACCTCGATGACCCTGCTGGCCGGAAAGGCCTCCTACGACTTCAACGACATCCGCTCCATCGCCAACTAGCGCGCCGCCACGGGCGGTGGCCACGATTTCCTCCCGCAGCGCCGCACAGGAAACCGCCCATTAACCTGCGCCCGGCAAAACTTGCCCCCGCTGGCCCAGGGCTGGAGCGGAGACAGGCGATGCACGGGTTGCGGGACGGATGGAAGGACAGGCCGGGGTGCTGAGCCAGGCTCTGGCGCAGTTCCGCGCCCTCGGCCCCCGGCGGCTGGCTGCCCTGGCAGGTGTCGCGCTGCTGCTGCTGGGAAGCATCGCCTTCCTGGCCCTGCGCGCCGGCAGCCCGCCGATGGCGCTGCTCTATGCTGATCTCGACCCACGCGATGCCGGGGCGGTGGTGCAGTCGCTGGACAAGCAGCGCATCCCCTACCAGCTCGGCACCGGGGGCAGCAGCGTGATGGTGCCGGAGGAGATGGTGCCGAAGCTGCGCCTCGCCCTGGCGCGGGAAGGGCTGCCCGTCGGCGGCAATGTGGGTTGGGAAATCTTCGACCGTGGCGAGAGCCTGACCACCACCCCCTTCCAGCAGGACATGAACCGGGTCCGCGCGCTGGAAGGCGAGCTGGCGCGGACCATCCGCGGCCTGTCCGGCGTGCGCAACGCCCGCGTCCACCTTGTCCTGCCGCAGCGCGAGGCCTTCTCCCGCCGCACCAACGAGGCCCAGGCCAGCGTGGTGCTGAGCATGCTGGGCTCCCAGCGCCTGGACAAGGAAGGGGTGCAGGCGGTGCTGCACCTCGTGGCCACCGCCGTGCCGGGGCTGAAGCTTTCCGCCATCTCCATCATCGACAGCCGTGGCGAACTGCTGGCCCGGGGCGGGGAGGCCCTGACCGGCCCCAGCGCCGCCAGCACGCAGGAGGAGATGCGGCATGCGCAGGAGCTGCGCATCGCCCGGGGCGTCGAGGAACTGCTGGAGCGCACGCTGGGCGCCGGCAAGGTCCGCGCCGAGGCCACGGTGGAGCTCGACTCCGAGCGCGTGCAGACCACCGAGGAACGCTACGACCCCGACAACCAGGTGGCGCGCTCCACCCAGAGCACGCAGGAACAGTCCCGCAACAGCGAGGGCGGGAACAACAGCGTCTCCGTCGCCAACCAGCTCCCCGGCGCCGATGCCGCGGCCGGCAATGGCGACCGCTCGCAGGAAAGCCGCTCCGAGGAGACCACCAACTACGAGATCGGCAAGACGGTCCGCTCCGCGCTGCGCGAAGGCCCCGTGCTGAAGCGCCTGTCCGTCGCCGTGCTGGTGGACGGCGTGTACGAGCCGCAGCCCGAAGGGGCGCCGAAGTTCCGCGAGCGTACGGCGGAGGAGTTGCAGCGCCTGACAGCCCTGGTGCGCGGCGCGGTCGGCGCTGACGAGCGGCGTGGCGACCGGGTGGAACTGGTCTCCATGCGCTTCGCCGCCCCAGAGGCCGAGATGGCGCAGACCAGCAGCGGCTTCCTGAGCCTGTCCCCGGCCCTCACCGCGCGCCTGATCGAGAGCGGCGTCTATGCCCTGATCGTGCTGCTGGCGCTGCTGCTGGTGGCACGCCCCCTGGTCCGCCGCATCACCGTCCTGCCCCCGGCCGGGGGCGCGCTCCCCGCGTCCGCCACGGGTGCCGCGGCGGCGGCGCTGGATGCGCCGGAGGGCAGGCCCGCCTTGCCCGGCGCGGCGGGCGGGGATGGCGAGGCGATGATCAGCATGACGCAGGTGGATGGGCAGATCCGGGCCTCCAGCATCAGCCGACTGGGGGAGCTGGTGGACGCCTATCCGGATGAAACGATGGCCCTGGTGCGGCGCTGGCTGGCGCCCGCCGAGGCGGAAGGCTGAGCAGGACCGATGAGCATGACAGGTCCGCAGAAGGCGGCCACGCTGATGCTGGCGATGGGCGAGGAGAAGGCGGGCATGTTGCTCGCCCGGCTCGACAAGGACGAGATCCGGGATCTTTCCCTGGCCATGGCGCGGCTCGGCACGGTGAAGGCCGAGTCCGTCGAGGAGGTCTGCCGCGAATTCGCCGAGAGCATGGGCTCCACCGGCACGCTGACCGGCAGCTACGAGGCGACGGAGCGCATGCTGCTGCGCACCCTGCCGCCCGACCGCGTCTCCCAGATCATGGAGGAGATCCGCGGCCCGGCGGGGCGCACGATGTGGGAGAAGCTGGGCAATGTGAACGAGGCCCTGCTCGCGAACTTCCTCAAGAACGAATACCCGCAGACCGTGGCGGTGGTGCTGAGCAAGATCCGCCCCGACCACGCGGCACGGGTCCTGTCGCTGCTGCCGGAAGGCTTCGCCATGGAGGTCGTCATGCGGATGCTGCGCATGGAGACCATCCAGAAGGAAGCGCTGGAAGGCGTGGAGCGGACGCTGAAGGCGGAGTTCATGAGCAACCTCGCCCGTTCCACGCATCGCGACGCGCATGAATCGATGGCGGAGATCTTCAACAACCTCGACCGTTCCGCGGAGGGGCGGATCATGGCGGCGCTGGAGGAGCGCAACCGCGAGAGTGCCGAGCGCATCCGCACGCTGATGTTCACCTTCGAGGATCTGCAACGCCTGGACGGCCCGGCGGTGCAGGTGCTGCTGCGCACGGTGGAGAAGGACAAGCTCGCGCTCGCGCTCAAGGGGGCGAGCGAGGAGATGAAGAACCTCTTCTTCAGCAACCTGTCCGAACGCGCCGGCAAGATGTTGAAGGACGATCTGGCGGCACTCGGCCCCGTGCGGCTGCGCGATGTGGACGAGGCCCAGGCCCTGATGGTCGCGCTCGCCAAGGATCTGGCCGCGCAAGGGCAGATCCAGATCAACAAGACCCAGGACGCGATGGTGGCCTGATGCGGGACGACACGTTCCTCCCCCTCCTGCTCGGCCGCCACGCGCCCGGCCCGGCGCGGCCCACGCCCCCGGCCAGCCGGCGCTGTCCTTCCCCGACCTGGATGCGCCGCCCGAACCTCCTCCTTCTCCGGCGCCCCCGTGCCGGCGCCCGATCCCGTGCCGGACCGCGAGGCGGAAACCGCCGCGCTGATCGAGATCGCTCGCGAGGCGGGCTTCGCCGAGGGCCTGGCGGAAGGCGAGCGGCGCGGGCGGGAAGCGGAGGCGGCACGGCGCGAGGCCGGTCTGGACGGGCTGCTGGCCGCCACCCTGTCACGGATCGACAAGGCTCTGGCGCGGATGCGGGACGAGGCGACGGAACAGGCGGAAGCCTTCGCCCTGCTGCTGCTGCGGAGCCTCGACCTCGCCCTGCCCCTGGCCGCGGCGCGGGAGGCACCCGCCATGCTGGAGCGCCTGCTGCAACTCCTGGGTCCGGTCGCCGAGGCGCCGGCCGGCGCGGTGCTGCGGGTGCCTCCGGGCCTGCTGGAACAGGCCCAGGCGCGGCTGGACGGCACCGGCCTGCCGGTCGAGGCCGATCCTGCCCTGCCGCCCGGCGATGCGCGGATCGCCTGGCGCGGCGGCGGCCTCGCTTTGGTTCTGGCGGAGCGTCGCGCCGCCATTCGCGAGGCGATGGCCTCGCTCGGCTTCACCGATGAGGAAATCCCGTCATGAGCGGACAGTTCGAGCCCCTCGCCCCACAGGGTGCCCCTTCCGGCACGCTGGCGCAGGAGCGCAGTGCAGCGGCCCCTGGTCCGGGCACACCGGGCCTGGGTGCGGTCTATGACATCCCGGTCCAGGTCAGCGCCGTGCTGGGCCATGCCACGATGCAGGTGAGCCAGCTCCTCAAGCTCGGGCGCGGCGCCGTGGTGGAACTCGACCGCAAGCTCGGCGAAGCGGTGGACATCTATGTCAACAACCGCCTCGTCGCGCGGGGCGAGGTGGTGATGGTGGACGACAACCGCCTCGGCGTCACCATGACCGAGATCGTCAAGACGGACCGGAGCTGAGGATGACACGCCTCCTCATCGTCGGCAGCCTGGAGGGCGAGCTCGGCCAGGCGGCGCGTATCGCCCGGGCCGGCGGAGCGCGGCTGGCCCAGGCCGACGGCGTCTCCACCGCCATCGCCCATGCCCGGGCGGAGGGCTGCGACCTCGTGCTCTGCGACGTGCTGCACGACGTCGCCTGGCTGGTGCAGGCGCTGGAGGCCGAGCGCATCGCCTGCCCCGTGGTGGCCTGCGGCCGCTCCTCGGACGCCGCCGCGGCGGTGCGGGCGATCCGCGCCGGGGCGCGGGAGTTCCTGCCGCTGCCGGCCGAGCCCGACCTGATCGCCGCCATGCTGCGGGCCGCCGCCGGGGAGGAGCACGCGCCGGTGCATCGCGACCCCGCCATGGCCGCCGTGCTGTCCCGCGCCGAGACCGTGGCGCGGGCCGAGGCCAGCGTGCTGATCACCGGGGAGAGCGGCACGGGCAAGGAGGTCCTGGCACGCCACATCCATCGCCATTCCCGCCGTGCCAACGGCCCCTTCGTCGCGCTGAACTGCGCCGCGCTGCCCGAGACGCTGCTGGAATCCGAGCTCTTCGGCCATGAGAAGGGCGCCTTCTCCGGCGCCGTCGCCGCGCGCCGCGGCAAGTTCGAGCAGGCCGATGGCGGCACGCTGCTGCTGGACGAGATCGGCGAGATGGACGTCCGCCTGCAGGCCAAGATCCTGCGCGTGCTGCAGGAACGGGAGGTGGACCGGCTGGGCGGCACGGCGCCGGTGAAGGTCGATGTCCGCATCCTCGCCGCCACCAACCGCGATCTCGGCGCCGAGGTGCGGGCTGGGCGCTTCCGCGAGGACCTGCTCTTCCGCCTGCGGGTGGTGAGCCTGCGCCTGCCCGCCCTGCGCGACCGTCCCGGCGACATCCTGCCGATCGCCGAGCACTACGCCGCCCGCTATGCCGAGGCCAACGGGCTGCCGCACCGCCCCTTCGCGCCTCAGGCACGGGCGATGCTGCTGTCCCATCCCTGGCCCGGCAATGTGCGGGAGCTTGAGAACGCCGTGCACCGCGCGGTGCTGCTGGCGGAGGGCGACGAGATCGGCCCCGCGGCGATCGAGCTGGACCTGCCGTTGCCATCCGCGCCGGAGGCAGAGGCGGCCCAGGTGCCGCGCGCGCCCACGCCCGCCGGGATCGTGGCCCCCGGAATCGTCGCCCTGGTCGGGCGGCGGGTGGAGGATGTGGAGCGCGACCTCATCCTGGAAACGCTGGGCCATTGCCTCGGCAACCGCACGCGCGCCGCCGAGATCCTCGGCATCTCCATCCGCACCCTGCGCAACAAGCTGCACGAATACCGCGCCGCCGGCGCCAGCGTCCCCGCCGCGCCGGGGCAGGTGCCGCTGCCGGCCCTGCCCGCCATCATGTCCGCCGCCATGCCCATCGGGGCCGGGCCGGAGCCGGGCTGAGCCGATGCAGGCCCTCGCGCAACGCCTGAAGACCTTCAGCCCAGGCAGCGACACGGGCCTCGCCCTGGGCGTGGCGGCGCTGATCGCGGTGCTGGTGGTGCCGCTGCCGCCGCTGCTGCTCGACGCGGCGCTGGCGGTGTCGCTGACCCTCAGCGTGCTGGTGCTGATGACGGCGCTGTTCCTGCAGCGGCCGCTGGACTTCACCTCTTTCCCCACGCTCCTGCTGCTCACCACGCTGCTGCGCCTCGCGCTCAACGTCGCGACCACGCGCATCATCCTGACCCATGGGCATGAGGGGCATGGCGCGGCGGGCGCGGTGGTTTCCGCCTTCGGCTCCTTCCTGATGGGCGGCGACGTGCTGGTGGGGCTGATCGTCTTCGCGATCCTGCTGGTCGTGAACTTCATGGTGGTGACCAAGGGTTCCGGCCGCATCGCCGAGGTCGCGGCGCGCTTCTCGCTCGACGCCATGCCGGGCAAGCAGATGGCGATCGACGCGGATCTTTCCGCCGGCATCATCGACGAGGCCGAGGCCAAGCGCCGCCGCCGCGACCTGGAGGCCGAGAGTGGCTTCTACGGCGCCATGGACGGCGCCGCGAAATTCGTGCGCGGCGACGCCATCGCGGGGCTGATCATCACTGCGATCAACCTGCTGGGCGGCATCGCCATCGGCGTGGTGCGCCAGGGCCTGCCCTTCGGCGAGGCGGTGACCACCTTCTCTGTGCTCACGGTGGGCGATGGGCTGGTGTCGCAGGTGCCGGCGCTGCTGGTCTCGGTCGCTGCCGGCATCGTGGTCACCAAGGGCAATACGGAGGGCACGGCGGACCAAGCGCTGATCGGGCAGCTCGCCTCGGGCACCAAGCCGCTGGCGCTGGTCTCCGGCGCGGCGGTCGCCTTCGCGCTGCTGCCGGGCATGCCGATGCTGCCCTTCCTGGCGCTGGCCGGCGGCACGGGCGCGCTGGCCTGGTCGCGCCGCAAGGCCGCGGCGGCGCAGGCGGAGGCCGAGAATGTCCTGCCCGCCGCCGGCCCCGCCCCGGAGGCACCGGTTTCCGAATCGCTGCGGATGGATCTGATCCGCGTCGAGCTGGGCTATGGCCTGCTGCCGCTGGCGGCGGGGGACGGGCCGCGCCTGACGGAGCAGATCCGCAACCTGCGCCGTGGCGTCGCGACCGAGATGGGCTTCGTGCTGCCCGCCGTGCGGCTGCAGGACAATCTGGAACTGCCGGCCGACACCTATGTCATCCGGGTCAAGGAGATCGAGGCCGGGCGCGGCCAGTTGCGCCTGCCCATGCATCTCGCGATCGACCCCTCGGGGCAGGCGCCGGACCTGCCCGGCGAGCCCTGCCAGGAGCCGAGCTTCGGCCTGCCCGCCCGCTGGATCGAGGAGCAGCACCGCGACATGGCGCTGGCCCTGGGCTGCACCGTGGTCGATCCGGCCGGCGTGCTCGCCACGCATCTGACGGAGGTGGTGCGCGAACACGTGCCCGAGCTGCTGAGCCATGCGGAGACGCAGAAGCTGCTGGACGAGCTGCCGCGCGAGCAGGCCCGGCTGGTCTCGGACCTGATCCCCTCGCAGATCTCCACCGGCACGGTGCAGCGCGTGCTGCAGGCGCTGCTGGCGGAACGTGTCTCGATCCGCGACCTGCCCACCATCCTGGAAGGCATCGGCGAGGCGGTATCCAGCGGGCTGCGCTCCGTCCCCGGCATGGTCTCGGTGGTGCGCGCCCGGCTGGCGCGGCAGATCAGCGAGGCGGCGCGCGGCCCCAACGGCTATGTGCCGATGATCGCGCTCTCCGCCGAATGGGAACAGGCCTTCGCCGAATCCCTGATCGGCCCCGGCGAGGACCGCCAGCTCGCCATGCCGCCCTCGCGCCTGCAGGATTTCATGCAGCGCGTGCGCGACAGTTTCGACAAGGCCGGCGCGGCGGGCGAAACGCCCGTGCTGGTCTGCAGCGGCGCCGTGCGCGCGCATGTGCGCGCCATCGTCGAACGTTTCCGGCCCGCCACCGTGGTTCTGTCGCAGGCCGAGATCCATCCGCGCGCGCGCATCCGCACGGTGGGCGCCATCTGATGCGCAGGAATTTTCGTGCCGCCTTCACCTCTCATCAACAGAATTCGTTGCAAGGTTGAACCCATGAAGATCCGCGTATTCAACGGCTCCTGCATGACCGAGGCGATGCGCGTGCTGCGCCTCGAAATGGGCGATGACGCCGTGATCCTCTCCTCCCGCCACACGGAGGGCGGCGTCGAAGTCACCGCGGTGCTGGACAGCGACGAACCGCTGCTGATCCCGCCCGATTCCGCGCTGAAGCCGCGGCATGTCATCCCGCCCGAGCTGCTGCGGCACAACCTGCCACCGGATCTCGCGGCGCGGCTGCGCGGCCCGATGGCCAGGGCGCTGGAGGAAGCCCTTCCCTTCGCCGGCCTGCCGGACCCGGCCACCCGCACCCTGGCGCTGGTCGGCCCGCCCGGCGCGGGCAAGACGCTCACCTGCGCCAAGCTCGCCACGCGGCTGGTGATGTCCGGCCAGGCGCCCACCGTCATCACAGCCGATGCCGCCCGCGCCGGCGCCACCGAGCAGCTCGCCGCCTTCACCCGCGTCCTCGACCTCACCCTTTCCGCCGCCGTCACGCCGGGGCAGATCTCCCGCGCCGTGGCCCGCCGCACCGCCGGCCAGCCCGTGCTGCTCGACACCGCCGGCTGCGATCCCTTCGAACGGGCGCAGGCCGAGCACCTTCTCGCGGTGCTGCGCGCCGCCGACGCGCATCCGGTGCTGGTGTTGCCGGCCGGGCTGGACGTGGCGGAGGCCACGGAGATCGCGCGGGCCTATGCCGCGCTGGGCGCCCGCTGCATGATCGCCACGCGGCTGGACCAGGCACGCCGCCTGGGCTCGGTGCTCGCGGCGGCGGAGGCGGGCCCGCTGGCCCTGAGCGAGGCCGGGATCGGCCCGAACGTCGCCAACGACCTGGTGCCGATCACGCCGGACTGGCTCGCCACCCGGCTGAACGTCAACGCCCTGCAACGGGAGCACGAAGCCGCCTGATCGCCCTCAGGCGCGGCCGGCCACCAGCAGGAGGCCGGCCACCGGCTCCCCCTTTTCCCGCCGCAGCACCGTCTCCTGGCGCGCCAGGAGACGCAGCCCGGCCCCGGTGAGCAGGGCGAGCGCATGCTCCGGATGGTGGCGGTAGCGCATGCCCTCGCCCAGCGCATAGGGGGACACCGCCCCTGCTTCCAGGCTGAAACCGGCGGCACCGCCATCCGACAGCGCCCCGGCGATCCCCGACAAAGCGGGGCGGAGGTCGCCCAGGTAGTTCAGCACATCCGCCGCCGCCACGAGGCCGAATGCCCCGGGCCGCCCAGGCAGGAAGCCCAGCAGGTCGGCCTCGTGCAGGACGTCATAGAGGCCGGTCCGCCGGGCCTGCTCCAGCATGCGCGGCGACAGGTCCACCCCCTCCAGGCGCCGCGCGAAGGGCTTCAGCGCGCGGCCGGACAGGCCGGTGCCGCAGCCCAGATCCAGCACCGCATGGCGCCCATCCGCCACCACCCCGGCCTCTCGCAGCAGCGCCGCCAGCGCGTCGGGCGTGCGATATTCCAGCCCCTCCACGAGATGCGCGTCGAAGCGCGGCGCGTAGCGGTCGAAGAGCTCGCGCACATAGGCGGCGGGCGCCCGCTCCGGGGCCGGGTCCTCGCCCAGCGCGGCCAGGAGGAAACGCGCCTGCTCCGCCAGTTCCGGCGGTGCCCCCGCGATGGCCGCCCTCGCCTCCCGCCCCGCCCCGTCCCGGTCGCCCGCCTGATGCAGCGCATGCGCCAGGGCCAGATGCGCCTCCGCATCCGGGGCGAGGCGCAGCGCCTCGCGCAACGGCGGCAGCGCCTCCGCCACATGCCCCAGCGCCAGCAGCGCCTGCCCCAGGTTGCGCTGGGACACGGCATCGCCGGGCCGCGCGGCCAGGGCGCGGCGCAGCAGCGGCACCGCCTCCTCCGCCCGGCCCAGCTCCGCCAGCGAGGCGCCGTGCGAGGCCAGGAAGACGGGCGAATCCGGCCGCAGCGCCAGGGCGCGCCCGGTCAGCGCCGCGGCGCGCGGGGCATCCCCCTGCTGCCGCGCCAGCACGCCGGACAGGTTCAGCGCATTCGGCTCCTCCGGCATGAGCCGGAGCGCACGGGCATAGAAACGCGCCGCCCGGTCGAGCTCGCCGGCCCCGTGCCGCGCCATGCCCTCGCGCAGCAGGGCCTGCGCCTCGGCCAGCGCAGCCTGCGAGGCCGCCCGGGGTCGCGCGGCGGCTTCAGAACAGCCCCTCGATCCGCCCTTCCGCATCCAAGTGGATGCGCTCGGCGGCGGGGGAGCGCGGCAGGCCGGGCATGGTCATCACCTCCCCGCAGATCACGACGATGAAGCCGGCCCCGGCGGAAAGCCGCACCTCCCGCACCGGCAGGACATGGCCCGTGGGCGCGCCGAGCAGCGCGGGGTCGGCGGAGAAGGAATATTGCGTCTTGGCGATGCAGACGGGGAAATGCCCATAGCCCGCCTCCTCGAAGCGCTTCAGCCGCGCATGCACGGCGGGCTGGAAGGAAACCTCGCTGGCGCGGTAGATCTTGCGCGCCACGCTGCGGACCTTGTCCTCCAGAGGCATGGCGTCGGGATAGATCGGCGCGAAGCGCGCCGTGCCGCCCTCGATCAACCGTGTCACCGCCCGGGCGAGTTCCGTCGCCCCCGCCGCGCCATCGGCCCAGTGGTTGCAGAGCACGACCTCGGCGCCTAACGGCGCCATGGCCTCTCGCACCGCGGCGAACTCCGCCTCGGTGTCGGAGGTGAACCGGTTCAGCGCCACCACCACCGGCAGGCCGAAGAGGCGCATGTTCTCGACATGGCGATGCAGGTTCACCACCCCGCGCCGCACCGCCGCGACATCCTCGTGGTCCAGGTTGGCGCGCGCCACGCCGCCGTTCATCTTCAGCGCCCGCACCGTCGCCACCACCACGCAGGCGGAAGGCGCGAGATCCGCGAGGCGGCACTTGATGTCGCAGAACTTCTCACCGCCGAGATCGGCGCCGAAGCCGGCCTCCGTCACCACCACATCGGCGAGCCGCATCGCGAGCCGGGTCGCGGCCACGGAGTTGCAGCCATGGGCGATGTTGGCGAAGGGCCCGCCATGCACCAGGGCCGGGCTGCCTTCCAGCGTCTGCACCAGGTTGGGGAACATCGCCTCGCGCAGCAGCGCCGCCATGGCGCCATGCGCCTTGAGATCGGCGGCGGTGACGCTGGAACCGTCGCGGCGCTGGCCGACGATGATCCGCCCCAGCCGATCCTGCAGGTCCGTCAGGTCGCGGGCGAGGCAGAGGATCGCCATCACCTCGCTCGCCACGGTGATGTCGAACCCGTCCTCGCGCGGCAGCCCGTTCGGCATGCCGCCCAGCCCGACCAGCACGTCGCGCAGCGCGCGGTCGTTCATGTCGATCGCCCGGCGCCAGGTGATGCGCCGCTGGTCCAGGCCCAGCGCGTTGCCCCAGTGGATGTGGTTGTCCACCATCGCGGAGAGCAGGTTGTTGGCGCTGGTGATGGCGTGGAAATCGCCGGTGAAGTGGAGGTTGATCTCCTCCATCGGCGCCACCTGCGCCCGCCCGCCGCCGGTGGCGCCCCCCTTCACCCCGAAGCAGGGGCCGAGCGAGGGCTCGCGCAGGCAGATCATGGCACGCGTGCCCAGCGCGTTCAGCGCGTCGCCCAGCCCGATGGTGGTGGTGGTCTTGCCCTCCCCCGCCGCGGTCGGGTTGATGCCCGTCACCAGCACCAGCGCGCCGGTCCGGCCGGAATCCGGGATGCGCGCCGGGTCCAGCTTGGCCTTGAAGCGGCCATGAGGCTCGACGGCCTCCTCCGGGATGCCGGCACGGGCGGCGATCTCCGCGATGGGGCGCAGCGTCGCAGCCCTGGCGATGGCGAGGTCGGTGGTCATGCGGGGCGCGTTCTCCCTCCGGCGGTTCCGGCATATCCGGGCGAACCAGCCCGTTCGCGGCGCCTCGCGGTTACGACGCGCCGCCAGGCGGGGCAAGACGCCGGAGAGGCCCGTGGGCGGCGAATGGCAGGTCCCGGCCGGGGCGCCGATGAATCCGCCGCCACGGCCCCCATCTCCTGACCAGGATTCGATCAGTATCGACCGCCCAGCCGAGGAGCCCGCCCTGTGAAAAGCCCCTGCACCGGACTGTGCCGCTTCGACTCCGGAACCGGGTGGTGCAAGGGCTGCGGCCGTTCCCGGGCCGATTGCCGCGACTGGAAGCGCCGCCCGGAAACCCGGCCCGGTATCCTGCGCCGCCTGAAGGACCGGATGCGCGCCCTGCGGGAGGCCGGCCGGCGGTAGCACCCGCCGCCGTCTCAGGCGAGGACGCCCATCTCCTCCAGCACCTCGCCCATGACCGCCACGGCGTGGCGCATGTCGTCCGGGGTGATCGCGCCGATGCAGCCGATGCGCAGCGTCGGGGCCTGGGTCGTGTGGAAGTTGGAGATCAGCACGCCGCGCTGCTTCAGGGCATCGACGAAATCCTGCAGCACGAAGCGCCCGCCCGCCTCCGGCCCGGGCGGCTGTTGGAAGGTGGCGATGATCGGGCCCTGGTGTTCCGGCGACAGATAGGGGCGCAGCCCCAGCGCCGTCATCCCGTCCATCAGCACCCGCATGTTCTCGCGGTAGCGGGCGAGGCGGACCCTCTGCCCGCCCTCGGCCTCGTAGAGCTCCAGCGCCACGCCGAAGGCACGCAGCGCCTGCACGGGCGGCGTGAAGCGGAAGGAGCCCCAGCCCGCGCGCTCGGCGGTGACCATGACGTCGCCGAGGTCGAGGCTCCAGCTCCCGGCCATGCCGGCGCGCTCACGCGTGCGGTCGGCCGGGCAGACGGCGAAGCCCAGCCCCGGCATGCCCTCCAGGCACTTGTTGGAGGTGAAGGTGACGGCGTCGATCTCCTCATGCTCGGCGAGGCGGAAGGGCCAGGCGCCGAAGGCGCTGACCATGTCCAGGATCATGCGCCGCCCGGCCCTGCGCACCGCCTCCCCCATCACGGCGGGGTCGTTGACGATGCCGCTGCCGGTCTCGCTGACCACGGCGATCAGATGGCTCGCCTCCGGATGCGCGGCGAAGCCGGCGGCGATCTCCCGCGCCGTCACCGGGCGGGTGTCGGGCACGGGGATGGCGATGGGCCTGCGCCCCGCCTCGCTGGCCAGCCGCCAGATCCGCTCCGCATACTGCCCGTTCATCGGCACCAGGAAGGCCCCGCCCACCGGCACGAAGGTGCGGATCGCGGCCTCCACGATGAAATGGCCGGAGCCCTGCAGCGGCAGGGTGACATGGTGCCCGGGCGTGCCGCCCGCCACCTCCACGACCTTCTCGCGGAGTTCGGCATATTCGGCGCGGAAGTCGAGGTCCCAGGGCGCGATGTCCACCGCCATGGCGGCGCGCACCCGCGGGTCGGTCTGCACGGGGCCGGGGGTGAGCAGCAGCATGGGGAGCACCTCTGGATCGGGATGGCCAGGACAGGCGGCAGGCTGCGCCAGCCCCGACGCCGAGGGAAGCCTCGGCGCCGGGCTTTTCCCTCCGGCTTCCCTCGATGACCGGGATCAGCCCTCCAGCCCGGCCTCCCGCACCAGGGTGGCGACCAGCGCCGCCGCCGGCATCGCGCGCGCCAGGGGCGCCCCCTGCCCGGCCCACCAGGCGGCATAGCCTTCCTCGCCCCGCGCCTGGGCCGCCTGATGCAGCGCCTTGCCCGCGTCATAGGTCCAGGGGTAGCCGGGCGCGTCCTCGCCCGCGCCGAATTCCGCGGTGAAGCGGTTCTCCAGCCCGCGCGCCGGGCGCCCGGAAATGGCGGCGGTGACAACCGTGCCGCGCCCGTCCACCAGCGCCGCGCGGTGGCCGGGGCTGGCCGAGGATTCCGGGCAGGCGACGAAGGCGGTGCCGAGTTGCGCCGCCGAGGCGCCCAGCCGCAGCGCCGCCGCGATCCCGGCCCCGTCCATGATCCCCCCGGCCGCGACCACCGGCAGCCGGCCTTGCCGCAACAGCAGCCGCACCAGGGCGAAGGTGCCGATCCGCTCGTCCGGCAGGCCATCGAAGACCCCACGATGCCCGCCGGCCTCGATGCCCTGGGCGACCACCGCATGCACCCCCGCCTCCTCGGCCCGGGCGGCCTCGCGCGGGCTGGTGGCGGTGGCGAGGAGCGTGATGCCGGCCTCGCGCAGCGCGGCCAGCCGGGCGGCATCGGGCAAGCCGAAATGGAAGCTCACCACCGGCGGCTTCTCCTCCAGCAGCATGGCCAGCATCGCCCCGTCGGCGAGGAAGCTGGCATAGATCTCCCGCAGCGCCGCAGGAGGTTCCGCGCCGAAGGCCGCGAAGGCGGGGCGCAGGCGCGCCAGCCAGGCGGCCTCCCGCTCCGGATCGCGCCGCGTCGGGCGGTGGCAGAAGAGGTTGACGTTGAAGGGCGCCGCCGTGCGGGCCCGGATCTCCCGGATCATCGCCCGCGCCGCCGGCGCCGCCACGGCGCCGACCCCGATGGAGCCCAGTCCTCCCGCCTCCGAGACGGCGGCCGCCAAAGCGGGGGTGGAGACGCCCGCCATCGGCGCCTGGATGATCGGATACCGGACCCGGAGCCGGGCCAGAAGCGGGTTGTCCATGGCTTTCTTCCCTCCGGTCAGCCTTCCGCTGATAGACCTTCCGGAGCGGACGTCCCAGATGACGTCCCGGATGGGGCTGTCCCGGCGGGGCTGTCCCGAGCGGGGCCGGAGATCAGACGGAGAGGCTGCCGCGGATCTCGCGGAACAGCTTGCGGGCCATGGCCCCGGCGAAATCGGCATAGTCGGCGCAGGTCATGGCGAAGCAGCCCGGGCCGCCGATCACCTGTGCCTCGTAATGCGCCAGCAGGTCCGGCTCCTCGTTGAGCACCGCCAGCCCGTTCACCACCACGCCCGCCTCGACCGCGAGATCCCGCACCGGGCCGGAAGGGCGCCCGGCATTGCCGGCCCCGTCGCCCGAAACATCGAGCACCAGCCGTTCCGCCTTGGCCGGGAAACCCGCCAGCCGCACCAGCCCGGCCGCCATGCCCTCGCCGAGCGCGGTGGCCCCCGGCGGCGGCAAACGGGGAGAGTTGTCGATCGCGTCGGCCAGGGCGGTGGCGGAGGCCGCATCGGTCACGGGCATCCAGGGCACGGCCAGGGCCTGGGCCCCGGGGCCGGACCATTGCAGCAGCGTCACCGCCACCGCACCACGCGGCCCGGAGGTCGCGGCGGCAACCAGCGCCTCCTGCCGCCAGGCTGCGGCCAAGCCGCCCATCATCAGCCCGAACTCGTCGAAATCCACCGAGGCGGACACATCGACCGCCAGGCAGAGCGCCAGATCCACATCCCGCATGGTGCCTCTTGGAGCATGGCGGCCTCCCCCGGGGAGGGCCGACAGGTGACCGATTGTAATAGGATGGAGAAAAATCCACTTTTGGCCTCGCTTTCCCGCCGCCTAACCCCCAGCTTGCGGGCCGGGGGCCGGTGAAGGCCGCCCCGAGGACCCCGGGAGGAGGAGCAGGCTTTCCCGCATGGATGGTGTTTCCGACGAGGCGGCCCTGCGGCCGCAGCGCCCCCTTCCACGCCCGGCCCCTCCACGCCCGCAGGTGGTGCCTCCCACGGCGGCGATCCCCATGAAGGCGCCCCCATCTCCCGCATCATCGCGGAGGTCGCAGCCGCCTGCCCGGGCGAGCGGATCACCCTGGGCGAGATGGCGGAAGCCTTCGGCGACCGCGCCTTCGGCCTGCTGATCCTGCTGCTCTGCCTGCCGGCGCTGCTGCCCGGCATGGCCAGCGTCTTCGGCCTGCCCATGCTGCTGCTCGGCCTCCAGATGGGCCTGGGCCGCCAGGTGCCGGCCCTGCCCGGCTTCCTGGCCCGGCGCTCGATCCGGCGGGCCGACCTTTTCCGCCTGTCCGGCGGCTCCTCCCGCTGGCTGAAGCGCTTCGAGGCCCGGCTGCATCCGCATGACGGCTGGTTCACCTCCCCGCCGGCGACCGGCTCGTCGGCTGGCTCACCGTGCTCTGCGCCGTGATGCTGATCCTGCCCGGCCCCGGCACCAACGGCCCCCCGGCCTTCGGCAACATCGTCATGGCCCTGGGTGTGGTGGAGCGGGACAACCGGCTGGTCGGCTGGGGTGTGGCTCTGACCGCGGCGGGCTGCCTCTTCGCGGCGGCGGTGCTCGTCACCATCTGCTGGCTCGGCTTCCAGGGCCTGTCCTGGATATTCTAGGCGGCGGGCCGCCTGCCCCCACCCCGCTCCGCCCTGCCGCGCACGCGGAGCCGGGCCGGGCGCATCCCGCTTCTCCATGGGGACGCCTTGGTCTAGAGGACCGCGCATGTTCGGTCTCGTCTTCTCACGCCGCTATGCCATGGGGCACCGCCTGCTGTCGGGCGGGTCGGAGAAATGCGCCGTGCCGCACGGGCACAACGAGACGGTGACGGTGCGGCTGGAGGCAGCCCGCCCGGCGCCGCTGGACGGCCATGCCAACATGGTCGAGCCCTTCGAGCGCGCGAAATCCCGCTGGCACCGCTGGATCGACGGGATGGTGGACCATGCCTTCCAGATCGCCGAGGGCGATCCGCTGCTGGCCTGGTTCCGTCAGAACGAGCCCCAGCGCCTGGGCCGGCTCCTGGTCACGCCGGGCGACCCGACCACCGAGATCCTGGCCTGCCTCTTCCTGAGCAAGCTGAACGCCTTCCTGGCGGAGGATGGCGGCCGGCTGCGCTGCGCCGGCATCCGGATCGAGGAAACGCCCACCAACACCGTCACCTTCGACGGCGACCCGCTGGCCTTCCTGCCCGCCACCGCCCTGGGTGGAGCGCCGCGCTGGTGGCAGCGGGCGGATGACAGCATCAACGACCTCACCATGCCCCTGCGGGCCGTGGCGGGCGCATGAGCTACACCGTCAAGGAGATCTTCGCGACCCTCCAGGGCGAAGGCGCGCAGGCCGGCCGGCCCTCGGTCTTCTGCCGCTTCGCCGGCTGCAACCTCTGGAGCGGGCGGGAGGAGGACCGTGCCACGGCGGTCTGCCAGTTCTGCGACACGGATTTCATCGGCATGGATGGCGAGGGCGGCGGGCGCTTCGCGGATGCCGAGGCCCTGGCCGCCGCGATCGAGGCCGCCTGGCCCGGCGGCGCCGCGCATCGCTACGTGGTCTTCACGGGGGGCGAGCCCCTGCTGCAACTCGACACTCCTCTGATCGCGGCGATGCATGCGCGGGGTTTCGAGATCGCGGTGGAAAGCAATGGGACGGTGGAGCCTCCAGAGGGGATCGACTGGCTCTGCATCAGCCCCAAGGCCGGCGCGCCACTCAAGGTCCGGCGCGGCTCCGAGCTGAAGCTCGTCTTTCCGCAGCCCTCGCTGATGCCCGATTCCCTGCCGCCGCTGGAATTCCGGTACTTCTACCTGCAGCCGATGGATGGCCCCGACCGGCTGGCCCATACCGAGGCGGCCGTGCGCTACTGCCTGGAACACCCACAATGGCGGCTGTCCCTGCAGACCCACAAGCTGATCGGCATTCCCTGATCCCTGGCCCTGATTCCTGGGCGCCGCATCCCTCTGGCCTGACGGAAGCCCGCCCTCACCCGGAATGGGGCGAGGGCGGGGCTGACCATGCCAGCCAGAAAGCTCAGTGCTTGGTTTCGGGCTCGTAGTGCCCGCACCAGTCGTCGTTGGAAACCTTGGGCCAGAGTCCATGGGCTTCGGCGCTGGGCTGCGTCACCGGCGGGTTGTAGCGGCAGAGACCCAGTTTCTCGCCTTCCTTCGGCGCACTCTGATGCGGCATGTACAGATCGAAGAAGCTGCACTTCTCGCAAGCGGCGTGGTTCATCGAGGCTGCTGACATCCTTAGGCCCTCCAGGTTGCGATTGATGCGGCGTGGCCCACGCCACGCGTTCCAGGACAGGCTCATCCTGTTCCTCGCAATGAAGGAATAACAATCCCGAAGAACAGTCGCTTCCTTCACAAGAACAAGACCGAAAGACGAGAATGAGAATTTCTTTCATTCCGCGTTTTATTCGGTATCATCCCAGCCACCTGCCAAGCTGCGCCCGATGACAACCGCCGCCCGGCGCCTCCAAAGCGGCCCGGGAGCGATCGGCGCCGGACAGCGGGAAGCATGCCACACTCCAACCCAAGGTTGATTTTATAAATCATTCAGATCCTGGGGTTGAAGTTTCCATTGTGATACAATTCTCAGGCTTGCCGCATCCTGCGGCTTGGGAACGATCATGATTGAAACCCTGAAGGAATTCACCTTCGAGGCCGCGCACCAGCTCCCCCCTTCTCGGGGCTGCATGGGCATTCCTTCCTGGTACAGGTCTTCCTGCGGGGTGAGCCGGACCCGGTCTATGGCTGGTCGCATAACCTCTACGAGGTGGAGCAGGTGGTGGAGAAGGTGCGGCTGAAGGTCGACCACACCTACCTGAACGATATCGAGGGGCTGGAACATCCCAGCCTGGAGAATGTGGCGCGCTGGATCTGGAACCAGCTCGCCAGCGATCTGGAGGGGCTGGACCGCGTCACGGTGCGGCGGGGTCCCGACGGCCTGGCGGAAGGCTGCACCTATTCCGGCCGGCCCGGCATCGAGGGAGGAAATCGGGCGGAATATACAACCTGAGAGAGTGATCATTCCACCCAAATCACGTATGCTTGCTAAAATGGCCTTGGGCGCCCGCTTGTGGAGAGGACAACGATGGACGATCGGCTGACGCGACGGTCCATGACAAGGCTCCTGGCGGGCCTGACGGGCGGCGTGCTGACCGGCGCCGCCGGTCCGCTCGGGTCGCCGTCCTCCAAGCCTGTGCTGACGGTCTCGGGCAAGATCAAGGTCTTCAACGACGGCGATCTGGCCCGGCTCGACCGCCCGATGCTGGAGGCCATGGGCATGGCCAGCATCGTGACCCAGACCCCCTGGTACGAGCAGCCGGTGCGCTTCGAGGGCGTGCCGATGGCCCGGCTGATGGAGGAGCTGGGCGCCTTCGGCACCGCGGTGCAGGCCATGGCCCTCAACGAGTATACGACCGAGCTGCCGATGGAGGATTTCTCGCGCTTCGGCACGCTGCTCGCCTTCAAGCGGGACGGCAACTACATGCCGGTCAGCGACAAGGGCCCCTTCTTCATCGTCTATCCCTATGACAGCAATCCCGATCTCCGTGCACAGCGCTACTACGGGCGCTCCGCCTGGCAGGTGACGCGACTGATCGTCAAGTAACCTCCCGATGGCGCCTGCCGCCGACCCTCCCGCGCTCCCGGCATCGATCACCCTGCCGGCCTGGGCCTCCCGTACGCGATCCGTGCTGCTGGCGGCCACGATCCTGCTGATCGGCGCGGCCTTCTACCTGTCCATCCTGATCGTCCAGCGCCAGCAGGCGCTGGAGAACGTGTCGCGCTACAACCTCACCTGGCTGGTGACCCAGTCCGTGCCGGAGCTGAACCGGCTGCAGACCATGGTGGCCCTCTACGCCCTGCCCGACGGGGACCGGGACGAGGAACAGGTCCAGCTCTGGCTCGACATCTTCAAGAACCGGCTGCAGCTCTTCGGCAATGGCGAGGCGCGGGAGTTCTTCGACCGGCGCCCCGATCTGGCGGCGAACATCGCGAAGGCGCATGACGTCACCGCCCGGGTCCAGGGCCTGCTGCCCCGGCTGGGCGAGGCCGGCATCCCGCAGGAGGTGCTCCGCCTGCTGGGGCCGCTCAACCAGGATCTGCTGCAGATCTCGGCGGCGGCCTATGGGGACAGTTCCGAGCGCAACGCTCAGGACCTGCGCGACCTGACGGTGCTGCACTGGACCTTCTCGGGTGTCCTCCTCGGCCTGATCCTGTGCTCCCTGGGCCTCGTCGGCTTCCTGCTCGGCAACAACCGGCTGCTGCGGCAGACCCATGCGCGGATGCAGGCGCTGGTGTCCGACCTCAGCCACAACCAGCAGGAGCTGATCGAGGCCAAGGAGAACGTGCAGGAGGCAATGCTGGAGGCGCAGGCGCAGAACGAGGTCCTGCAGCAGCGCGACCGCGACCTCCACATGCAGAACACGCGCTTCGATGCCGCGCTGAACAACATGTCGCAGGGCCTCTGCATGGTGGATTCGGCGCAGCGGCTGATCGTCTGCAATGTCCGCTTCCTTGATCTCTTCGACATCCCACCCGCCTCGGTGCAGCAAGGCATGGGGGCGGAGGAGCTGTTCCGCCTCGCCGGCCATCAGCGTTCGGGGCGTGATCTGGCACAGCTCAGCCTGGACGAGCACCGCCGCCTCTCGAAAGAGCAGCAGCGCGCCGAGCTGGTGGTGGAGGTTCCAGGGGGCCGTGCCCTGGAGGTGACACAGGAGCCGATGCCGGATGGCGGCTGGATCGCCACCTATGACGACATCACCGAGCGCCGGCGCACCGAGGCCAGCATCCGCTTCATGGCGCATCACGACATGCTCACGCGCCTGCCCAACCGGCACCTTTTCCGCAGCCAAGTGAAGGAGGCGCTCCAGGACCTGCGGCCCGGACGTGACGAGATCGCCGTGCTCTGCCTCGACCTCGACCAGTTCAAGCTGGTGAACGACACGCTGGGCCATCCGGCCGGCGATGCCCTGCTGGAACTGGTGGGCCAGCGCCTGCAGGGCTGCCTGCGCTCCACGGAGGTCGTGGCGCGGCTGAGCGGCGACGAATTCGCCGTGCTGCACCGCTCGCCCGACCAGCCGCATCAGGCGGAACTCCTCGCCCAGCGCGTCATCGAGGTGATCGGCGCACCCTATAGCCTTTCCGGGCGGGTCGTGGTGGTGGGCGTGAGCATCGGCATCGCCGCGGCGCAGAACAACCAGATCACGCCTGACCAGCTTCTCAGCAAGGCCGACCTCGCCCTCTATCGCGCCAAGGAATCCGGCCGCGGCACCTACCGCATCTTCGAGGATGCGATGGAGGCCGAGATCCATGAGCGCGCCCTGCTGGAGGCCGACCTGCGCACGGCCCTGGCGCAGGAGCAGCTGACCCTCTTCTACCAGCCGATCTTCGACCTGGAGAGTGGCCAGCTCAATGGCTTCGAAACCCTGCTGCGCTGGCGCCACCCGCAGCGCGGCCCGATCTCGCCGGCGCAGTTCATCCCCCTGGCGGAGGAGATGGGCCTCATCGTGCCCATCGGCGAATGGGTGCTGCGCCGCGCCTGTGCCGAGGCGATGCGCTGGCCGGACCCGATCCGGGTGGCGGTGAACCTGTCGGCCCTCCAGTTTCAGCGCGGGGACATCGTGCAGGCCGTCCGCACGGCGCTGGAAACCTCCAGCCTGCCGCCGCGCCGGCTGGAGCTGGAGATCACGGAATCCGCGCTTTTGCAGGACAACGAGCGCGTCACGGCGATCCTGCGCCAGTTCCGCGACCTCGGCATCAGCACGGCGCTGGACGATTTCGGGACGGGCTATTCCTCGCTCAGCTACCTGCGCAGCTTCGCCTTCGACAAGATCAAGATCGACCAGTCCTTCGTGCGGGAGATGTCGGTGCGGCCGGACTCCCTGGCGATCGTCAACTCAATCGCCGCCCTGGCGCATACGCTGGGCATGACCACCACGGCGGAGGGGATCGAACGCCCGGACCAGTTGCAGCAGCTCCGCGAGGCCGGCTGCACCCAGGGCCAGGGCTTCCTGCTGGGCAAGCCCAGCGATCCGACCCAGCTCGCGCGCTGGATGCCCGTCCTGGCGGCAAGCTGACCGGGGCCGTCACCGCCCCGCCATGGCCAGCAGCAGGTCCAGGCCCCGTGCATGGCCGAGCACGGCAGCCTTCTCCGCCCGGGACAGGGCCGGCAACACATCCTCCAGCCCTTCTGCCTCCTCCACCCGCGCCATGCCCATCAGCAGCGCGGGATCGAGCGGATCGAGCCGCGGGCGGCGCGGCGGCGGCAGCATCCGGCGATGCGCCTCGGCCAGGACCGGATCGCCGGCCAGGCGGTGGACAGCCTCGGCGGGCGCGGCGGGCCGGTCCCGCCATTCGCGGAACAGCGCGTTGGCACGCTCCAGCACGGCGGGGGCCTGCCGCTCCTCGGGGATCAGCAGCAGCCCCAGGCGGCGCAGCGCCTCCCCGCCCCACGCCGCGCCGTCCAGCCCGCCAGCGGCACCGCCAGGGCGAGGCCGAGGACCACCGGCAGCATCCAGAGCGCCAGATAGGGCGAGACCAGCCAGGCGGCCGCGCCGAAGAGCAGGCCGAACACGGTATGCCGCCAGTAGAGCCGCAGCACCTCGCGATAGGGCAGGCTGCCATCCTCGCGCTGCTGCGCGTTCCAGCCGCTGTCCCGGCCGAGCAGGATGGAGGCCACGTCCACCGACTGGGTGAGCATGGTGACCGGCGCCAGCAGCCCTGCGATCACTGTTTCCACCAGCATGCTGACAAAGGCGCGGATGGCCCCGCCGCAGCCGCGCCGTTCCGCCGGACGGAAGAGCAGCGCGATCCAGGCGAGCAGCTTGGGCACCAGCAGCAGTCCCATCGTGCCGATGAAGACCCACATGGCGCGCACCGGGTCCACCACCGGCCAGTCGGGAAAAAGGCTGGGACCGGAGGGGAAATACTCCGGCCGGATGAAGCGCGCCTGGAGTGAGGTCAGGATGCCCACCACCAGGAAGAGGAACCAGAGCGGCGCGGTGATGTAGGAGCCGATGCCCGTCAGCAGGTGCAGCCGGCTGACCCAGTGCAGGCCCCGCGCCGGCAGCACCGCCATGTGCTGCAGGTTCCCCTGCGCCCAGCGCCGGTCGCGGATGGCGAGGTCGGTCAGCGAGGGCGGGCTTTCCTCATAGGACCCGCGGAGCGAGGGCACCATGTGGATCGCCCAGCCGCCGCGCCGCATCAGCGCCGCCTCGACGAAGTCATGGCTCAGGATATGGCCGCCGAAGGGCTTGCGCCCCCGCAGCTGCGGCAGGCCCGCCTGTTCCGCGAAGGCGCGGGTGCGGATCATGGCGTTGTGGCCCCAGTAGTTACCCTCGGTGCCATGCCACCAGGCGATGCCCTCGGCGATCAGCGGCCCGTAGACCCGCCCCGCGAACTGCTGCATCCGCGCGAAGAGCGAGCGGCCGTTGACGATCACAGGCAGGGTCTGGATCAGCCCGACATCCTCGTGCCGCTCCATCGCGGCGGCGAGACGCACCAGCGTCTCCCCCTCCATGACGCTGTCGGCATCGAGGATCAGCATCTGGGGATAGGCGCCGCCGAAACGCGTTACCCATTCGGCGATGTTTCCCGACTTGCGCTCGGTGTTCTTCGGGCGGCGGCGGTAGAAGATGCGCTCGTGGTCCCCGGTGCGGTCGCGCAGTGCCAGGAAGGCCGCTTCCTCCGCCACCCAGGCATCGGCGTCGGTGGTGTCGCTCAGGATGAAGATGTCGAAATGCCCGCCCGCCCCCAGCGCCGCCAGGGATTCGTGCATCGCCTGCAAGGCCGCCATCACCCGGTCCGGCGCCTCGTTATAGACGGGCATCAGCAGCGCCGTACGGCCGCGCAGCTCCGGCAGCGGGTCGCGCGCGGAGATGCCGAGCCGCCGGTCCGGACCGGCCAGCATGCGGAAGAATCCCGCCAGGGCGGAGGTGAAGCTGAGCGCCACCCAGGCGAAGAGCACGAGGAAGAGCAGGAAAAGCACGATCTGCAACGTGGTCGGCCGGCTGAGGTCGAGCACGAGATACATCTCCCGCCCACCGAGCGCCGTCAGCGCGACGGCGCCCCCGATCACCAGCAGCCGGCGCAGCGCCATGAGGCGGGGGGCGGAGGGACGACCGGACGGCCCGCCCGGCGGCGCGGGGCCGCGCAGGTCCTGCACCGGCATGGCGAGCGGCGCCTCGGACGGCAGGGCATGCCAGCCGGGGTCGGCGGGATGGGGCTGGCGCGGCGTGTCCGCCGTCACGCCGTCCATCGGTACACCCAGCTTTCCGCCAGCGGCTCGTCGCCCAGGCGCAGCACGGCGCGCAGTTCCACCTGCGTCTCGCCGCCCGGCTCCAGCTCGAAGGAGACACGCCAGCCCCCGGTCTCGCCATTGGGCTGCGCCACGGGGTTGCGGATCTGCCCCTTGTCGGAGGTGACCTCCAGCGCCGGCTTCGCCTCGGCGGGCAGTGAATCCAGCTTGCCGCCCGCCATGCCGATGACGAAGAGCCGCGCGTTCCGGTTGTTGATCCCGGCGCCGACGCGGGTGTCCGTCACCCGCCCCAGCTCCGGCCGGCCCGTCCATTGCGGCAGCCAGTGCAGGCGATAGACGAAGCCGTATTCCCCCTTGGCCTTCAGCGGCTCCTTCGGCCGCCAGGCCATGACGATGTTGTCGTGGATCTCGGAACTGGTCGGGATCTCGACGAGCTGCACCGCGCCCTCGCCCCAGTCGCCGATCGGCTCCACCCAGGCGCTCGGGCGGCGCTCGTAGCGCGCCTCCAGGTCGTCGAAATTGGTGAAGGCGCGCTTGCGCTGCATCAGCCCGAAGCCGCGCGGGTTCACATCGCCGAAATAGCTCACCTGCAGGTCACGCGGATTGTGCAGCGGCCGCCAGATCTGCTCGCCCCGGCCGGACAGCATCATCAGCCCGTCGGAATCATGCACGGCGGGGCGGTAGTCATCGACGCCGCCCCGGTCATTGGCGGCGAACCAGAACATGCTGGTCAGCGGCGCGATGCCGGCGGCGGCGATGTCCACGCGCGGGAAGATCGTGGCCTCCGTGTCGAAGACCGTGTCCGCGCCCGGGCGGATGGTGAAGCGGTAGGAGGCCGCGGCGCTCTGGCTGTCGAGCAGGGCCCAGACGGTGACCGAGTTCACCCCCGGCCGGGGCCGTTCCACCCAGAAGGCCCGGAAGAAGGGGAATTCCTCGCCCGAGGGCTCCGCCGTCTTGAGGGCGAGGCCGCGCGCCGAAAGGCCGTAGATCAGGTCCTTGGCCACGGCGCGGAAATAGGAGGCGCCGAGGAAGGCGCAGACCTCGTCGAAATAGTCCGGCCGGTTGATCGGCGCATGCAGGCGGAAGCCGGCGAAGCCGAGATCGGCGGGCCTGGGCGGCTCCAGGTTCTGGAAGCTGAACAGGTCCGGGCTGTAGAGGATGCGCTGCGCCCTGCCCTCCGCGACCTCGTACATCTCCACCCGCTGCTTGTAGAGGAAGCCGCGGTGGAAGAGCTGCATCTGGAAAGGCAGCCCGCCATCGCGCCACCAGGCACGCTGCGGGTTGAAACGGATGTCGCGGTACTTGTCGTAGGTCAGGGCGGCCAGTTCGCGCGGCAGGTCGCTGTCCGGCGCGCGGAAGGGCTTGGCGGCGAGGTCCCGCGCCATGCTCCGCACGGAATTGCCGTCGAAGGGCGCCGGGGCATCGGATGGCTGGCCCCCGCCGGAAGAGGTCTGGGCCGAGGCGTCATGCGCCGCCCCGGCAAGGGCGAACGCGGCGGGAATCGTGGCGAGCAGGTCGCGGCGGAGCACCGGCACCTCCGAAAAAACAGGAACGCGTCAGCCGGGTCCCGCCCTTCGCAGGGGAGGGATGGCCCGGCCCACCATCCGCAACGAATGGTGGCAGATGGCCCGCCCGGCACAGGCGGGGCGGGATGGGTTGCTAACGGCTTAGATCGCGGGGTTTTGGCAAGGGTTGGGCGAATTCGTGACACATCACGAAAGAGCGTTGTCCGTTAATGATTCTGCCCTGGAATCCACAGGACATCGCGTGCCCCGTCCTCATTCAGGTGGCGCGCCATAACGAAGAGGTGATCAGACATCCGGTTCAGATAGCGCAGCGCCGCCGGATTCAGAACCTCCTGGCTGGCGAGCTGCACGAATTCGCGCTCCGCCCGCCGTGCCACGGTGCGCGCCAGATGGGCCTGCGCCGCCCCCGGCGTGCCGCCGGGCAGGATGAAGGAGCGTAGCGGCGGGATCGCGGCGTTCATGGCCGCCACCTCCGCCTCCAGCCGGGCGCATTGCCGGTCGCTGATCCGCAGCCGGCCGGGATCGGCGCCGGGCACGGCAAGATCGGCGCCCAGATCGAAGAGGTCGTTCTGCAGGCGGGCCAGCATGGCATCCGCCTCCCGCAGCCTGCCCGTGTGCAGCCGGACCAGGCCCAGGCAGGCATTCAGCTCATCCACCGTGCCGATCACGGCGATCCGCAGCGCATCCTTGCGGAGCCGCGTGCCATCGCCCAGCGAGGTTTCCCCGCCATCGCCGCCGCGCGTGGTGATGACGTCGAGCTTCACCATGAGGGCTTCTCCAGGGTCAGTGGGCCCAGAATCAGTGGGCTTCATCGAAATAGACGGAGGTGTTGTAGCTCGACCAGACCGGGCGGCCATCGCGCAGGGCGGGGGTGAAGCGGCAGCGCTTGATCCGCGTCCGGGCCCAGTCGTCCAGCGCGGGGAAGCCGCTGCTCACTGCTACCCTGGCCTCCACCACCCGGCCATCGTCGGACAGGCGCAGCCGCAGCCCGACGAAACCCGCATTGTGGTGCCCGGCCCCGCCCGGCGGCAGGCCGATGGCTTCGGCGCAGCCCGCAGCGGGCATGGCCGGGCCACGGCTTTCCCCGGAATGCCCCCGCTGCCGGCGCCGAGCCGCAGGCCGCCCACAGAGGCATCGAGCGCCAGCTTCGCCTGCCCCGGATCGGGCGACGGCGCGGCCTGGGCGGGCGGTTGCGGCGGCGCGGGACGGCGCTGCGGCGGGCTGGGCGGCGGTGGCGGCAGGGGCAGGTCGTCCAGGGGCTTCGGTGAGGTCCCCACCGCCGGGACCGGCGAGGTCACGGGCACCGGCGCATCAGGAGGCGGCAGGGGGAGGTTCCCCGTCTCCATGGCAGGCGGGGCCTCCATGCCGGGCGCCGGGGCGGCCTGGGCCAGGGGCGGCACGGGCGCGGCGTCTGGGGTTGGCGGCACGGGCGGGGTCTCCGGCGCCTCGGGCGGGGCCGCCGCCACCGGGGGTGGCAGTTCGGCGAGGCGCGGGGCGCTGCTGCCCTCCCCCTCCCCGACCCAGACCAGGGGGATGCCGGTCATCCGCACCGGCTCATGCACCGCCTCCGGCGTCAGCAGCCCCAGCAGCGCCGCCAGCGCGATGCCATGCAGCAGCAGCGAAAGCGGCGGCGCCCAAATGGGGACGTCCGCGGGGAGGCAGGCCGGGGAACGGCCGGCAGCCCGGCGTGGAGGCCGTCCCCCCGGACGCAACGCCCAGGCGGTCCGTCCCGGCAGGGGGCGCAGCGCCCTCATAACGCGGAACCGGCGCCTCTCAGCACACCCGGCTCACAGCACCACGACGCCGCTGTGCTTGGCCTTCCCATCCGGCTCGACATGGATCGAGATCACCACATTGCCGAGTTCCTGCTTCAGCGTGCCCTCGATCCGGTCGCAGATGCCATGCGCCTCGTCCACCGACATGCCGCCGGGCACCACGAGGTGGAAGTCGATGAAGGTGAAGCGCCCGGCCCGGCGGGTGCGCAGGTCATGCGCCTCCAGTGCCCCGGTCGCGTTGGTGGAGACATGCTCGCGGATCTGCGCCACCAGTTCCGGCGGCGCCGCCTCGTCCATCAGGCCGCCCACGCTTTCCCGCAGCAGGCGCAGGCCGGAAAAGAGGATCATCACCGCCGTCACCCCCGCCATCAGCGGATCGAGCCAGAGCAGCCCCGTCACCGTCACCAGCGCCACGCCGATCACCACGCCGACCGAGGTGACGACATCTGCCATCAGGTAGTGCGAATCAGCCACCAGGGCGGGTGAGCTCAGTTGCTTGCCCCGCCGGCGCAGGATCGTCGCCCAGATCACGTTCACCACCGCCGCGGCGGTGGAAAGGGCGAGGCCGATCACCGGCTGGTCCGGGGCGCGCGGATTCTGCCAGGCGGCCCAGACCTCCTGCAGGATCAGGGTCGCGGCGACCACGATCAGCGCCCCCTCCAGCACGGCGGAGAAGTATTCCACCTTGGCATGGCCGTAGGGGTGGTTGTCATCCGCCGGCATGGCCGAATAGCGCACGGCCAGCAGCGCCGCCGAGGCGGCGGCCACGTTCACCACCGTCTCCAGCATCTCCGCGAAGAAGGCGGTGCTGCCCGTGAGCCACCAGGCCGTCCCCTTCAGGGACAGCACGCGAAGAGGCCCACAGCCAGGCTGGTCCAGGCGGTGCGTTCGGTCAGCGAGATCGACATGAGGCGGGCATAGCCCGTCCCCGGTCAAACTGAGAAGTATTTCGCGCGGGGGTGGTGCAACACGATCGCGGAGGTTGACTGCTCCGGATGAAGCTGATGCTCGTCCGACAGGCTCACCCCGATCCGTTCGGCGCCCAGCAGCTTCAGCAGCCCTTCCTGGTCCTCCAGCCGCGGGCAGGCCGGATAGCCGAAGGAATAGCGGCCGCCCCGGTAGCCCTGTTGCAGCATCCGGTCCATGTCGCGGTCATCCTCCCCGGCATAGCCCCATTCGGCGCGGATGCGCTTGTGGACATACTCTGCCATCGCCTCGGCCATCTCCACGGACAACCCGTGCAGATAGAGATAGTCCTGGTAGCGGTTGCCCTCGAACCATTCCCGCGCCACGTCGGAGGCCCTCTGCCCCACCGTCACGACCTGCAGGCCGATGACGTCGCGGTGCTCCGGCCCTTCCTCCACGTCGCGCACGAAATCCGCGATGCACTCGCCATCCTGCTTCGGCTGGCGCGGCAGGGTGACGCGCCAGGCCTCGGTCACGCCGTCCTCCTCGAACAGGATCAGGTCGTTCCCCTGCCCCGCGCATTTCCAGTAGCCGTAGATGGCCTGCGGATGGAGGATGTTCTCCTGCTCCGTCAGCGCCAGCATGCGCTTGAGCACCGGGCGCAGCTCCTGCTTGGCCCAGCCGAGGAAATCCTCCAGCGAGCGGCCCTGCTTCCGGAAGCCCCACTGGAACTGGTAGAGCGAGCGCTCGTTGATGAAGGGGATGATCGCCTTGGGCGGGGCCTCCACCACCCGCGCGCCCCAGAAGGGCGGGACCGGCACCGCCTCGCCCTCCGTCACCCGCTTCCGGCGCGCCTGGGCCTCGTTGACGTCCACGGGCGCGAAGCCGCGCGGGTCCGCGACGCCGAGCGTGCGCTTCTCGTTCTTCGACTTGCCCACCCGGCGCGCCTGCAAGGCGGCGAGATAGCCGTCGAAGTCGTTGCCCATCACCCGGTCCATCAGGTGCAGCCCGTCGAAGGCATCCCGGGCATAGGCGACGCGGCCCGTCGTCCCGTCCTTCGCATAGGCGCGGACGCAATCATCCTCGACATAGTTCCGCGTCAGCGCCGCCCCGCCGAGCAGCACCGGGACCTCCAGCCCCTGGCGCGCCATCTCCTCCAGGTTCTCGCGCATCACCACGGTGGACTTCACCAGCAGGCCGGACATGCCGATGGCGTTGGCGCGGTGCTGCCGCACCGCCTCCACCATCTGCTGCAACGGCACCTTGATGCCGAGATTGACGACTTTGTAGCCGTTGTTGGTCAGGATGATGTCGACGAGGTTCTTGCCGATGTCATGCACGTCGCCCTTCACGGTCGCGAGGACGATGGTGCCTTTCTCCTGGCCCTCGGTCCGCTCCATATGCGGCTCCAGCCAGGCGACCGCGGATTTCATCGTCTCGGCGGATTGCAGCACGAAGGGGAGCTGCATCTTGCCGGCGCCGAACAGCTCGCCCACCGTCTTCATGCCGTCCAGCAGCAGCTCGTTGATGATGGCGAGCGGCGTGTGCCCGGCGGCCATGGCGGCGGCGAGGTCCTCCTCCAGCCCCTTGCGGTCGCCATCGACGATCCGCTCCTTCAGCCGCCCCTCGACCGTCTCGGCCTTCTTGCGCGCGCCCACCTCCGCAGCCTTGCGGCCCTGGAACATCTCCAGCAGCTTCTGCAGCGGGTCGTAGCCCTCGGCGCGCCGGTCGTAGATCAGGTCCTCGGCGACCTTCACCTCCTCCGGCGGGATCAGGTGCAGCGGCTTGATCTTGCTGACATGCACGATGGCGCCGGTCATCCCCGCCTTCACCGCATGGTCCAGGAAGACCGAGTTCAGCACATGCCGCGCCGCCGGGTTCAGGCCGAAGGAGATGTTGCTCAGGCCCAGGATGATCTGGATGTCCGGGAACTTCTCCCGGATCATGCGGATGCCTTCCAGCGTCCAGAGGCCGAGCTTGCGGTCGTCCTCGTTGCCCGTGGCGATGGTGAAGGTCAGCGGATCGATCATCAGGTCCGACTGCGGCAAGCCGTGCCGGTTGCAGGCGAAATCCACCAGCCGCTCGGCGATGCGGAGCTTGTCCTCCGCCGTCTTCGCCATGCCGACCTCGTCGATGGTCAGCGCGATCACGGCGGTGCCGAACCTCTTCGCCAGGATCATGCGGTCCGTCGCATGCCCCTCGCCATCCTCGAAGTTGATCGAGTTGATGATCGGCTTGCCGCCATGCAGCTTCAGCGCCGCCTCGATCACCGGCGTCTCGGTGGAATCGATCACCAGCGGCGCGTTCACGCTGCCGGTGAAGCGGCGGACGACCTCGTTCATCTCGGCCATCTCATCCCGGCCGACGAAGGCGGTGCAGATGTCGAGGGAGTTCGAGCCCTCCCCCACCTGCTCCCGCCCCATGGCGACGCAGCCGTCCCAGTCATGCGCCGCCTGCCGCTCGCGCCAGGCCTTGGAGCCATTGGCGTTGCAGCGCTCGCCGATGGAGAAATAGGCGTTCTCCTGCCGCAGCGCCGTGGCGCCGTAGAGGCTGGCGACGGAGGGCACCCAGACGGGCCTGCGGGGCACCGGCGCGGGCCGGTGCGCGGCGCCGCCATGCTTGCGCAGCATCGCGTCCAGCGCCTGGATATGCGGGGTGGAGGTGCCGCAGCAGCCGCCGATCAGGTTCACCCCGTCCTCGGTGACGAAGCGCTCCATCCAGCTCGCCATCTCCGCCGCACCCAGCGGGTAATGCGTCTTGCCGTCCAC